>DASYGA010000187.1:0-28539 GCA_036000265.1 Steroidobacteraceae bacterium | reverse complement strand
GCGCCCGCCGAGTTCGGATCGATGTACGCGTACGCGGGCCTGAGCGGCACGCACGTTAGCAGGGCGACGACGGCGATCATTCCAGTGAGGGTCGTACGCTTCATGGCGCTAGCTTTGAGCAAGGGCTGTACCCGTCAGGCTTCCCCCTCGCCGAAGCGTTGCCGGGCAGCACGCATCACGCGATCGAGCTGAAGCACGGATTCATCGTCCGGCATCGCCGCGCGCTCACCACGGTGAATCGGGACGGCAGAGAGCGCCGTCTCGATGTCCGCGGTGAGCGAACTCTCCTCGCGACCCGGCCTTTCACCGGCGAATTGCAGGATTTGCCGCAGGACCCGTTCCGGGTCGGTCTGCAGCGCCTCGAAGTCGACCCACAGCAGCTGCTCCCGCGTCATCTCCGCGATGCAGCGCTCGAGCATTCCGCTGCAGGCGCGCATGGCTTCGCCCAGGAACCGCGGGATGACGCCTTCCGGGCAATCCCACAGCGCGTATACGCTCATCATGGCTCTCCACATCCTGACGTTCGATGCCAGCACCTCCCCCGGGTGGCGGCCGATCCAGATGAAGCGGGCGCCCGGGAAGAGTGTGCGTAGCGTCGGGATGCGGAAGGTATGGCTGGGCGATTTCAGCAACAGCCGCGCGCCGCCGCCTGAGGCCACACCGCGCACGAACGACTGCCACCGCTCGAGGCCGCCGCCGTCACCCGGCTCGCCATTACCCGACCAGGCCGCGTCGCCGCATTCGAGCAGACGCCGCGGATCGATCAGGCCCCGATACGCAGAGGGCTCACCCAAGAGCAGCAGGGCGAACTCGTCCTCCTGTGGCCCGTGCGCGGAAATCCGGCCCTGGTCCATCGGGCGCTTGACCTCCGCGGCCTGCGCCGGCGGCCCCGTCAGGAAGCAGGTCGAGGGGTGGAAGCACTGCCAGGTTTGCGGCGTCGCCCAGCCGCCGCAGGCGTTCACCAGCTCGTGCAGCACGGTCGTTCCGGAGCGCCACAGCCCGACGATGAACAGCGGCTCGACCGGCGGGTCCGCAGGCGCCATTCGCTCGAGCTGTGTCCGCCAATTGAGCTCGAAGAAATGTGCGTGCCACCTCAGCCGCAGGCCATAGCCGAGCGGTGCGTGCGCCGGCGTGCCGCCCCGACGGATCCACTGCGCCAGCGCACGCGCGCCCAGCAATGGCTGAAAGGTGGATCCTGGCCGAGCGGTCATCCTACGATAACTGCCTGGGCCACCCCTCCGTTCCGTGCCTGCACCGCCGTAATCGCATGAGCAGAACCTCTCGTCTTTTCAAGCTGATGGATGCGCTGCGCGGGCGGCGCCGTCCAGTGACCGCGGCACAGCTCGCCGGCGAGCTGTCAGTATCCACGCGCACCGTTTATCGCGACGTCCAGACCCTCGTCGGACTGGGCGCCCCGATCGGCGGCAGTGCCGGCGTCGGCTACCTCCTCCGTGCCGGCTTCTTCCTGCCGCCGCTCATGTTCGGCGACGAGGAGCTGGAAGCGCTCGTGCTGGGTGCCCGGTGGGTGCAGGGCCAGGGCGATCCCGCGCTGGCGCAGGCCGCCGACTCCGCCCTCGCCAAGATTGCCACCGCCGCGCCGCGGGATCTGCGCGACCGCATCGCGGAGACCGGCCTCTGGGCGCCGCGGTGGGGCGGCGCAGCGGAGCAGGGCGGCGGCCTGCGGACCATCCGCGAGGCCATCCGCCGCGAGCACAAGCTGAGGATTTGTTACCTGAGCATCCCCGGGGCCGCAACGGAGCGGCTGATCTGGCCCGTCGCGCTGGTCTTCTTCGAGGGCAAGCGCCTGGTCGCGGCCTGGTGCGAGCTGCGGCAGGACTTCCGCCACTTCCGGGCCGATCGAATCTCGAGCCTCGAGCCCACGGGGATACGGTACCCGCAGCCGAGGAGGGAGCTGGCAAAGCGCTGGCGGCAGCAGCTCCAAGCCTCCGACCGCGCGAAAGCCGCCGCCATCGCCCGCTCCTGACAGAAACTGTCACGCTCCTCTGGCACCATGAATAGCACGTACCCACTGACCCAAAAGAGACCTGTCATGCGCCTGTATCACCATCCGTTTTCGTTCAACGCACGCCGTGCCGTGATGACCGCCCTGCACCTGGGCGCGCCGGTCGAGCTGGTGTTCGTCGATCTGCAAAAGGGCGAGCAGCGCCAGCCGGAATTTCTGCAGTTGAATCCCAACCATAGGGTGCCGGTGCTCGAGGACGATGGCTTCGTTCTCTGGGAGTCGTACGCGATCATGCAGTATCTCGCCGACAGGACGCCGCGACAGGCGCTTTACCCCACCGAGAGCCGCTCGCGGGCCGACGTCAACCGCTGGCTCTTCTGGAGCGGCCAACACTTCTCGCCCGCCATCGGCATCCTCAACTGGGAGCACCTCATCAAAGGCATGCTCGGCCTCGGCGCCGCCGACGCCGCAGAAGTACGCCGCGGCGAGCAGCTGGTGCGCGAGTTCGCCGGCGTGCTCGATGTCCACCTGCGCGGCCGCGATTGGATCTGCGGCGAGGCGCTCTCGCTGGCGGATATTGCGATCGCCACCCCGCTCGCCGCCACGGTACCCGCCAGGCTTCCCGTCACCGACCTGCCGGACCTGCAGCGATGGTTTGCCGGGATGCAGGCCCTGGAGGCGTGGAAGAAGACTGCGGCGGCTTGAGGGCGTCCGCGGCGGCCTAGAGGAAGGCCGCCGTGATCCCCGCGAACACGTTGAAGCCCGGCGCCGGCTCGAAGTAGCGGCCGTTGCCGTCATCCGCGATGATCGACCCCGCATAGTGGCGGTCGAGGATGTTGTTCAGGCGCAGAAAGAGGCTGAGCCGTGTGGACCGCAGCTCCGCGGCGTATCCGCCGCTCACATTGAGCACCGGGTAGGCGGCCGCGAACTCCGTGTTGGCATCGTTGACCGCGATCGCGCTGATGTACTGGCCGCTGAGGCTGGCCCGCCAGCCGAGCGGCTGGCCCCATTCGATCCTGGCGTAGGCGTCGTTGTGCGGCACCCCGGGCAGGCGGTTGCCCGTCGCGATGAGCAGATTCGGCCTGGCGCACGGGGTGCCGGCGCACGTCAGATAAGGATCGATATAGATCGCATCGACATAGGTATAGGCAACCTGGGTGCGCCAGCTGCCCGCGAACCGATAGTCGAGCGAGGCTTCCGCGCCGCTGCGCCGCGTCCGGCCCGCATTCTGATAGGTGGAGCGGCCGCCGGCATTCGTTGCCACGACGATCTCATTGCGGGTCAGCGTGTCGAAGGCGGCGATCCCCGCCGTGAGATCCCTGCTGATGCGCAGCTTCGCGCCGAGCTCGCTGTTGACGCTGCGTGAGGGGCGCAAGCCGAAATTCAAGCCCGGTGCGTCATTGGGCCGGTAGGCCAGCTCCGAGGCAATCGGGGTCTGAAAACCCTGCCCGTACGAGGCATAAAGATGCAGCCACGGCCGGGCGGCGAACAGCAGCCCCGCCACCGGGGAGCTGGCGGTGTAAGTGGTACCGCCGCTGTCATTGCCATTCGTGGAGGTGATGAAGTGATCCTCCGACAGGAAGCGCACCTCGCTGTGGCGGATGCCGGCCGTGAGCGTCCAGTGCGGCACGAGCTCCCAGCTCGCCTGGGTGTACTCATCGATGTTGCGGGCAATGTCGTTCTCGTTGCGACGCGGCGCCCCCTCGATGCCGAGTGTGCTGCCGACGAAGTTGTTGTAACCCCGGCGCAGCTCGTTCTGGGTGTCGTAGCTCACTCCCACCACCCACGACAGCGGCCGGCCCGCGAGCGGGCCCTTCCAGGTCCAGCGCGCGTCGGTGCCGCCGAACTGGCGGTCGAGGTCAATCACGCCGCCCGAGCTGGTGGGCGCCTTCTGCGCGCCTGCCGGTATGGAGAGGAACTGCAGCACGGCGCGATGTCCGTAATAGCCCAGCAGCCGGATCGATTGCCGGTCCGTGAGGCCGAGGTCGAGGACCAGGCCGCCTTCCTGCTGCTGCAGGCTCTTGCGGGTGTTGAATTGGATCGAGGCCGGATCGGTCCGGTCCGGACCGGCGGCGAACTCCGCCGCGGTGAGGCCCTGCGGATCGTTTGCGTCCGGCCGCGAGAGCACGTTCGCGATGAAGGTCAGCTTGCTGTGGCGGCCGAGCTGGTAGCCAACCTTGCCGTTGAAAGACTCGCTGCGCGCGCTCTGGTGCGGCCGGTAGCCCTCGAAGAAAAAGTGCGTGAAATCCACGTTGTATGCGAGCGGCCCGGCGGCATCGCTGGCGTCGAGGCCGGCACGGAACGTACCGAAACTGCCGTAGCCGATGTCGCTGCGCACTTCTCCGGGCGCCTTGCCGTCGGCGGTGAAAATCTGGATCACGCCCCCCGAGGAGTTGCCATAGAGCGCGGAAAACGGCCCGCGGAGCACCTCGATGCGTTGCGCGGAGTCGAGATTGATCTGCGAGACCTGCCCCTGGCCGTCCGGCCCGGTCTGCGGTATGCCGTCCTGGTAGATGCGCACGCCCCGGACGCCAAACGCGGAGTTTGCTCCGATGCCGCGGATGGAGATCTGCTGATCCTGAGCGTAGTTGTTGCGATTGCGCGCCAGCAGACCCGGGACGAAGCCGATGTCATCGGAAAGATTCACCCCGAGGGCGTCCTCGCGCAGCTCTGCCGCCGGCACGTCGCTGATGGATGCCGGGACATCGAAAGCGGGCACCGCGACCCGGGTGGCGGTGATCACGATATCCGCGAGCGGCGGTGCCTCGGCGGCGCGTGCCCGGCCGGCGCCAAAGGTGGCGATGCCGCAGAAAAGGGCGGCCGTCGCCACGGCGCGCCCTTTTGCCGGAAGGCGCGCGCGCGCATGGACCGATCGCAGAAACTGCCATTGTTGTTTCATCGCAGAGAGGGTCTGGTCGAAGAGACAGTGATTATTGCGCGGCGCAGCCGCGAGTTCCATTCGCCCGTACGCCGCAGGCCCGGGCTGTGCCACCCGCGCGACAACTTCCGCAGCGCCTCGCAATTTTCTGCAGTCGGGACTAGCGATTTTCTCTAGTTGCGACGCTGGATCCAGGCTCCCTGACGGTGCCGTGCGCATCAGTCGGCGATCTGCGCTGCAACCTCGACCGGAAAGCGCACCGAGCGGGCGATGAAGCAGAGATGATGGGCCTCCTCGTGGAGCGCCAGCGCCTTGCCGCGGTCGCTGCCGCCGGCGACCGTCACCCGCGGCTTCAGCACGACACGGACGAAGGTGCCTGCGCCGTCGTCCTCCTCCTGCAGGGTGCCGGCAGCCTCATCGTGGTAATCGAGGACGACAATCCCGTTGACCGAGCAGAGGTGCAGATACCACAGCATGTGGCAGCTCGACAGGCTTGCGACCAGAAGCTCCTCCGGGTTGTATCGTGCCCGATCGCCGCGAAACGCCGGATCGCTGGAGCCCGGGATCGGCGGCTTGCCCGCCGCCGCGATCTCGTGGTCGCGCCGGTAGCTGCGATACGACTGTGTGCCGCTGCCGTCATTGCCGGTCCACGCGATGCTGACGGCATACTGGTGTTGCTTGCTCACGGTATTTCCTGCGGGAGTGCTCTGGCAATGGTTGCCAAGAGTACGCTTGGTAACCTGCCGTCCTCAATCCATGCGGGTGGCGGGCGCGCCGTCGGCGGAAGCCGCCTGACCCCCCTGGGCCGAGTAGATCCGCCGCACCGCCTCCATGTCGTCTGCGTCCTCCGGCCGCTTGTCCTCGCGATAGCGCTTCACCCGCGCCAGCCGCAGCGCGAGCCCGCCGGGATAGCGGCTACTCGCCTGCAGATCGCTGAAGGCGATCTCCACGACCAGCTCCGGCCGCACGTACACCGTCCATTGGTCGCGGCGCAGCTCGCGCGCCAACAGTGCTTCCGTCTGCCGCGCGAGCATCTCATCCGTCAGGCCCTTGAACGTCTTGCCCAGCATCACGTACCGGCCCGTCGCCCGATCGAGCGCGCCGAGGTGCAGGTTGGATAGCTTGCCCGTGCGGCGCCCATGTCCCCACTCGGCCGCCAGAACGAGGAGGTCGAGCGTGTGCGAACGCTTGATCTTCAGCCAGCTCGCGCCCCTGTTGCCGGCCTCATACGGCGAATCGAGTGACTTCGCCATCAGTCCCTCGTGTCCGGCCGCGAGCGCCGCCTCATAGAAGGCTCGAGCCTCGGATGCCGACGCGGTGACCATCCGCGGCACGCGCAAGGA
Source organism: Steroidobacteraceae bacterium (assembly GCA_036000265.1). Lineage (GTDB taxonomy): Bacteria > Pseudomonadota > Gammaproteobacteria > Steroidobacterales > Steroidobacteraceae > 13-2-20CM-66-19. Next base: position 22,355 of record DASYGA010000187.1, on the reverse strand, counting down.
CTCCGGAACCGCCGCGGCGAGCGCTTCCGATCGCTCCCTCAGTGGCTGTTCCGCGAGGCTGCGGTCATCCAACCGCAGGCAGTCGAAGAAGTACGCGCGCACCGGCAGCTCCGTCAGCAGCTTCTCGACCTCGAGGCGGCGTCCGAAGCGGCGCATCGTGATCTGAAACGGGTGCGGCCGACCCGCGCCGTCGTACGCGATGGCTTCGCCATCCAACACCAGCGCCCGCGCACTCAGTGCGCGCACCGCCGCCGTAACCTCGGGCAGGGCGTCCGTGACCTCATTCAGGGTACGTGTATACAACCGGACCCGCTCACCGTCCTTGTGCGCCTGCACCCGCGCGCCGTCCAGCTTCCACTCCAGCGCAGTCTCGCCGCCTCCCAGTTCCCGTAGCGCCTCATCCACGTCAGCCGCGGTCTGCGCCAGCATCGGCGCCACCGGCGAGAAGATCCGCAGCTGGAAGCGGCTGAGCCCCGCGGCGCCGTCCGTCATGGCAACCAGCGCGATCTCTCCCAGGCTCCCGCAGTACATGGCAGCGCGCCGGACGTCCGCGACCGGAACGCCGGATGCGGCGGCGATCGCATCGACCATCACTCCCGCCAGTGCCCCCTGGCGCAACTCGCCAGCGAGCAGCCGCACCAGGAACGCGCGCTCCTCGTCCGAGGCTCGTGCGAAGAGATCGCCCAGCGCTGCACTGCGGCGCTTCGCGGAGCCGCCGCCGCGGATGGCCGCCAGCCCCGCCACGCCGCGGTTCGTGTCCGCTATGGACAGAGGCGGGGGCTCGAGCGAAGCGTTCCCCGCGGCCGCCGCTGTCCCCTCGGCCCCCGCTGCCATTGCCGCCGCCTGCAGGGCCGCGTATCCCACACCGATCCGTCCCTGCGGCAGCTCGCCCGCCAGATAGCTCACGCCGATTGCGATCTCCTCCCGGGACAGCTTGCGCAGCAGACCGGCGATTTCCCTGACTTTCGCCAGGCGGGAAGACGTCCCACTCACCCGCGAGGAAGCAACGACGAGCTCGGCCAACAGAGTCATCAGCGCGTTGCGCCGCGCCGGCTCAGCTCTGAAACGTTCCGACCGTCTCTGCCGCGGCAATGACGTGCGGTTGGGCCGCATCCAGCACATCCGCGACGCTGGCCCGCTCCGGCAGGCTGAGCTCCGGCACATCGAGCGCCAGCAGCCGGAAATGGTAATGATGCGTGCCATGACCCTGCGGCGGCTGCGGGCCGTCGTAACCGCGGTTACCAAAATCGTTCGTGGCCATCCCGACCGGGACTCCGGCCGCGGGTGAGCCGCTGTCCTCAGCCAGGCCCTGGTACGCCGGGGGCACGTTGTAAACCGCCCAGTGTCTGAAGGTCCCCTTGGGCGCGTCCGGATCCTCGACGACCAGCGCGAAGCTGCGCGTGCTGCGCGGTGCATCGTGCCATTCCAGAGGCGGCGAGACGTTGCCGCCGTCCTTGCTGTAACGCTCCGGTATTCGCTGGCCGTGGGGAAAGGCTGGGCTTGCGACGCTGAGTGCCATGTTGAGTCTCCTGATGGTGGGTCAGCGCGCACATGCAAACGGCGGACCCGAGGTGCCCCTTTCGGGCGATTCTCCGGCGCCGGCCCTCCTGATAACGTCCCGGACGAGCTCCTCATCGACCGTCCGGCCATCGCTTGGCGAAGCAAGATTTTACGCGCAGGTATTCAGCCGGCCCCAGTCCACCGCAAACTGACCCACGCGAGGGAAAACCATCATGAGAATCGGCGTACTCGGCTCAGGCACCGTCGGCACCACGCTCGCCGGTGGCTTCCTCGCGCATGGCCACGAGGTAACGATCGGCTCCAGAGATCCGGAGAAGCTCCGCGCGTGGGCACAGAAGCATCCGGGAGCGCGCGTTGCAACGCCCGAGGAGACCGCGAAGTTCTCCGAGATCGCCGTACTGGCCGTCAAGGGCACCGCCGCGGCGGCCATGCTCCGTGCGGCCGGCGCCCAGAATCTGGCCGGCAAGCCCATGATCGATGCCACCAATCCGATCGCCGATGCGCCCCCGGTGAATGGCGTGTTCCGCTTCTTCACCTCTCTGGACGATTCGCTGATGGAGCGCCTGCAGAAGGAATTTCCGCAGATCCGCTTCGTCAAGGCATTCAACTCCGTCGGCAGCGCACGCATGGTCAACCCGGTGTATGCCGAGGGCCGGCCGACGATGTTCATCTGCGGCAACGATCAACCCGCCAAGGACCTGGTTGCGCGGCTCCTGGACCAGCTCGGTTGGGATGCCGAGGACATGGGCGGGGTCGAGGCAGCACGCGCGATAGAGCCCCTGTGCATGCTTTGGTGCATCCCGGGACTGCTGCACAATCAGTGGACCCACGCCTTCAAGCTCCTGAAGCCATGATCCGCGAGCGATTCGAGACCCGACCCATCCGCCGCGCCGACCACGATGCGTGGCGCCCCCTCTGGGATGGATACAACGCCTTCTACGGTCGCAGCGGCCCGACCGCGCTCCCGGAGGAGATCACCCAGACGACCTGGGGGCGCTTCTTCGACCCCACGGATCCAGTGAATGCCATCGTCGCGGTGGAGCACGACAAGGTAGTGGGCCTGGTCCACTACCTCTATCACCGCAGCACCACACGGTTGCGGGACGTCTGCTATCTGCAGGACCTTTTCACCGCACAGGAGCTGCGCGGTCTCGGGATTGGCCGTCGTTTGATCCACGCGGTCTACGACGCTGCCCGCGCGGCCGGCTGCAGCCGGGTCTACTGGCAGACGCAGGTGACCAACGAGGCGGGTCGTGCGCTCTATGACAAAGTCGCGGTGCACCGCGGCTTCATCGTCTACGACCACGATCTGAAGTAGAGGCCCAGGCCTTCCGCATCCCGGCCTGCAGGTAACGTTATGCTCCAGGAAACGGTCGCACATCTCGGGCCGCCGCTCCTCTTCCTCCTGGTGCTGTTGCAACAGGCCGGCGTACCGTATCCCATCACCCCGGTTCTCATCGTGGCCGGCGCGCTTTCGGTGCACGGCCATCCAAATGCCGCCGCCGTGATCGGAATCGCCGCAGGCGCAGCCGTCCTCGCCGATCTGGCGTGGTACACCGCCGGGTTCCGCCTCGGCGGGCGCGCTCTCAAGGCGCTCTGCGCGCTGTCGCTCTCGCCCGATTCCTGCGTGTCGCAGACGGAGCATTGGTTCGGGCGGCTCGGCACGCGGGTGCTGCTCGTGGCCAAGTTCGTCCCGGGTCTCGGCCTGGTCTCGACCGCCATGGCGGGCGTCGTTCGCGCCGGCCTCGACCAATTCCTCCTCTACGACGTGATCGGCAATCTTCTCTGGGCGAGCACCGCAGTCTGCGTCGGGATCCTCTTTCACGATGCAGTCGGCGACGTGCTGCGCGCGCTGGCGCGGCTCGGCTACTTCGGGGTCGTGCTGATCGCGGCCGCGGTCGCCGCCTTCGTCGCCCTCAGGCTGGCCAAGCGCCGCGCGCTGATCCGCGCGCTGCGCTCAGCACGCATCACCGTCTCGGAGCTCAAGGTATTGCTCGACCGCGGCCCCGCACCCGTCATCATCGACGCGCTCGCGCCGGCCAGCCGGCAGCGCGAGGGCATGATTCCCGGGGCCCTCCCCGTCGAGGCGTTGCGGCTGGAGTCCGGCCGTGCCGCGATTCCTGTCGACGCGGAGGTGATCATCTATTGCGCCTGCCCCAACGAAGCCTCCGCGGCCCGCATCGCGCAGCAGCTAATCCGCATGGGCTGCATTCGCGTGCGGCCGCTCACCGGTGGGATATTCGCCTGGAAGGATGCAGGATTCGAGATTGCATCCGTGGTGGAGCCTGGAATGACAGCAGCCGCGCGCATCGTCATCTGAGTTGTACGGCGGCATCGGTTCTCCGGACCTGTCAACGCCAGTTGCCGTTCGCCCGGACGACGATGTAGACGTCTGTGCCTGTGGTATCAGATGCTGTTAGATAGGGGCGTGGTTTAGAGACGGGATTTTCGGTGTCCTGGTTGCAAATCCAGTGTCTCTGCCGGCATGATGCGCCGAGGAATAATGGTTTGTGCCCTAGCCTTGATCGCTGCTCCGGCTTCACGTCGAGACGCTCGCACCCCTGGCCGCATTCGCGGCCCGCGTCCCCGGCGCCACGCGCATGCCGCGCCACCACGATGCCCCCACGAGACCGGCCCCTAGCGCCAGACAGAGCCAGCCGAACACATCGCCGATCCGATCGTACAGCGTCGCTCCGCCGCGTCCTGCGAGCGGCAATTCGCCCACGACCGTGGTGAAGCCTGCGACGGTCGGCGCCTCGGATACGATCCGGCCAAACCGGTCATTGAGCGTCAGGAGTCCGTCGCGCGCGCTTCTTGCCATGGGCACTCCATTCTCGACGCTCCTCATCACGGCGTCGCGGGCATGAAACCAGCCGTCGGCGCCGAAATCCCAGGCGGGCACGGCCAGGAGCTTCGGACGTGTCGTGCGCTCGTCGTGTCGGAGCATGCGTTGGTAATCCATGTCGAGGCAGATCTCGAGCGCCGTCCCATCCGGCAACACGACCGGTCCCGGCCCAGGTTTGTACACCGACGACTCCACCACCGGAATCAGGTGCCGCTTCTCGTAGGTCACTGGTGCCGCGATGCCGGGCCTGAAGGCCCAGGCAACGTTGCGCGATGCGCCGTCAACCGAGGCGGAGAAGCCTGCAACGACCGTGGCGCCCACCGTGGTCGCCGCCGCGGCGAGGCGCGCTTCGGCGGCGCTGCGCCACGGGGGATCGAGGCGTGAGATGTTTTCCGGCAGCAGGACGAGCTGAACGTTTCGTCCTCGGAGTTGCTCGATCTGCGCCGCGTAGGTGTCGACGACGGCGAGCTCGGACTTCCCGTCGGGCTTCTGGTGCGGGCCCACGGCATCGTTGCTGTCGATCAGAGCGATGCGCTCGCCGGCGGCGGCCGGCGGTGAGATGCGCCAATAGCCATACGCCAGGTTCGCCGCGAACAGCGCGGCGGCCAGCAATACGGGTGCGGCGCTGCGGGTACGCAGGCTGAGCGCAATTCCCGCGGCGACTGCACCGATGAGAAAGGTGATTCCGCAAAACCCGACGAGCGACGCGCTCTGCACCAGGACGGGCGCAGCTGCCTGGGCCGTCGCCGGCGAGCCGATCGATCCTGCGGGGCTGGCCAGCGACAGCAGCAGATCGGCGGCTGTCCAGAGCGCAGCAAATGTCAGCATGGCGGGTATCGAACCGAGCGCGCGGCGGACGTACTGCGCGCCGATGACGGTCAGTGCGAACAGCAGTCCCGGTACGAGCGGCCAGAAGGCCAGGGCCGCCGCCGGCAGGACGCCGCCGTACGCGCGTAGCATGTTGGAGGCGCCGAGCGCGATCGCTGCCCACGAGGCGAGGAACACGACCCACGCCTTCGACTTGCCAAAGGCGAGCCAGAGGACCGGCACCGGGGCGATCCAGGCGAGCCACCACTGGGTGCCGAGGCCCAGCGAGAGGTAGAAGCCGGCCGCGCTGAGCAGCGCACAGACGAGAGCGATCATCGTGATTTCTCCACCATGAAGGATTGGAACACCCGCCGCATCGCCCGGCGGTATAGCGCACGAAACTCTTCCTCGCCGCCTGCCATGCGCCCGGCGCGATAGAGCGTCACGAGGCCCTGACTGAGTGCCGAGATGATCAGCAGGATCTCGACGGGCGAGGCTCCTGCGATCTGCCCCTGCCGGATACCTTCTTCCAGCGCCCGCAGGTTCACGTTGGCCGCGGGCGAGCGCCCCGCGGCGAAGTCATCCGGATAGCGCCGCGCATTGCGCGAGGGAAGGAGAAAGGCTGCCTCGAAGCGGCGCGGCTCGCGCACGGCGAAGTCGAGGAAAGCCTCCCCGATCTGCTCCACCTTCGCCACCCCTGCGGCGGCCGGCAGCGCCGCGACGCGCGCCGACCAGTCCTCCAAGGCGTCGAGTACGAGCGCATCCACCAGCGCCTCCTTGCTTGCGAAATGCCGGTAGATCGCCATCGGCGTGATGCCGACCTTGGCCGCGATGTCGCGCAGCGATAATCCCTCCAGGCCATTGCGGTCGAAGGCCTTGCGGGCGGCGGTCAGGATCCTGTCCCGGGTCGTCATGTATACACTGTATACGTGGCGTGGCGCCGATGCAAGTCCGGGACCCCACCGGCTGCGGGTCGAGCGCCGTGCACGGCCCGCCATGGCAGCGAACGGCCCTCGCCCGGCGCTGATTGCGGGACGCCGTCCGCTAAGGCTTCAGCCCGTAGACGTCCAGCTCCCCGGAGGTTCCGGTCGAGCCGTAAGCGCCGCCCGTATTGTTCCCTCGGGTACCGACATACACCTTCCCGTTGGCAATTGTCGGGACCACGAATTTGACCGCGTTCCCCGCCGTGTCGGCGCCTGACGCGGAGCTGCTCCACAGCTCATGGCTCACGTTGGCGGCATCATAGGCATACAGCACCGCCGGTCCGCATCCGGGGGCATCCCCCGTGCAGAACTGACTCGTGTCGACCAGCCAGACGATACCGTTGGTGCTCCCATCGGCCGAGATCGACGGCGTCGCGCCCGGAAACTCGAATCCCGCCGAGGGCGAGGTCGAGGTGGCGGACAGACTCAGCCTGGCGGTGGAAGGTTCCAACGTATAAGCCTGAAGCGGTCCACCCACGGCGGCCAGATAGTACGTATCGTCCAGGATTGCGCCGGTTGCGAAAATTACCCCATGCGTGCCGATGTCGACTTCCGTGCCCGCGCTGAGCTCCTGCCAGGCGACGCCGTCCCCGAAACCACCCAGTGAGTCGCGGTTGAATACATAGAGACTGCCATCCTTGCCGCCCCCGATCGCCAGGTGCGTGATCGGACTGCCCACCGGCAGATCTGCAAGGACCGTGGCGCCGCCGGAGCCGAAGTCGTTGTTGCGCGCCGCATCGTCCGCCTCGTCGGAAGGGGTGAAGTACCCGAGCACCTGCAGGTTCCGCGACATTTGCAGCAGCGAGTCGCCGTAGTCGTCGTTTGGAACGGTAGCGCTGTTCGCGTCGAAGCCGCCATTGCTGGTCAGCACATAAATCCGTCCCTGGCCGTCGACCGACGGCGCCGCTCCGCTCATCCAGATGCCGCCTTCGCCCGTGTTCGGCGCCGAATTGAAAACGTTAGTCTGGGTGAAAGCGGCCCCGTTGTACGTATAGCCGATCAACCAGCCATAAAAGGGCTGCGCATCCTCATGGGAGCCCCAGGCGATGTACACCGTGCCGTCCACGAGAGCGAGGCCCGCTCGCTGCTCTTCCATGCGCGGATCGAAGGCGACGCTGGTGCCGCCGTACGCAGTACCCGGAACCGTGGCAGCAACCCTCATCGGCGACCCCGGCTTCTCGGCGCCCGTGGTGATGTCGATCGCGTGCAGCCGCTGGTAAAACGCCGTGCCCGCAGCATTCATCGACGCCGAGACCACGTACAGCGTATTGGTCGTGGGATCGACCACGGGCGTACCGGTCACCCCCGTTTCGGGGGTGATATCGCCGTAGCCCTTGCCAACCGCATAGCCGCTCGGTCCCGTCGGGATGGTCGTCTCGTCCCCGGTCCCGCCGTGGCTCATGTCGATCAGGCTGATTTGCCAGAGCTTCTGGCAGGGCCTGGCGTCGGCATCGAAGGCGTAAAGGCTGTCGTGAGCCGTGGCGATATAAACAACGTTGTGCTGACCTCCATTGACCGGAAGATTGGCCACCCAGAGCGGCTGGGCATAGATGGCCCCATCGACCGGGCAGGAGAAGAGCTTGCCGAAGCTGGATGAGGTCACGTCTTGCGGCGCGAGGGCGTATTCCTGCGGGTTGACGCCGTCGCGCGCCAGATCATTGTGATAGGTGTACACGCCTGACAGGCCCGTCACGCCGATCTTGATGGAAGCGCTTTGTGTCGGATCTATGGTGCTGCTGGCCGTGATCGTATAGGTCCCCGGGGCCGCCGGTGCAGTCAGCGTGACTTGCCTGCCGCTGGCGCTGGTCGTGGAGCTGAACGACCCGCCGGCGGGGGTCGTGCTCCACGTGACTGCGGTCGAGTCGCTGGTGGTCGCGGTGACATCGAGCTGCTGACCGACGGTCAGGCCGGCATGGCGGGGCGAGATTGCGATGGAAATCTTGCCCGCATTCACGGTGAGGGCGAAGGTCGCCGACGCCGTCTGCGCGGTCGAGCTCGAGTCGGTGACCCGGAATGTCAGCGAAACCTGGTTCGCCGGCGCCGTGGGCGTCCCGGCGATCGCTCCGCTGCCCGCGTCGAGCGAGAGTCCCGCCGGCAGCGACCCACCGCTCAGCGACCAGGTGTAAGGTGACGTTCCACCGCTTGCCGCCAGTGTCGCCGCGTACGCATTACCAACCGTTCCTGCGGGGAGACCCGGCGTCGTGATGGCCACGGGATTCGCCGCGGGCGGCGGATTCGAGGGCGGCGGGCTCGAGCTCGCAGGCGGTGAAGAGGAGTTCCCCGAGGGCGGAGTCGAGCTCGCAGGCGGTGAGGACGAGTTCCCCGCCGGCGGAGCGGACGCGCTCTGGCCGGGCCCCGCCGAGCTGCCGCCACAGCCCGCCAGCGCAAGGCCGATTATCGCGGTCGACAACAGCCGTGTTGTGGTAGTTCTGGCATTCTGCATCGTTCTTGGCCCGATCCGCCGCCGCATCGCTGCGGTAACGGACCGGGGGCAAGCATAAGCTGTGCCCAAAAGCCGACAGTCGCGTCAGACTGGGATCAGACCAGCACCCGCTCGATGCCGCCGCTGTTGGCCCGCGACACGTACTCGGCCATCCAGTTCTCACCCAGCAAGTGCCGCGCAATTTCCACGACGATGTAGTCGGCGTCGACCTCGGCATCGTCGTTGTACCGCTTCAAGCCCTGGAGGCAGGACGGGCACGACGTCAGGATCTTGACCTGGACAGCGCCAGCCTCGCGCAGCTTCTGCGCGCCCGCGCGGACTTCCTCTTCCTTGCGGAACCGTACCTGCGTCGACACATCCGGGCGGCTGATGGCGAAGGTGCCCGACTCGCCGCAGCAGCGGTCGTTCTTCTCGATGAGACCGTTGCGCGAGTCGTTCATCAGGGAGTTCACGACCTTCAGCGGATCGTAGCTCTTCATCGGCGAATGGCAGGGATCGTGGTACATGTAGCGCGCACCGGTCACCCCCTCCAGGCGCACCCCCTTCTCCATCAGGTACTCGTGGATGTCGACGATGCGCGAGCCGGGGAAGATCTCCTCGAACTTGTAGCCCTGCAGCTGGTCGTAGCACGTTCCACAGCTCACCACCACGGTGCGGATGTCCAGGTAGTTCAGCGTGTTGGCTACGCGGTGGAAGAGCACGCGATTGTCGGTGGTGATCTTGTCCGCCCGGTCGGACTGGCCTGTGCCGCGCTGCGGATAGCCGCAGCATAGATACCCCGGCGGCAAAACCGTCTGCACACCGACGTGCCACAGCATCGCCTGGGTGGCGATCCCCACCTGGGAGAAGAGCCGCTCGGAGCCGCAGCCCGGGAAATAGAAGACCGCTTCGGACTCGCTGCTGGTCGCCTGCGGATCGCGAATGATCGGTACGTAGTCCGGGTTCTCGATGTCGAGCAGCGCTCGCGCCGTCTTCTTCGGCAGGCCGCCCGGCATCCTCTTGTTGACGAAGTGCACCACCTGTTCGCGCATAGGCGGCTTGCCCGTGGTCGCGGGCGGCCGGCGGGTCTGCGCCCGCGCCACGCGCTTCAATACTCCGTGAGCCACCCGCTGCGCCGCGTAGCCCCACTCGATCATCAGCTTGCGCGCCAGGCGGATGGTCTCGGGGTTGGTCGCGTTGAGGAAGAACATGGACGCGGCGGTACCGGGATTGAACCGCTTCTTGCCCATGCGGCGCAGCAGGTCGCGCATGGCCATCGACACGTCGCCGAAGTCGATGTCCACCGGGCAGGGGCTCTTGCACTTGTGGCAGACGGTACAGTGCTCGCCGACATCGGCGAACTCGTCCCAGTGGCGAATGCTGACGCCGCGCCGCGTCTGCTCCTCGTAGAGGAACGCCTCGATGAGGAGTGAGGTGGCCAGGATCTTGTTGCGCGGGCTGTAGAGCAGGTTGGCCCGCGGCACGTGCGTGGCGCATACCGGCTTGCACTTGCCGCAGCGCAGGCAGTCCTTGATGGAGTCGGAGATCGTGCCGATCGCCGACTGCTGCATGATCAGCGACTCGTGCCCGAGCAGGTTGAAGCTCGGCGTGTACGCATTGGCGAGATCCCCGCCGGGCAGCAGCTTGCCCAGGTTGAACCGGCCGTCCGGATCGACGGCCCGCTTGTACTCGCGGAACTCCGCGACCTCGGCCTCATCGAGGAACTCCAGCTTGGTGATGCCGATCCCATGCTCGCCGGAGATGACCCCATCCAGCCGCCGCGCGATCCCCATGATACGCGCCACCGCGGCGGTGGCCGTCCGCAGCATCTCATAATCGTCGGAATTGACCGGGATGTTGGTGTGAACGTTGCCGTCACCGGCGTGCATGTGCAGCGCCACGAAGACGCGTCCTCTGAGCACGCGCCGGTGGGTGTCCTGGCATGCTGCCAGGATCGGGGTGAATACCCTGCCGCCAAAGATCTGCTGCAGTGGCGCCCGCAGCTCGCGCTTCCACGAGATCCGGATGCCGCGGTCCTGCACGACATCGAACAGCCGCAGCCCCGGTGTGGCGCCGAGCCGCGCCCGCATGTCCGGCAGCAGCCCTTCATAGCCCAGCTCCTCGAGCCGCGGCAGCGCCGACTCGAGGCTGCAATCCAGGTGAGTCGCAACCCAGTCCCAGCGCCTGCGCACCTCGGCGAGCAGTTGCCGCGCCTGTGCCGCGCGCTCGCCGATGATCTCCGTGTCGGGCAGGCTCCCGAGCTCTGTTTCCTCGGCGCGCGCCAGCGGCAGCGGCACGGCGAACACCCGCTCGAGCTCATCGATGAGGGCGAGCTTGTTCGCGATCGACAGCTCGATGTTGATGCGCTCGATCTCGTCCGTGTATTCACCCATGCGCGCCAGCGGCAGCACGACGTCCTCGTTGATCTTGAACGCGTTGGTGTGGCGCGCGATCGCGGCCGTGCGCGCGCGGTCCAGCCAGAATTTGCGCCGCGCGTCCGCGCTCACCGCGATGAAGCCTTCGCCGCTGCGCGCATTGGCGATCCGCACCACATCCGAGGTCGCGGCGGCGACGGCGCCTTCGTCATCGCCGACGATGTCGCCGAAGAGGGCCATCTTGGGCAACGAGCCGCGCTTGGACTTGGTGGTGTAGCCCACCGCGCGCAGGTAACGCTCGTCCATGTGCTCCAGGCCCGCAAGCCGCACCGTGCCGCGCGCCGCTTGCGCGTCGAGGTAGTCCTTGATCTCGACGATCGCCGGCACCGCCTCGCGCGCCTGGCCGAAGAACTCCAGGCAAACGGTGCGGGTATGGGTCGGGCTGCGGTGCAGCACCCAGCGCGCCGACGTGATGATGCCGTCGCAGCCCTCCTTCTGCACGCCGGGCAGACCGCCGAGGAATTTGTCGGTGACGTCCTTCCCCAGGCCGACTTTACGGAACTTGCGTCCGGGAATGCGCAGTGTCTGCGTACGCAGCGCCGGCGCCGTCTCGGGCGGCTGTCTGCCGTCCTTCCATACCAGCTCGAAGTCCGCACTCTCCACGTCGTGGATCTTGCCGCGGTTATGCGCGATGCGGCTGACCTCGAGCCAGTCGCCGTTGCAATCGACCATGCGCCACCAGGCCAGATTGTCGACGGCCGTGCCCCAGAGCACCGCCTTCTTGCCGCCGGCATTCATCGCGATGTTGCCGCCGATGCATGATGCATCGGCGGATGTGGGATCGACCGCGAACACCAGTCCACCCTTCTCCGCGGCGCCGGCGACGCGGCGGGTCACTACGCCTGCCTCGGATAGGATCGTCGGCACCGCCTCGGCGAGTCCCGGGAGCTGCAGGCTCTCGATGGCTCCGAGGCGCTCGAGCTTTTCGGTGTTGATGACCGCCGAGAGCGGCGTCAGTGGGATTGCGCCGCCGGTATAGCCCGTGCCGCCACCCCGTGGAATGATGGTGAGCCCGAGCTCGATGCAGCCGCGGACCAGATCCGGGATCTCCGCCTCCGTATCCGGCATGAGCACGACGAACGGATACTCGACGCGCCAGTCGGTAGCGTCTGTCACGTGCGATACACGGGCGTACGCATCGAAGCGGATGTTGTCATTGCGCGTTCGGCGCCCGAGCACGCGTGCCGTGTTGCGACGTAGCGCCGCCCACGTGTCGAAATCACTCTCGAAACTACGCACCGCCTCGCGTGCGGCGGCCAGAAGCTCACCGACGCGGTCATAGCGCGGGGTATCACCGGCGTCCCGGCGGCGGTCGACGTCGTTGAGCCGATGATGCAGCGCCTGGACCAGCAGCCGCCGCCGCCGCTTGTTCTCCAGCAGGTCGTCCTGCAGGTAAGGATTGCGGCGCACCACCCAGATGTCGCCCAGCACCTCGTACAGCATCCGCGCCGAGCGGCCGGTCCGCCGCTCGTGGCGCAGCTCCTCGATCAGCGACCAGTGCCGCGTCCCGAGCAGCCGGATAATGATCTCCCGGTCGGAGAAGGACGTGTAGTTGTACGGAATCTCGCGCAGCCGCGCCGCCGGCCCGCCCGTGCGCTCACGCGCAGGCTCCAGAGGCAGTGATTCCTGGGTGGGTATCGCGTTCATCCTATGCCCGGATCATTCATGGACGGTGTAATCATGCGGCGGGGACTCGATTCGAAAGGCGTTCCCCGCAGCCTCCATGGACGGATTGCTCGGCTCCGTCCCTGCGCCGAGCCCCTTCGGGCCGGCATTCGCCGTCCAAAATCGCTCCTGCGATTTTGTCACGGCGGCCCGGAGGACGCCTTTCGAAGCGAGGCCCCGGGGCTGAACTGTCAGGGTTCGCGAATAATGTGAATAATGTGGTTAACCGCAGCTCCTCAAGGCAGGTCCGTGCCGCCCATCAGGTAGCGGTCGCATTCGCGCGCCGCGCCGCGACCCTCGTTGATGGCCCAGACCACCAGGCTCTGGCCCCGCCGGCAGTCGCCCGCCGCGAACACACCTTTCACGCTGGTCGCGAACACGCCGTGCTCGGCCTCGATGTTCGAGCGCTGGTCGGTGCGCACGCCGAGCTCGGTGAGCAGCGGCTGCTCCGGACCGGTGAAGCCCATGGCCAGCAGCACCAGGTCCGCCGGGATCTCCCGCTCGCTCCCCGGCACGTCGACCGGCACGTAGCGCCCGCCGGTGTCCTTCTGCCAGGCGACCTCGACCGTGCTCAGCGAGCGCACCCCTCCCGCCGCATCGCCGTCAAGACGCTTCACCGTCGTGATGTAGGCGCGCGGATCGGAGCCGAACTTCGCTGCCGCTTCCTCCTGGCCGTAATCCAGCTTGTAGACCTTGGGCCATTCGGGCCACGGATTATCGGCGGCGCGCTCCATTGGCGGCCGGACCATGATCTCGATCTGTGTCAGGCTCTTGCAGCCCTGACGCATGGCGGTGGCGACGCAGTCCGTGCCGGTATCGCCGCCGCCCACCACGACGACGTGCTTGTCGCGCGCATGGATGGGACTGTGATCCGGGCCGCCGTTGAGCAGCGCCTTGGTGCTCGCCGTCAGGTACTCCATGGCGAAATGCACCCCCTGGAGCTTCCGGTTCTCGACAGCCAGGTCACGCGCCTGCGTGGCTCCGGTGCACACCACGATGGCATCGAAGTCCTTGAGGAGCAGCATCGGCTCGACGTTCTCGCCGACGTGAGCGTTGCATACAAACTTGACTCCTTCCTGCTGCAGCAGCTCGATGCGCCGCAGCACGACGTCCTTCTTGTCGAGCTTCATGTTCGGGATGCCGTACATCAGCAGGCCTCCCGGACGATCGTCGCGCTCGAGCACCGTCACGCTGTGACCGGCTCGATTCAACTGCGCGGCCGCGGCAAGTCCCGCAGGGCCGGAGCCGATCACCGCCACCCGCTTGCCGCTGCGCGCGGCGGGCGGCTCGGGGGTGATCCAGCCCTGTTCCCAGCCCTTGTCGACGATCGCGTTCTCCAGGCTCTTGATGGTCACCGGCGGCGCGTTGATCCCGAGCACGCACGAGCCCTCGCACGGTGCCGGGCACACTTTGCCGGTGAAGTCCGGGAAGTTGTTGGTCTTGTGCAGGCGCTCGAGCGCTTCGCGCCAGAGGCCCCTGTAGACCAGGTCGTTCCACTCCGGGATGAGGTTGTTCACCGGGCAGCCGGAGGCCATGCCCGAGATCAGCTTCCCCGTGTGGCAGAACGGCACGCCGCAGTCCATGCAGCGGGCGGCCTGATTGCGCAGGCGCTTCTCGTCCATGTGATGGTGGAACTCCTTCCAGTCGCGCACACGCTCGACGGGCGTGCGGTCCACGGGGAGCTCGCGCAGATACTCGATGAAACCAGTCGGCTTGCCCATTTAAATCAGTCCCAATCGTCGACCCCGGAAAAACACTAGTACAAGCGGCCGTTCAGGCACACGGACGTGCCCCGCTTCAACTAATTTCCGCCGACGCGCGCCAGATCGCGCGCGTTCTCCTCGAAGGCCACCATGATGGCCTCATCGCCCGTCAGGCCCTGCGCCTGCGCCCGTTTGAGCGAGGCGATGGCGCGCTTGAAGTCCTTGGGCACCACGGCGATGAACCTCGGCAGCAGTCCCTCCCAGCCCTCGAGCACGTAGCGCGCTCGCTCGCTGCCCGTCAAGTCCCGATGCCGCTCGATCATGGCGCGCACGCGCGCGATTTCCTCCGGCTCCTCCAGCCGCTCGACGCCCACCATCTGCCTGTTGACCCGGCCGGCGAAGTCGCCGGTCTCATCCAGCACGTAGGCGATGCCGCCCGACATGCCGGCGCCGAAATTGCGGCCCGCCGGGCCGAGCACCACGACGCGCCCGCCCGTCATGTACTCGCAGCCGTGATCGCCGACCGCCTCCACGACCGCATCGGCGCCGCTGTTGCGGACTGCGAAGCGTTCGCCCGCCATGCCGCGGATGTAGGCCTCGCCGCTGGTTGCGCCGTAGAGCCCGACGTTGCCGATGATGATGTTCTCTTCTGGCGCGAACGGCGAGCCTGCCGGCGGATAGACCACGATCCGGCCGCCGGACAGTCCCTTGCCGAGGTGATCGTTGGCATCGCCCTCCAGCACGAACGTCATGCCGCGCGGCATGAAGGCGCCGAAGCTCTGCCCAGCCGATCCCTTGAAGCCGATGCGGATGGTGTCATCCGGCAGCCCCGCGGGGCCGTACTTGCGGGTGATCTCGCTGCCCGTGATGGTGCCGACCACGCGGTTGACGTTGCGGATCGGCAGCTCGGCACGGACCGGCTCGCCGCGCTCGATGGCCGGCCGGCAGAGCTCGAGCAACCTCGTCACGTCCAGGGATTTGTCCAGGCCGTGATCCTGCTCGATCTGGCGGAAGCGGCCAACCTCGGCGCCGACATCGGGCTGGTAGAGGATGTTGCTGAAGTCGAAGCCCTTGGCCTTCCAGTGATCCAGGGCCTTCTTCGGGCTCAGCCGATCGACCCGCCCGATCATCTCCTCGACCGTGCGGAAGCCCAGCTGCGCCATGATCTCGCGCATGTCCTGCGCGATGAAGCGCATGAAGTTGACCACGTGCTCCGGCTTGCCGGCGAACTTCTCCCGCAGCCGCGGATCCTGCGTCGCCACGCCGGTGGGACAGGTGTTCAGATGGCAGACGCGCATCATGATGCAACCCACCGCCACCAGGGGCGCCGTCGCGAACCCGAACTCCTCCGCGCCCAGCAGTGCCGCGATGACGACGTCACGCCCGGTCTTCAACTGCCCGTCCGCTTCCACCGCGATGCGGCTGCGGAGATTGTTGAGGACCAGGGTTTGATGCGTTTCCGCGATGCCCAGCTCCCACGGCAGTCCCGCATGCTGGATGGAGGTCTGCGGCGACGCGCCGGTGCCGCCGTCATAGCCGCTGATCAGAACGACATCGGCGTGCGCCTTGGCGACGCCCGCGGCGATGGTACCTACACCGACCTCCGACACCAGCTTCACGCTGATGCGCGCCTCACGGTTGGCGTTCTTCAGATCGTGGATGAGCTCCGCCAGGTCCTCGATGGAATAGATGTCGTGGTGCGGGGGAGGGGAGATGAGACCCACGCCCGCGGTGGTATGGCGGGTTTTGGCAATCCACGGATAGACCTTCGTGCCCGGCAGCTGGCCGCCTTCGCCGGGCTTGGCGCCCTGCGCCATCTTGATCTGCAGCTCCTTGGCATTGACCAGGTAGTGGCTGGTCACGCCGAAGCGGCCCGAGGCCACCTGCTTGATGGCGCTGCTGCGCAGGTCGCCGTTCGGCAGCGGCCGGTAGCGCTCGGGATCCTCGCCGCCCTCGCCGGTGTTGCTCTTGCCGCCAATGCGGTTCATGGCGATCGCGAGCGTCTCGTGCGCCTCCTGGCTGATCGAGCCATAGGACATGGCGCCCGTCTTGAAGCGCTTGAGGAGGCTCTCGACCGGCTCGACCTCTTCCAGGGGCACCGGCTCCGAGGGAGCGAACTCCAGCAATCCGCGTAATGTTGCGAGCGTCTTCGACTGATCGTCGACCAGGCTCGCGTACGACTTGTACGTGGCATAGCTCCCCGTACGCACCGACTTCTGCAACCGATGGATGGACTCCGGGTTGAAGAGGTGGTGCTCGCCGTCGGAGCGCCACTGGTACACGCCGCCGGTCTTGAGGGCGTGCCCGTTGGTCGGGCGGGCGGGGAAGGCCTCCCGGTGGCGCATCAGCACTTCCTGCGCGACCGTCTCCATCCCGATGCCGCCGATGCGCGAGGCCGTCCAGGTGAAGTACTGATCGATCACGTCCTGGCGCAGCCCCACGGCCTCGAACACCTGCGCTCCGTGATAGCTCTGGATGGCGGAGATGCCCATCTTGGACATCACCTTGATGACGCCCTTGGTCGCCGCCTTGACCAGGTTCTTGCATGCCAGCCGGGCATCGACGTTGGTCACCAGTCCCTCGTGGATCATCCCCTCCAGCGTCTCGAAGGCCAGATAGGGGTTGACCACCGAGCAGCCGAAGCCGATGAGGAGCGCGAAATGATGCACCTCGCGCGCCTCGCCGGTCTCGAGCGCCAGGCTCACGCGCGTGCGCAGCCCCTGGCGGATGAGGTAATGGTGCACCGCGCTCACCGCGAGCAGCGCCGGCACGGCGGCGAACTCGCGGCTGACCCCGCGGTCGCTGAGGATCAGGATGTTGACTTCCTCGTCCTCGACGAGGCGCCGCGCCGCGAGGCAGAGCTCCTCCACCGATTTCGTCAGCCCCTTCTCGCCGCGGGTGGCGCGGAAGAGGATCGACAGCGAGCCGACCTTCAGGCCCGGCAGCGACAGCCGCCGCACCTTGGCGAACTCCTCGTTGGTGAGGATCGGCCCCTGGAGCTCGAGCCGCCGGCAGTCCGCCGGCTGCGGCCGCAGCAGGTTGCCCTCGGAGCCCAGCCACACCTCCGAGGCGGTGATCAGCTCCTCGCGGATGCAGTCGATCGGCGGGTTGGTCACCTGCGCGAACAGCTGCTTGAAGTAGTCGTAGAGCAGGCGCGGCCGCTCCGAGAGTGCCGCCAGCGGCGTGTCGTTGCCCATCGAGCCCACCGCCTCGACGCCGTTGCGGGCCATCGGCTCGAGCAGCGTGCGCTGATCCTCGAAGGTGTAGCCGAAGGCGATCTGCCGCGCGCGCAGCATGTCCGGATCGGGCGGCGGCAGCTCGGCGGCGGCGGGAAGATCCTTCAGGTGCACCAGATGCTCGTCCAGCCACACCCGATACGGATGCTCCGTCGCGACGGTGCGCTTGATCTCCTCATCGCCGATGATGCGGCCTTCCTCGGTATCGACCAGGAACATCCGCCCCGGCTGCAGCCGCCCCTTGCGCACCACATCCTGCGGCGGCACGTCGAGCACGCCGGCCTCGGAGGCCATGATGACCAGGTCGTCCTTGGTGACGTAGTAGCGGGACGGCCGCAGGCCGTTGCGGTCGAGGACCGCCCCGATCCGCTTGCCATCGGTGAAGGCGATCGACGCCGGCCCGTCCCAGGGCTCCATCAGGCTGGAGTGATACTGGTAGAACGCCTTGAGGTCCGGGTCCATGCTCTCGTGGTTGGACCACGGCTCCGGGATCAGCATCATCATGGCGTGCGGCAGCGAGCGGCCTGCGAGCACCAGCAGCTCGAGCGTGTTGTCGAGCATCGCCGAGTCGCTGCCGTTCGGGTTGACCACCGGCAGGATCTTCGGGGTGTCCTCGCCGAATAGATCCGAGGCGAAGAGCGCCTCGCGCGCCTTCATCCAGTTGAAGTTGCCGCGCAGCGTGTTGATCTCGCCGTTGTGCGCCAGGTAGCGGTAGGGGTGCGCCCGGTCCCAGCTCGGAAAGGTGTTGGTGCTGAAGCGCGAATGCACCAGTGCGAGCGCCGTCTCGATGGCCGGGTGCTCGAGGTCCGTGAAGTACTTCGTCAGCTGCTCGGTGAGCAGCATCCCCTTGTAGACGAAGGTCTTGTGCGAGAGGCTGCACAGATACCAGTACTCCGCCCCGTCGATGGTCGAGGTGCGGATCTCGCTGTAGGCGCGCTTCCTGATGATGTAGAGCTTGCGCTCGAATTCCGCCTCGTCCCGCACGGCGGGCCCGCGTCCGATGAACACCTGGCGGATGAAGGGCTCGCCGGCCCGCGCGGTCTCCCCGAGGGAGCTGTTGTTCACCGGGACCGTGCGCCAGCCGAGCAGCGTCTGCCCTTCCGACTGGATGATGTGCTCGAACACCTCGACCAGCCGCCGCCGGCGGGTCGGGTTGCGGGGCAGGAAGACCAGCCCGCTGGCGTATTCGCCCGCGCCGGGCAGGGAGAACAGGCGGTCCTTGCGCGTGATGTGCTGGAAGTAGGCGTGCGGCATCTGGATGAGCACACCCGCCCCATCGCCGGTATTGGCCTCGCAGCCGCAGGCGCCGCGGTGATCGAGGTTGCGCAGCACCTCGATCGCCTGTTCCAGGATGCGGTGCGATTTGCGCCCTTTGACATCGACGACGAAGCCCACGCCGCAGGCCTCGTGCTCGAACCACGGGTCGTAGAGTCCCTGCTTGCCAGGGGCAAGGTGTGGCGGACGGCGCTGCCCTCCGGGGGACACCCGGGGACTGCGCGCCGCGGCACTCCGGCGCTGATGTCGCATGACTGATCGGCCTCTCGTTGCTGGCAAAGCGGGCGCACGTTTCCGTCACCGGTGCGAGCCCCCACCAAGAGTGGCTCCCGCCGGTGTCGCCCGCAAGATTGTCCAAAGACTGGAGGGCGGATCGTGGCGCTGCACCCGGACGCTTGAGCTGGAGTCCGGGTGGCGCGTGCCCGTCTGAGCCGCCGATATAAGCCCGATAATATCCGTCCCTGGCACCGGGTCAATGGCGGCGCCGGCCTTTTTTCGGACGTTTATGAAAATTGCAACCTTCAACGTGAATGGCATCGGCAGCCGCCTGCCGGCGCTCCTCGAATGGCTGGAGCGGGAATCCCCCGACGTCGCCTGCCTGCAGGAGCTCAAGGCCCCCGATGCCGCCTTTCCGGTGGCTGCGATCCGCCTGGCCGGGTACGAGGCCGTCTGGCACGGCCAGCGCTCCTTCAACGGCGTCGCCATCCTCTCCCGGGGCGCCCCGCCGGTCGAGGTCCGCCGCGGACTGCCCGGTGATCCGGACGATACGCACAGCCGCTACATCGAGGCCGAGGTCGGCGACCTGGTGGTCGGCTGCCTCTACCTGCCCAACGGCAATCCGCAGCCCGGACCGAAGTTCGATTACAAGCTCGCCTGGATGGAGCGGCTCATCAGTCACGCGCAGACGCTGCGGGCGCTCGGCCGGCCGGTATTGCTGGCGGGCGATTACAACGTCGTGCCCACTGACTCCGACATCTACGATGCGACTTACTGGAGAAAGGATGCGCTGCTGCAGCCGCAAAGCAGGGCCGCATACCAGCGTCTGCTCGATCAGGGGTGGACGGATGCCCTGCGCGCGTGTCATCCGGGCGAAAGGATCTACACCTTCTGGGACTACTTCCGCGATCACTTCAAGCGCGGCTCCGGCCTGCGCATCGATCATCTGCTGCTGAGTCCGCAGCTCGCGCCGCGCCTTGTCGATGCCGGCGTCGACAGCTGGGTGCGCGGCGGCGGCAAACCGAGCGATCACGCGCCCACCTGGGTCAGTCTCGCCGCGGGCGGCGGCTGACATAACACCGAGCTGACTCGTCGTGGAACCCGCCGGGGGCGGCGGCCCCGCGTACGCGCGCGCGGAACCTGGGCCCGGCTTTTACATTTCTTCAGATATTCCATAGAGTAGGACGGTGACCGCCATACCGTGTACCGACAATCCGCTGTCAGGGATCGCCCTTTTCCTGGACGTTGACGGCACCCTGCTGGAGATCGCCGCAAGGCCGCAGGCCGTGTCGGTCCCGGATGAGTTGCGCGCTGGCCTGCGCGCCCTCCATCGCGCCACGGGCGGAGCCGTCGCGCTCGTCAGCGGCCGGGCCATAACGGATCTCGACGCCCTGTTTGCACCGCTGACGCTGCCGTCAGCGGGCCTGCACGGTTTCCAGCATCGCGGCGCCTCCGGCGCCTGCAGCAGCCGGCGGCCCCCCTCGGGTGCGGCGCTGGAGCGCGCGCGCGCGGCGATGTTGCATTTCGCGCAGGCGCATCCTGGTGTGATGGTGGAGGACAAGAAGTTAGCGCTCGCGCTGCATTATCGCGGCGCTGCCCAGCTCGAGGAGAGCGCCATCGCGGCCATGCGGGACATCGCGGCGGATGTTGGCGGCGAGCTCGAGCTGCAGCGCGGCAAGATGGTCGTGGAACTGCGTCCGGCGGGCGCGACCAAGGCGAAGGCCGTGGCTGCATTCCTCGAGGAGGCGCCGTTTGCCGGACGGCGCCCGATCTTCATCGGCGATGATTTGACGGACGAGCCGGCGTTCGAGCTCGTCAATCGCCTGGGTGGCTCGTCCGTGATCGTGGCCGCCGTACGGCCCTCCGCCGCGCGCGCGCGCCTGACCGATGTCGCCGCGGTACGCGCCTGGCTCGGCGAGCTGCAGGCTCAGCCCGCGGCGGCGCTGCAGCGGCTATCCGACCTGGAGAGCGAATCCGCTCCCACTGATCCTGCGCGAGCCGCGCCAGAGCCGCCACGCCTGCGGGGCCGTGCCTGATGGGCCGGCTGATCAATGTCTCCAACCGTGTGCCGCTGGCGAAGACGGCGGCGCCCGGCGGACTGGCCGTCGGTGTGCTGGCCGCGATGCGCGCGCGCGGCGGCCTCTGGTTTGGTTGGAACGGCGAGACCGGTGGGCAGGAGGCCGCGGAGCCGGAGATCACCATCCGCGACTCGCTGACCTACGCCACCATCCCGCTGCCGCAGACGCTCTACGAGCGCTACTACAGCGGCTTCTCCAACGGCACTCTCTGGCCCCTGTTCCATTATTTTCTCGCCGGCTTCCGCTACGAGGACCAGGAATACGCCGCCTACGTGCAGGCCAATGCGCTCTTCGCCTCGCGCCTCGCGCCGCTGCTCGCACCGGGCGATCTCATCTGGGTGCACGACTATCACCTCATCCCGCTCGCGGAGAAGCTGCGCTCGCTCGGGGTGCGCCAGCCGATCGGCTTTTTCCTGCACATCCCGTTCCCCCATTTCGAGGTGCTGCGCGCGCTGCCGACGTTCGCGGAAATCGTGCGTGCGCTGTTGGCCTACGACCTCGTTGGTTTCCAGACCGAGACGGACCGCGAGAGCTTCCTGGACGCCGTGCGTGTCCTCTGGGGCGCGCAGTCAGTCGCGGACGGCGGCACGGTGATGAGCGGCGGCCGCACCATCCGCACCGGCGTCTTTCCCATCGGTGTCGATGTGGATCCCATCGCCCAGAGCGCCGCCAAAGCGGCGGCCTCCGCGCCGGTGCAGCGGATGATGCAGAGCCTCGTCGGCCGGCGGCTGATCGCCGGCGTCGACCGGCTCGACTACAGCAAGGGTCTGCTGGAGCGCTTCCAGGCCTACCGGCAGTTCCTCGAGAGCTATCCCGAGCAGATCGGGCAGGTCACCTTTCTGCAGATCGCCCCCCTCGGCCGGCAGAAGGTGCAGGCCTACACCCAGATCCGCGATGCACTCGAGCAGAGCTCGGGCCGCACCAACGGCCGCTTCGCCGACGCCGACTGGACCCCAATCCGCTATCTCAACCGCAACTTCCCCCATTCGACACTGATGGGATTCCTGCGCGCCGCGCAGGTGTGCCTGGTGACGGCACTGCGCGACGGCATGAACCTGGTCGCCAAGGAGTTCATCGCGGCCCAGGATCCGGACGACCCGGGCGTGCTCGTGCTGTCGAATCGCGCCGGCGCCGCCTGCGAGTTGACCGAGGCGCTGCTCGTCAACCCA
>DASYGA010000185.1:0-3453 GCA_036000265.1 Steroidobacteraceae bacterium | reverse complement strand
GACCGGGAGCATTTCAGCGGCGTCTCGCAAGCTCAGGACGCCCCTCGCCACCGTCAGCCGCAAAGTGGCGGAGCTCGAACAGCATCTGAATACGCGGCTGCTGATGCGCTCGAACCGCAGCGTCACGCTCACGCCCGCAGGACGCGCATTTGTCGCCGCGTCCAAACACATTCTGACCGATCTCGCCGACGCCGAGCGCGTCGCTTCGGGCGAAACGAAGATGATGAAAGGCGAACTGACCCTGTCGGCGCCGATCGCCTTGGGCCGGTTCTATCTACTTCCGGTCGTCGTCGACTTCATCAAGGAGCACCCGAATATCGACGTTCGCATGATGCTCGTGGATCGCCGGGTGAACATGATCGAGGAGCATGTCGACCTCGGCCTGCGCGTCGGCGACCTGAACGACTACAGTCTGGTCGCCAGAAAGGTCGGCAGCGTCAGACGTGTCGTCTGCGCAAGCCCCGCATACCTCGCGCGCCGCGGCGTTCCCAAAAGGCCGGACGATCTCAAAGACCACGACTGCGTAACGTTCGAAAATACGCTCTCGTCGGAGCACTGGATATTCAACATCGGCAAGACCGAGCGGTCCTTTCCTATACGCTCGCGTCTTGTCGTCAGCACAGCGGAAGCGGCGACCGATGCCGCCGTTGCCGGTCTGGGGCTTACTCGCATGCTCGATTATCAGATCGATGCGCAGCGCCGCGCCGGCGCATTGGAGCTGGTGCTGGAACCGTTTTGCGCGCCGCGCAAGTCCGTTCACTTGATCTACGAAGCCGGTCCACATCTGCCGTTGAAGGTGCGCACCTTTCTCGACTTCGCGGCACCCCGGCTCAAGAAGAGAATGGACGCCCTTGGTGACCGATTGATGTCGAATAGACAGCATTGATGCCCTGCGATCCCGTGAAGCATACTTGGTTCCAGTTGAGTCAGAGGCGGCTGACGCCTGTTGGCACGAACTGATCCGCTTTGCTCCGAAATGCGGACCTCCCCACCTTGGCCGGGTTAGTCCGCCTCGGGCCAGGAACTGACTTGAAGTGCGATCCCCGCTTATGCCCCCCTAACGGCTCCCTCAGAATGTGCCACTCCGCACGAATGGTTGCGTTTCCGATTATGGAGGTTAAGATTTTGGTATGGCTCTTGATAACCGCTCGCTATTAGCGTTTTTGCAGGTCGCGCGGCTTGGAAGCATCGGTGCGGCCGCTACGTCAATATCCATAACGCAACCGGCCCTCAGCCGCACCCTACGAAACCTTGAGCAAAAGCTTGGTGTCAGCCTATTCATCCGACATTCCACGGGCATGGAGCTTACGTCGTTCGGCCGCGCGCTACTGCCGCACGCCGCTCTGATTGAGTCTGGGCTTTACCGAGCTAAGGAGGAAATAGATCTCCTCAAGGGGGCCTCAAAAGGAGTTGCGCGAGTCGGCATTCTCCCAAGCCTCATCCCAGATAGTTTGCCACTTGTGTTAAACAAGCTACTGAAGAAGCTGCCTGGAATCGAATTGCAAATCTTGGAAGCTCCTAATCATAAGCTCATTCTGGCACTATTAAACGGGGACATCGATTTCGCTGTGGCGGCAATCTCGCCAGAGTTCTCGGATGAGAAATTGGTTGTCAGCGCGATCATTGAGGATGAAAACTATATTGTGGCAAGCTCCAGGCACTCCGTGGTGAAGAAGAAACGGCTCAAGCTGACAGACCTTCTCTCTTATCAATGGGCCCTACAAGAGAAAGGAGGCGCGATCTGGCGCGACTTCCGAGCAATGTTTGCGGCGTCGCAGTTGGAGCCGCCGAAAATTACGCTGACGGCGAATTCTATTACCACGCTCAAGACAGCAATTATTTCAAGTGACATGCTGACCGTCTTGCCGGAGGTCTCGATCAAAGCCGAGCGAGACATGGGCATTCTTCAGATTGTCCCGGTCGAGAACGTGAGATGGCGGCGGCAGATCGGAATAATGCGTCGCTCGGTCGGGCCGATCCTGCCTGTGGCCGTACTTGCTCTTTCCGAATTCCGCGATGCTTTGCGCGAGATACCGCGCAGGTTATGAGTACAACCACTCCCAGATCGCTCGGTCACTTTCAGCCAACACGGCGACAGATCCTTTGCTGTAGCTCCGCCTTGCCATGCCTATTTGTTATGGGCTGGAGTCGAAAAGGCAATGGCGCGGGCGCGCGGCGCTCGCGAGAGTTCGGCCGCCGCTGACCGGCACCGCCCGGGAAAAGGGCGCGAGGGAGGACGCCCATGTTCGACTACAGTCTCCCCTATCCTTCGAGCCGCTCTCCCGTGTTCGGCCGCTGCATCGTGTCAACCTCACAGCCGCTGGCCGTTGGCGCGGGCATGCGGGCTCTGGCCCAGGGTGGGAATGCTATCGATGCGGCCTTGGCCGCGGCGATCACGCTGACGGTTGTCGAGCCCACCAGCAATGGTGCGGGAAGCGACGCCTTCGCAATCGTCTGGGACGGCTCGGCCTTGCACGGGTTAAACGCGTCGGGCCGCTCGCCCGGTGCCTGGACGCCAGAGCGCTTCGCGGGGCACTCGACCATTCCGCCGCGCGGTTGGGAGAGCGTCACCGTGCCCGGCGCAGTCTCGGGCTGGGTTGCCTTGAGCGAGCGATTCGGAAAGCTTCCTTTCGAGCGGCTTTTCGAAGCTGCCGTGCAGTATGCGCGTGAGGGCTATCACGTCACTCCGGTGATCGCAGCGGGCTGGGCTCGCAATGCGCATCTTTACCGGGGTCAGCCCGGTTACGAAGAGGCCTTCTTGCCGGGCGGGCGGGCACCTAGGCCGGGAGAGCGCTTCGCACTTCCCGCGCTGGGAGACACGCTCGAAGCCATCGCCGAGAGCCGCGGCACGGCATTCTACGAGGGCAGGCTTGCCGAGGCGATGGTGCGACATGGAGCCCAACACGGGGCGGCGATGACGATGGAGGACCTAGCCACTCATCAGGCTGACTGGTGCGGCACCATGGACACCAAATTCACGAACGTCGAAGTACACGAAATCCCACCCAATGGGCAAGGTATTGCCACGCTGGTAGCGCTTGCGATCCTTGAGCATCTCGAGATCGGGGAGTCTCCGGTCGACAGCCTCGACTCGCTTCACTTGCAGATCGAAGCAATGAAACTGGCGCTCGCCGATGCGGAAGCCTACGTAGCTGACCCAGACGCCATGTACGTACCGCCTGCCGCGCTGCTTGAACGCGACTACATCGCGAATCGCGCCCAGCTCGTCGACCGCTCTCGCGCCCAGGACTTCGGCGCCGGTGCGCCGAAGTCCGGCGGCACCGTGTACGTTGCGACGGCCGACGCATCGGGGAACATGGTTTCTTATATTCAGTCGAATTATGAGGGCTTCGGCTCCGGGGTGGTCGTACCCGGCACAGGCATCAGCCTTCAGAACCGCGGCATCGGGTTCACATTGCAGGCAAGCCACCCAAATCGCGTCGGACCACGCAA
>DASYGA010000149.1:0-5872 GCA_036000265.1 Steroidobacteraceae bacterium | reverse complement strand
TCTCCCTGGATGCGCGCCGTGCAATCAACATTGCCGCGATCGCGTACGCCGAGGTGCTGTGTCAGCGGCTCATGCGCACGCAGCTCGTCGCCCAGGCGCGCGAGGCGACACGCCACCGCGAGGCCACCGACGAGTACGGCTCGCGCCCGGAGTGCGAGGCACTGATGAAGCAGATCGAGCGCGCGGACGAGCTGCTGCGCTCGCGCGCCAACCTGACTCAGGAAGTCAGGCAGCGCTCGGAGCGGCTGAAGCAGGTGGCGCGCTATCGCGTGCCGACGGATGCGGCACCGACCGCGGAGTCGCTGGCGTTCTCCGAGGGCGATGCGCTGGACGGGGCGCCAGGCGGGCTCGCCGCCGCCGCGATGCCCAACGTGCTTGCCGAGGACACCTGGGATCTTTACCGCGTGCTGTTGCGGTAGCTACGAGCCCTGCGAATCCGCCCTGGCCGTCTTCTCCACCGGCAGGCTCGAGCGGTCGCGCGCGATCATGTCGGCGGTGATATCCGCCGCCTGATCCAGGATCACATCCGGGATCTTGTCCTTGCCCTTGTCGATCTGCTCCGCGCTGGTGAGTGGCGGCAGCCCGAGTGCCGCCCGGCGCACATTGTCGAGAGACAGCATCGTCTTGTCCTCGCGAGTGCGCTCGGCGCGCCGCTCCGCGAGGTTCAGCGATACGGTGTGTTGGGCGCGCAGGCCCTCGACGGTATTGATATCTGCCACCAGCCACTGATAGTTGGCATCGTGGCGGGTGCGCGCGGTCTCGTCGGCGTCGAGCTGCGCGATCGATGGCACCGATGCCATCCCGGTGCTGGTCTTGAAGGGTACGCCCGAGATGCGATCCCACGGCAGGGAGTCCGGTTGATCCGCCTCACCGATGTCCTTCGGGTCGATGGGCGAGGGCAGGGGAACGTCCGGCACCACGCCGCGGTGCTGCGTGCTCTCGCCGGTGACCCGGTAGAATTTGCCGATGGTCACGGTGAGCTGTCCGTCGACCGGCTGGTCGCTCCAGCGGTCGAGCGGCACCAGGTTCTGGACCGTGCCCTTGCCGAAGGTGTTCTGGCCGATGATCACGCCACGGTGGTAGTCCTGGATCGCACCCGCGAAGATCTCGGAGGCCGACGCGCTCAAGCGGTTCACCAGCACGGCCATCGGTCCGCCATAGGCGGGACCCTGCTCCGGACTATCGAGCACTTCGATGTGGCCGTTGCGGTCGCGCAGCTGCACGACCGGGCCGTGCGGGGTGAAAAGCCCGGTGAGGGCCGTGGCCTCGGGCAGATAGCCGCCGCCGTTGTCGCGCAGGTCGAGCACGAGCCCGTCGATGTGCTGAGCCTCGAGTTTCTCGAGCAGGCGCAGCACATCCCGGGTGGTGCTGCGATAGTTCGGATCACCGGCATTCTCCGCCGCGATGTCCTCGTAGAAGCTCGGGACCGTGATGACGCCGATCTTGTAGGTCCGGCCATCCTCGGTCACGGTCTTCAGCTCGCTGTGGGCCTCCTGGGCCTTCAGCGTCACTTTGTTGCGGACGAACTCCACGACCCGCTCCTTCGAGCCGGGAGCGGCGCCTGCCGGCAACAGCTGCAGCCTGACGGCTGTGCCCGCCTTGCCGCGGATGAGCTGGACGACATCATCCAGCCGCCAGCCGACGACGTCCGTCATCGGGCCGGCGGGGCCCTGGCCGACGCCCGTGATGCGGTCGTTGGGCTTGAGGGTGCCGGCCACGGAGGCGGGTCCTCCCTGAATGACGTTCATCACTGTCACGTAATTGTCGATGAGCTGGAGCGAGGCGCCGATGCCCTCGTAGTTGAGGCTCATCTGGATGCGGTACTCCTCGGAATTCAGCGGCGAGAAGTAGCTGGTGTGAGGATCGTAAACGCGCGCGTAGGCGTTCATCAGATCCTCGAAGACATCCTCGGACTTGATCTGGTCCACGCGCTGAATCACCGTCTGGTAGCGCTTGCGCAGGATCTTCACCGCCTGCGGCCAGGTCTTGCCGGCGAGCTGCAGCGACAGCGCATCGTTGGTGACGCGCTTCTTCCAGAGCTGATCCATTTCGGCTGTGGTCGCCGGCCAGGCGGCGTGCTCGCGATCGAAGTCGTAGCTTGCGGTGGTGTTCCAGTTTGGCTGCGTTTGCAGCAGGCCGATGGCGTATTCCATCCGTTCCCGATTGCGCTGCTTGAAGCGGTCGAAGATCAGATACCCGGGATCGATGTCCCCGGCATGGATCATGTCGTCGAACTTGTCCTTGTAGACCGAGAAGTCCTGCACGTCGCTCGCCAGGAAGTAGCTGTGCTCAGGGTCGAGGAATTCCAGGTAGCGCTGAAACACCTGCCGGGAGAAGCCATCGTCGATGACCTCGCGGCTGTAGTGGGTCTCTTCGAGGATCCGCCCGATCTTGCGGGCGATGGCGCGCTGGTCGTCGGTGGGCGCAAGCGCTCCGGGCGGCAGAATGGAGGCTGCGTGCGCAGGGGTGCGCAGGGTGAGATCCGTGGCAGCGAGCACCAGGACGGAGAGGACGCTGAGGGCGAGCCATCCGAGCGGACGGCGAAGAGTCTTGAACATCTGAAGCTGCTCGGATCCTTGGGGGGTGGGAGGAGATTCCCTGGGGGCCGGGGCTGATCTTTACAATAGTATGGCTGAGAGTTTCCCCGGTCGTCCCGGGTTCCGGTCACGGGTCAGAGGGTTGCCAGAGTGGCCTCTGAGACCGGCCGTCTCGAGGTCGAGGACACCGGGAATCGGCATCATCAGTCCCGGGACAGCCGCCGCAGCGCCGCCAGCCAGAGCCGCGTCGCGAGGAGCAGCACCGCCGGGCCGAGCGCCACGGCCCAGTACCCCAGCCAGCCGTGTGCCAGGCCGGCGAAGTAATCAGCGTAAAGCGTGAGCGGACCCAGCCCCTGGGGGCTGTCGCCATGCGTGTAGGGCCCCAGCGTCCTGCGGCCGATGATCCAGATGAGGGAAGGGATCACGAGCAGCCCCAGTGCCAGCGCGCCGCCGAACAGCGCCACTTCCCGGCGCGCACGGGTCTCTATGCCGAAGACTTGCGCCCGGGCCAGCGGTCCCGGGCGGGCGGAAGGTTCCGTCATGCGGCCAGTGTAGCCGATCGGACCCTTTCCCAGGTCATAATGACGGGCTATGCGGAACATCACGGCAGCGGTCATCGGGGTCGGCTATCTCGGGCGCTTTCACGCGCAAAAGTATGCGCAGGCGGCGCATTGCGAGCTGGTGGGCGTCGTCGATGCCCGACAGGAGGCTCGCGAGGCGGTCGCGGCGGAGGTGGCCACACGGCCGCTCGCCGATTACCGGGAGCTTCTCGGAAAGGTCGAAGCGGTGAGCGTGGCCACGCCGACGCCGGCGCACTTCGCGATAGCGCGTGACTTCCTCGAGTCCGGTGCTCACGTCCTCGTCGAGAAGCCCATCACCGAGACGGCCGCGGAAGCCCGGGAGCTGATCGAGCTCGCCGCCCGCCGCGGGCGCATCCTGCAGGTGGGGCACCTCGAGCGCTTCAATGCGGCAATCCTCGCCGCGGAGCCGCATTTGCGCGCACCGCGATTCGTGGAATGCCATCGTCTGGCTCCCTACCGGGAGCGGGGCACGGATGTGAATGTGGTTCTGGACCTCATGATCCACGACATCGACATCGTCCAGACTATCGTCGGGGCGCCGGTCAAGACCATCGACGCGGTCGGCACGCCGGTCTTCTCTGAGGACATCGACATCGCCAACGCTCGCATCACATTCGCCAACGGCTGCGTCGTCAATGCCACCGCCAGCCGTGTCAGCTTGAAAACCGAGCGCAAGATGCGCATCTTCGAGGATGACGCCTACCTGTCCCTGGACCTGCAGCAGAAGATCCTGACTGTCATCCGCAAGCGTGCGCCGGCCGATCCCCCCGGCCCGCTGCCGGTGACCATAGAGGAGCAGAGCCTCGAGCCGGGAGACGCCTTGAAAGCGGAGATCGATTCCTTTCTCGGCTGTATTCGCGACGGCCGGGCGCCCGTGGTGACGGGCGAAGCCGGCCTCATGGCGTTGGAAACGGCCATGCGCATCACGGAGCAGGTTCGCAGATCGCTGGCCGAGCGCGGCAATGGATCGCGGGGAATGGGAGTGCGGCCCGATGTCGAAGCAACCTGAGCATCTCCATCATGCGGCGCGCCCGCTGACCCTGGCGGCGATCCAGATGTCATGTGGCTGGGACGGCGCCGCCAACATCACGCAGGCCGAAGCGCTGGTACGCGAGGCGGCTGCGCAGGGGGCGCAGGTCATCCTGCTGCCCGAGCTGTTCGAGACGCCGTATTTCTGCATCGAGCAGGATGCCCGACATCTGAAGCTTGCCCGCCCTGTCGAGGAGAGCCTCGCGGTGAAGCACTTCACTGCGGTCGCGCGCGAGCTGCGGGTGGTCCTGCCCATCAGCTTCTTCGAGCGGGCGGGGCCTGCGTATTTCAACTCCATCGCCATCCTCGATGCCGATGGCTCGCGCCTCGGCATCTACCGCAAGTCGCACATCCCCAATGGGCCGGGCTACCAGGAGAAGAGCTACTTCAGTCCCGGCGATACCGGCTTCAAGGTCTGGCGGACCCGGTATGCCCGTATCGGCGTGGGTATCTGCTGGGATCAGTGGTTTCCCGAGGCGGCGCGCGCCATGGCGCTCGCAGGCGCGGAGGTTCTGCTGTATCCCACCGCGATCGGTACCGAGCCGCCGCCGGCGTTGCCGGTGAACTCGCGGGATCACTGGCAGCGTACCCAACAGGGTCACGCTGCCGCGAATCTGATGCCGCTGGTCGCCGCGAATCGCTACGGACTCGAGCGCTCGCTGCAGGACCCCGAGGGTCTCTACATCCGCTTCTACGGCTCCTCGTTCATCGCCGATGCCATGGGCGCAAAAATCGCGGAAGCTCCCGAGGAGGGCGACGCGGTGCTCACGGCCTCGTTCGACCTCGAGCAGACGGCGGCCGTGCGCGACAACTGGTTCGTTTTCCGGGACCGTCGGCCGGACCTTTACGGTGCGTTGACGTCACTCGACGGGCGGCCCCTGCAGTCCTGAGCGCTGGCGCGGGAGGAAGCCCGCGGCCTCAATGCTTCTCGATCCAGGCCAGCGCGTCCTTCAGCTCTTTGACGAAGCGCGCATACTCGCTATGTCGCTGCGCGTCGTCGGGAATACGCAGCAGGAACGATGGGTGGACGGTTACCCAGAGGTAGGCCGTCGCGGAGAGCCTGGTCGGGGAACCGCGAAGCTGCGAGACGATGACCGGATGGCCCAGGAGTGCGCGGGCAGCCGTGCCGCCGAGCGCCATCACGAGCTTCGGCGCAACCAGCCGTAGCTCCTCGCCGAGCCACCAATGGCAGGCTTCGATCTCACTGGCGCTGGGCTTGATGTGCAATCGCCGCTTGCCGCGAGGCTCGAACTTGAAATGCTTGACGGCGTTGGTGATGTAGACGGAGTCGCGTCCTAGCCCGGCATCCTGTAGTGCACGGTCCAGAATGGCGCCGGCGGGACCGATGAACGGCTGACCCTGCAGATCCTCCGAGTCGCCGGGCGCCTCGCCCACCAGCATGAGTCGCGAGCGCGCGAGGCCCTCTCCCGGCACTCCCTGCGTCGATGCTTTCCATAGCGTGCAGCGGCGGCACTCGTTGACTGCGCCCCGCAGCTCCGCGAGAGAGACAAGCGTGCGCGCGCCCGTGAGCCTGCCTTCCTCCTCACGGCCGGCCCGCGCGCGCCTCGACTGCGGCTCGGATTCCTCGGTCGTCATCGTCTCCGTTCAATGAGCGACCGCCACGGTTGGTTCCGGCGCGCACTGAAACGGCGAAGAATCGCGCCTCGAAGTTCTCTTTTGCCGCACGCTGAGCGGACGTGTAGCGCCCGTTCCTTGGTGTGAGGG
>DASYGA010000123.1:0-10067 GCA_036000265.1 Steroidobacteraceae bacterium | reverse complement strand
TGATATTTCTTGAACAGCGCCAGCCATTCGTCCTGCCGTCCCGGGGGCGTTCTGTAGTACGCCACGTGGATGCGATAGCCGCCGAGGTCGCGGCCTGCCATGGCCTGCGAGTGCGCGGGCTTGCCTGCAAAGGACATCATCGCGACAGCGCCGCACAGGGCCGCAGTCCATGGTTTGATCGT
Source organism: Steroidobacteraceae bacterium (assembly GCA_036000265.1). Lineage (GTDB taxonomy): Bacteria > Pseudomonadota > Gammaproteobacteria > Steroidobacterales > Steroidobacteraceae > 13-2-20CM-66-19. Next base: position 9,885 of record DASYGA010000123.1, on the reverse strand, counting down.
TCTCATGGTGATTTCCTCATCCATACGAAGGACGCTGCCCCGGTCGCCGAAAGGCCGCGAACGGGCCGTGAGGCGACGTCCGCCGCACGGAAACGCCGCATTCAACCCAACGGGGTATCGACGGTTATGACGGATGAGTCGGCGCGATCGACACTTCAGGCGATACAGCCGGCCGCGATTCAATCGCCGGGTTTGCCTGCCGCCAACACGATAACGTCCCCTTGCCGATGCTCGACCTTGAGCGATAAGCTGTGTGCCAGAGCCGACACCATCTGCTCGATTTGATCACTGGGGTAGGTGACCGAGACTCGTATATTCGCCACGCGCGGGTCGGCGACTTCGATTGGATGGCGGGAGTACCGGTTCGCGTCGGCAATGATGTCCTTGAGCGGCGTATCCACATAGACGAGGCGCCCGTAGCGCCAGGCCGCCGGCTCCACGGCCGGCATGACTTGCGGAGCCGGAATCGCGCCGTTCGGCCCTATGGTGATCTCTCGGCCGGCTGTCAGAATGCGCGCGCCGTACGAGTCACCCCCTCTCAGCAGGAGCGTGGCAATGGGCGCCTGACCGCGAATCGCCACACTCGATGCCAGCGTCAATTTCCTGGCGAGATGCGCGCGGGGCGGAGCGTCGCGATCCGCCGCGGCGGCGTGCTTGGGCACCGGCATGACTTCGACGGTACCTTCCACCACGGCAACGCGCATACCGGTAGGCTCGCGTCGCACCTCGAACTTGGTACCGAGGTCCCGGATTTCTTCGTCACCGACTACCACGACGAAGGGACGAGATGGATTCTTCACTACCGAAAAGAACGCGACACCGGATGTGAGGGCCACACGCCGCTCGTCATGGCGGAAGGCTACTACCAGCGAGGAGCTGGCGCCGAGGGTGATCTCACTGCCGTCGGACAGGTGGATGTCGCGCACCTGGGCGATTCCGGTGGTGTAATAGGCCGGCGCCAGCAGGCTCCAGACTCCCAGAGCCGCAATCGCTGCCGTCAAGCTCGCGCCCGCCCCCCAGCGCAGCGGATAGATCGTCAGGCTCGCCCGTAGCCGCTGCCACCAAGAGCCCCGAAGTGACGGTACCCTGGCCAGCGGCTCGAGCTCCTCGAGCATCGCGGCATCCTGCCAAATCGATTCGAAGCGTTGGTATGCGGCCGCATGGCGCGGATCCTGCGCGCACCAGGCGGCAAATTGCGTCCGCGCTTCCTCCGTTGGCGACTCCAGCGAAAGCCGCAAAAGCCACTGGCGTGCGGCAGTCTTGATCTCGTCCTCTTTGTCCATGATCGTCATGCTGAGTTACCCGATCCCGTCCGTTCCGCCTCCGACAGCGCAGCCTCGAGACGCTTGAGTGCCACGTCGATGTGCTTCTTGACCGCCGACTCGGAATACCCCGTCATCCGCGCAATCGCTGCACAGGAAAAGCCCTGTAGCCGGTTGAGCAAGAACGAGCGCCGCCGCGCCGCGGGCATCGCACGCAACGACTGCGCCAGAATCTCCAGCCGCTCCCGCCCTACTAAGACGCGCTCGGGGGTCAGATCGTCACTTGTGGCCCGGGCATCGGTGTCGGCGGGATTGCCGCGGCGCAAGGCGAGCCGCCGATGCTCGTCGACCAGCGCATTGTGGGCCGTTCGAAAGAGGTAGGCGCGCGGGTTGTCGATGGCCTCGCGGTTTTCGATTGCCGCGAACCTGATGAAGGCGTCTTGCGCGACGTCTTCCGGGTCAGGGGGACCCTGACCGAAATGCTTCTTGATGTAGTGACACAGCTCGCCCCAGTGGCGGGCATAGAGAACATCCATGCTGACGTCGCGCCGCACCAGCGTCGGCGCGCCTTCGTCCAGCGCCATTGATTTTGCGATGTCGTTCACGCCCCCGCCCGATCACGACCACATGGGGAATGATTACCCTACCGTCGGCCGTTTGACAACCCTCCCAGGCGCGTCGTCGGCAATTTTTGCGTGCGCCGGTGTCGATCGGGAGGTCGCGGCCGTCTCACTGCCCATGGCATGCGAACTATTGTGATCTGGGCGCCACGACAAAGTGAGCGCTGGCAGCCAACCGTGGAGGACACCGCCGATATGAACCACTCTAGCGACCGCCGCGTACATGGCGGGGCGAGCGTTCGCTTGCTCGTCATGACTGGCGCATTGCTCGCATGCCTGTGGTCGGTGCGAGCTGCGCAAGCATCGACAGCCAGCCGTCCTCTCGTGCCGGAAGGATCGATGACCATACCGGCCGTTCCACCGGGGCCGTATTCGGACTACCTGTGCCTCGATCTGACCGGCGAACGGCTGTTCGCCACGCCCCAGGCCGCCAAGGCGGTTGCCGTTCTCGATTTGAAGGATGGACGCGTGCTGAAGATGATACGCGGCATCGGCAATCCGCACGGAGTCTTCTACAGTCCAACGTTGCAGCGCCTGTTCGTCGCGGACGGGGCGAGCGGAGATGTGAAGGTCTTCAGCGGCAAGGACTACTCGCTGATCAAGACAATCCCTCTGGCGCACAACGCCGACGGGTTCGTCTACGATCCGCAATCAAAATACCTCTACGTGAACAATGGCGGCGAAGACGCTGGTATGAGCCACGCGCTGATCTCCGCAGTGGACACGGTTCGAATGGAGAAGGTGACGGATATTTCCATTGCGACTCCTGATCTGGAGGCTTCGGCCATCGATTCGGGGAAGCAGTTGCTTTACGTCAACCTCGTCGATGAGGCCGCGGTGGCGGTGGTCGATTTGAGAAAGCGACGGGTACTGACCACCTGGAAGCTGCCTGCGGGCGTGCACAATAATATCGCCATGGCGCTCGATGCCGCGCACGCCCGGCTCTATGTGGCATCGCGCGACTCTGCGATGCACGGGTCACTCATCGTGATGGATACCACCAGCGGACGCGCTGTTGCGAAGCTGCCGATTGGCGGCTGGGCTGACGGGATCTCCATCGATTACGAGCGGCATCGCATTTACGTGTCGACAGGGGTGGGCCATATCGACACCTACGCTGTCGGATCTCACGACACCTATCGACGCGAAGCTTCGGTCGACACGGCGGTAATGGCCAAGACCAGCGTGTACTCGCGCGAGCTTGATCGGCTGTACGTATCGGTGCCGCATCTGGGCGAGACGATGGCTCAAATTTTGATCTTCAAGCCGTCGCCCTAGCCGCAGCTCGAATCAGCCGTTTCGAGACCACGTCCATGGGAGACTCCGCGAATGGCGGCGCGGAGCCACCTACACCGACTCTGGTCGCATGGAGCGCGTCCCCAGCTGGACGCGTTCATCCCCGCCTCTGGTGGCGTCTGCTGCTAGTCTTGCCGCTGGTCACGCTGCTGACACCCTGGTACGCGCGCGCTACACCCGCGCTGCTGGGGGTGCCGTTCTTTTATTGGTATCTGATGGCCTGGGTTCCCGCCAGCGCCGTGTGCTCGGGCGTGGTCTATTTCAAGACCCGTGATCTCATCTGATGGCGGCAGCATGCAGATATCGGCGCTGATCGTCTTTCTGCTCCTCTTCGGCCTGGTCACCGTGGTCGGCTTTATCGCCGCACACTGGCGCAAGGCGGACCTCAACCAGCTCAATGAGTGGGGGCTAGGCGGGCGCCGCTTCGGCGGGTGGGTGACCTGGTTCCTATTGGGTGGTGATCTTTATACCGCCTACACTTTCGTCGCCGTTCCAGCGCTGGTCTTTGGAGCCGGCGCCATCGGATTCTTCGCAGTGCCCTACACCATCATCGCGTATCCGTTGGTGTTCGCCGTGCTGCCGAAATTGTGGCGCATTGCCCACCGGCACAACTACGTCACGGGTGCCGATTTCATCCGCGGCCGCTATGGCAGCCGGCTCCTCGGCCTCCTGGTCGCGATCACTGGCATCCTCGCTACGATGCCGTACATCGCCCTGCAGCTCGTCGGCATTGAAGTGGTGATCGCGGCGCTGGGCTTCCCGACCAGCGGGTGGGTGGGCGATGTGCCTCTCATCATAGCCTTCATGGTACTTGCCGCTTATACCTATACCAGCGGCTTGCGCGCGCCGGCGCTGATCGCTGTGGTGAAGGATCTGCTGATCTACATCACCATCATCACGGCGGTGATCGTCGTCCCGATCGAGCTCGGCGGCTTCGGCAAGATCTTTCATGCCGTGCCGGCCTCCAAGCTGCTGCTCGCCGTGCCGCCGCACGGGAGCCTGGGGAGCTACAGTGCCTTCGCGACCCTGGCGCTGGGCTCTGCGCTGGCGCTCTTCGTCTACCCGCACGTGCTGACCGGAACCCTGGCCGCGGACAATCCCAAGATGCTGGCCCGCAACATGGCCTTCCTGCCGGCATACAGCTTTGCGCTCGGACTGATCGCGCTGCTCGGGTTCATGGCCATCGCGGGGGCTGTGGACAAGGTTCCGCAGTACGCCGGCTATTTTCACCACTACTCCGGCAACTTCGCGGTGCCGGCGCTGTTCATGCAGAGCTTCCCGGGCTGGTTCGTCGGGTTGGCCTTCGCGGCCATCGCCATCGGCGCCCTCGTGCCCGCCGCCATCATGTCGATCGCGGCAGCGAACCTGTGGACGCGGAGCGTTTATCGCGAATACATCCGGCCCGATTGCACCGATGCCGACGAGGCGCGCCAGGCGAAGCTAGTCTCGCTGGTGGTCAAATTCGGTGCGCTGGTCTTCGTGTTGGGCTTCCCGACGACTTACGCGATCAACCTGCAGCTCCTCGGCGGCATCTGGATAATACAGACCGCACCTGCGATGGTTTTCGGTCTTTACACGCCGTGGTTCCATCGATGGGCACTGGCCCTGGGATGGCTCGCCGGCATTACGATGGGCACTTGGCTGGAGATCGGGCTGCAGTTCAAGGGCGCCGTCTACCCACTGCACGTGCTCGGCACGATCGTGCCCATCTACATCGCACTGCTGACGCTAATCGTGAATGTCGCGGTGGCCTTTGTGCTGACCGTGGTGTTCCGCACGCTGGGTGCTACCGACGGAATTGATGAGACAGCACGGGCGGAACCACACGCCGTCGCGTAAGGTCCCGCTCGTCGCCACGGGAGTCGTTACCCTGGGATTAAAGTCGTAGTGCGACCGAATTGAAGTCGTTACCTGAGTTTATGCCCGAGCTCCTTGAGCTGCACGAAGCCGTGGCAATCCAACAGACAGAGTCGCTTCGCCATTATGTAGCGAACGAGGCAGCTGCTGATCCTGGTTGCCTCTCAGCGCCAATGATTGAGCACGTGAAAACCGCCAGCAATCGTCACGTCCGAGGTTTCGAGCCGGCGTACTGCCACTGTGATCTGTCCGTGATTCATGTTCTTGCGCGGATTCGCATCCCGATGGACCGCCATGATTCCACGATGGCCCGGTCGTGCCCGATGCAATTCGTGGAAATCTTCCGTGTTGTGAGTCAACAGCACTCGCTCGAGCGATTGGGCGAGGTTCAGCACTTCCGGATCCGTGGCTCCATTCTTGCCGAGTTCGCCGACCGCCACTGCATCGTGCCCGTCACAGCGCAAAACATTGAGCTGTGCGCGAGCCTGCGAATCTTCGTCAACCAGAATTCTCAAGCCGGCGCCGTGGCCTCGACATCGACGTTCGCGCGTTTCAAGCGCTGCCGTTCTTCGTTGGCTTCCGATTCGATCAGTGCTTTATTGGCCTCGCAATACGCGAAGATTTCCTCAGAGGCTTCCAAGGGCAGATCCCAGTTTTCCGCGGCTTCGCTTGGGCCCATGCCGTTCGTCAGTGCGTCAAGCCACACTGCCGATGCCAAGAGCTTACGTCCCTTGACCCACAGCTGCCGGCGCCAAGGATGAGGGCGCTCGACAAGCCAGCGCCATTGCCCATGTGCTCGGGCCTCGAGCTCTGGGATTGCCAGGCGAATGGCAGTGGTAGGGCTCCTGCCGACAAAGAGCCGATTGCCTCGCTGGACCTCGCCGAGGAGCAAAGTCGTCACTTCTACGGCCCGCAATACGGCCTCTTTGGTGCTGGAAGCCGCCAGCTGGGCGCGCAGATTCGCCAGTAGCGCTTCCTGCTCGGGAGACAGATCGAAATTGGCGCGCTTGGTAGTCGCTGCCATAGCGGTGCGGCCCTCTTGCAGATGAGTACAGGATACTCAATTTTCGTGCATGCTGCAACATTGCACCATTCGGCACCTGGGGGCCAAGCTCGCGGCGAGCGGGTTCGAGCCGGCGGGTCGGGTACTCGATCCGCTTGGCGTACCGGCGAGGGATTCCGGGGCTGAAGACCCGGCGGAAATTCCCGAAGTCACCTCGGAGATGTACAAGCCGACAAAGTCGCGACGTGCATCTTAGTATTGATGTTACCGCGATAAAGACTATAATTACCTGGTCTGCGGCCTGGCTGGGACCGTTCTGTATCGCCAATTTATCCCTTTGCCTCGGCTTAGTATTGCTCTGAAGCGTTTAAGAGCCAAAATAAGCCATGCGTCGACCGGAATCCAAATTTGCATCTCCCCAGGCACACTCGGCTGCTGCTCGCCTCGGCGGCGCAATCCGCGCGGCTCGTCTCGCTCGCAAAGCGACGCAGCAAGAGCTTGCGGAACGCGCTCGCATGAGCGCTTTCACCTGGCAGAAAATCGAAAAGGGCGATACCTCGGTTGCCATGGGTACCTGGCTTTCCGCCCTGGAGCAAACCGGGCTCCTCGGGCATCTCGAACAGGCGGCCGAGCCCGAGCGTGACAGCCTCGGCCAAGCGTTGCGCCAGCGGCAATTGCGCGTGCGAGGCCGCCGCGGCAATGCCCAGTCCTCGAAAGACTACGACTTCTGAGGAACTCTCTTGTCCTGGGATGGAATCGTCTTCGTCCACCTGCCTGATCAGAGCGAGGCGGTTCCGGCGGGAAGACTCTCCCTGCTGGAGGAGGGGCTCCAATCCGTAGGTAGCACCTTCGGTTACGGTGCCCGCTATCTGAAGCGGGCCAACGCGATACCCGTCGACCCTGTAAGTCTGCCGCTGTCGAGCGTACCCGGCGAGGAGCAGCTTTATGAGCCGCCGGCCGGCCTCGCTCTGTTCGGTGCGATACGTGATGCCGCCCCCGATTTCTGGGGTCGGCGTGTCATCGAAGCGAAGCTGAAGGTGCCGCCCAACTCTGTTCCGGAATCGACCTATCTACTCAACGCCGGCACCCATCGTTTCGGTGCTCTGGATTTCAGAGAGAGCACAAGCTCCGCGAGCGCCGAGGGCTTGCTGCCGCAGCTGACCGACCTTCAGTACCTGTTGGAAGCCGCGGATCGCGTGCAAGAAGGTCTGCCGATACCCGCCCGGCTGGAAATGCTCTTTCAGGTGGCCAGCCTGGGTGGGGCCAGGCCGAAGGTACTCGTGTCGCATGACGGAAAGCAATTTCTCGCCAAATTCCCCGCCAAGAACGACCCATTCGACATCCCGGCCGTCGAGCGCGCCTGCCTGGAACTTGCGCGCGCGTGTGGACTGAATGTGCCGCGGACCGATCTGGTGCGACTCGCAGACGGTCGCAATGTAATGCTGATCGAGCGGTTCGACCGGGCCGTTCTGTCAGATGGGAGCTTCTCACGCAAGCATTGCGTAAGTGCTCTGACCATGCTCGGCAAGCACGAGCAGGAATCCCTGGCGTCGAGTTACTCGGAGATCGCCCAGGTCATTTCCGCTCGCGGGGTGTCTGGGCACGTGCAAGAGGACCGCGCGGAGCTGTACGCGAGAGTCGCCTTCAATATCCTCATTTCCAATGACGACGACCACCTTCGCAACCACGCGTTCATATGGCACCCGCCGGGAAAGGCGTGGCGACTGAGTCCGCTGTACGATGTGGTTCCCCGCCCGCAGGTCTCCCAGGAGCGGAGATTGCACCTGTCGGTCGGCCCCCAAGGCAGGAGCGCCACACTCACAAACCTGTTCGAGGCACGCGGAAGTTTCGGCTTGCTGAGGCCCCAAGCAATCGCAATCATCGAGAGAGTCTCCGCTGCGGTTCGAGAATGGCGCACACACCTGGAATCGGCCGGTGTGAGCCCTGCGCAATGCGACCTCATCCAAACTGCATTTCGTCGACCACGAGATATCGGTCTCGACGAGATAACGAAGACGCGGTAGAGCAGCCTGGTACCGGGCGCCCGGCTCAGGCATTGCCTAGCAGGAGATATGTCGAATTGTCAGGAAACGACTTAGTTTCGAGGTAGCGACTGTATTCCAGAGTGAAGGACTCTAATTCCCGCGTAGCGATTTCAATTCGGACGCACACGAGTGCGCGCCTGAATTAAAGTCATTTGGTGAGGTCACAAATGGCTCCTGAGATTTCGCTATCGCGGGCCGCACACTCACAGCCTGGGACTTCTGGCCCTCTCAGTATTCGACTTCCTCGTCATCGTGCTCGTCTGGCTCGAATACCGATTCCTCCGGAGCGGCGCGTGACTACCGCCAGACCTCCGCTCCCGGATGGCGCTAATCTCGTCGGCGCCAGCCGTCGCGAATTGATCCGAGGCGTCGAGCGTGTGCGATCACCCGCGCCATCGCTCCCGGCAAGCCGGACAGCGGGTCGCGCAGGCTGTGTTGTAGCCCGTTTCTCCGGCGCCGCGCGTAGGCCCACGCTTCGGCGCTCGAGGGCCGCTGTGGATGCACGGAAAGTTGGGTGGGGCCGCTGTTCTCGGGCTGCTCGAGTGCTAGCGCGCCCAGGAGATTCGGCACCGCGGCAACGCGCGAGGTCAGCGGCGGCCCAAGATCGAAGATGCTCTGCAAGGTTGCAATTATGGAGGCATGCTCGAAGGGGCCGTATGGGGTTCCGTCCCCCCGTGGGGGCGGACGGATGATGCTGCCAGGCACGACATAAGGCGAGATGATGACGGCCGGAACACGGACGCCGTAGCGGTCGAACGTGAATCCATCGGGATATGCGCCCCCTGGAGGAACCGCCGCGGGCGGTGGCATATGATCGAAGCAACCGCCATGTTCGTCGTAGGTGACGATGAGCAGCGTCCGATTCCACGTTGGCGCGCTGCGTAGGGCGTTGTAAGTAGCGGCTATGAGCTGCTCGCCGTAGAGCATATTGTGCGGGGGGTGTTGGTCGTTCGGGACTTTTCTGAGCCAGCGATTGGGATAATACCGTGGCTCAATGAAGCTGTAGCTCGCCAATCGTCCGCTGCGGGAGTGTTGCGCGAACTCCGGGTCAAACAGACAGAAACGTGTCGGGATTTTGGCCCAGAGGTCGATCAGGGTGGCTGCTTGCGGCACGTCGTGAAAATAGATGCGCCAGTTATGGCCTCCGGCATCGAGGCGCCGGAAGATTGTCGGCATCGGACGCGGCCAGCGATATGGAAAGCGCGAGCGCCGGTTGTTCACGAAGCCGCCGGCAGTGCCGGTGTGCGCGAAGAAGCGGTTCGGCCACGTCTCGCAAGGTGCGGAAGCATGCCAGCGGTCGCAGACGCCGAAGGCTTTCGCCAGCTCACTGATCACGGGAACCTGCGCGGGCGTGAAGTAGTGCATGACCGCCCGCGGATCAGTCGGAACGGCGTCGGCCGGCTGGCGCATGTAGCTGTCGACGAAACCGGTCATGCTCGGCCGCGCGCCGGGAACGCGGCCCAGCCCAAAAATCTGCAGGCTCATATCCTCGAATAGCTCGCCCGGGTCGGGGTCGGGAATGCACGCCGCTTCCTCACTCATTTGCGCGCTGTTCCAGACGCGAATCTGCTCCTCCGTGCCGTCCTGCTTGTGCCATGGATTGCTCTCCGTGCCGTCGAGTCCATCGAACCGCTCGGACTTCGGGTAAAGCCGGCCGAGCGTGCTGTCGAAGGAGCGGTTCTCGAGCATGAGAACCACGACGTGCTCGATTTTTCGCATTGGCCCGTGATGACTCACGCACGCACAGCCCGGAACAGCCTCAGCAGCGCAGGCAGGATGACGAGCGTGAGCGGCACTTGGGC
>DASYGA010000108.1:0-47220 GCA_036000265.1 Steroidobacteraceae bacterium | reverse complement strand
CGCGCAGCGAGTCAAGAAGCCTGTGATGATATACGTGCTCAGCGACGGCTCGCTCACTTCGAGCAGCATGGTCGATATGACTCCTGCGGGTCGCGACAAGCTGGCATGGCAGGGCGACTCCTCGGCGGTGGCGGCCACCTTCTTCCTGGTCTACAGTCCCAATAGCCGGCCGCAGCCGCTGAACGGTCCCGCCAGCCAGCAGATCGGCTATTTCAGCGCCGACGGCTCCGTGGTGAGCACGTCGAGCCCGGGGGCCAACTCGGTCGTGCAGCTGGTCGAAATGGTAGTCCTCAATTACCTGTCATTGCATCAGAACCTCGTCGGCCAGTTCAGCGCGCTGTTCCCGCAGCAGGGGCTGGGTGGCAACCTGGGATCGCTCACTGCGTTTGCACCGATTGCTTGAGATGCGGATCGAGGCAAACGAGGTCGCGCGCCGCAGCCGAGTGAGTTCGTCGGGCGCCGGGACGGCTGCGCGTGCATGTAGCTTGCGCGCACTGGCCGCTGCGCTGGCGATCTTTTGCGCCTTGCCGGCCTTCGCCGCCCGGTTTCACGCCGCGCCGGGGGTTGCCGCCCCGGATTTCGCTCTGCGCGCCTACGCCGGCCCCAACGTGCGCCTGTCGGAGCACATCGGCCAGGTCGTGGTGATCTCGTTCTGGGGCGTCGGGTGCGATGCCTGCCGCGGGCAGCTCGCCGCGCTGCAGCAGGATTTCAGCCGTTATCGGGCGCGGGGCCTGCGCGTCTATGGGGTGGAGGTGGCGGACGACCAGCAGGAGGCGCTGCATTTTGCGCACGGGACGCCTGTCACATATCCGCTCCTGCTCGATCCGGCAAAGGCGGTCGCCCGGCTCTACGACGTCGACAACCTGCCGATGACGGTGTTGATCGATCGCGACGGGAAAATTCGTCAGGTAGTGCGCGAGTTCAATGTATCGAGCCGCCAAGTTTGGGAGGATGAGCTGCGCACGCTCCTTGCCGAATAACGGACCGCAACCATGCCCGAAGCTCCGTCGCCCCTCGCACGCCGGCTGGCAGGCGGGAGTCTGACCGCCAGATTTCTACTGATCGCCGGGTTTGCAGCCCTGGCCGCGCCCGCAGCCTTCGCCCAGGGCCCTGCGCAATCCGCAACTGCGTCCGCGGCAATCACACCTGCGGCAACCGCTGCGGCGGCACCTGCGTCCCCAGCACCTGGCTCGGTAGCGTCCGCGTCGGCGGTTGCCTCGCCGCCACCTTCCGCCGCGGCCGACGCGCAGAGCGCCGGCGGCGGCTCCGTGGATGAGCAGGTGCAGTCGCTGAAAAGCGACGTGCTCGACCTCAATCGCGATCTGTTCGTACTCGAGCAGGAGCTGCTCTACCCGGCCAACACGCAGGTGGCCGTGTTCGTCTCCATGGACGCCGGCACGTTCTTCGCCCTCGATTCGGTGCAACTGAAGATCGACGGCAAGGAAGTCGCCGACTATCTTTACACCCCGCGGGAGGTGCATGCGCTGGTCCAGGGCGGTGTGCAGCGGCTCTACGTCGGTAATCTCAAGGCCGGCAAGCACCAGCTCGTCGCCTTCCTCACCGGCAAGGGCCCGCACCATCTCGACTACACCCGCGGCGCCACTCTGGACTTCCAGAAGGACATCGGCGCCAAGTACCTCGAGCTTACGATCACCGACGATCAAAAGAAGCTCCAGCCGCAGTTCCGCATCCAGGACTGGGAGTAGCACCTGGTGCGCCCGGCGTGCCTGTGCGTCCTCGCTGCCGTGACGCTGCTCGGTGCAGCGTCGCCGGCCGCGGCACGCCTGCACGATCCGGAGGCGCTGCCGGAAGTGCGCATCCAGGACCTGCCCTACGGCGATGTCCTCTATTATTACTATCAGGGCAAGGATTTCGAGGCGGCCACGCGACTGTTGGCCTACGAGCATTGGCGCTCGCTGCCCCATCACGAGGCTGACGCGCACCTGCTGCTCGGCGGGCTCTATCTCTCGCTGGGTATGTACGACCGGGCGAACCGCTCGTTCGAGCAGCTGCTGACGAGCGATGTGCCCACCGGAGTGCGCGATCGCGCGTGGCTTTACCTCGGCCAGACGCTCTACGCCCGCGGTCAATACGCCGATGCGGAACGGGATCTGACCCGCATCAGCATGCGCATGTCGCCGGATCTCGAATCGCAGAAGGAGCTGCTGCTCGCCAACGTCTGGATGCATGAGGGCCGCTTCGAGCAGGCGGCCCAGTTGCTCGAGAAATGGCGCGGCACCCAGCAGGGATGGACGGCGTATGCGCGACTCAACCTCGGGATCGCGCTGGTGCGTGCGGGCAGGCTGGCGGAGGCGGCGCCGGTTCTGACCTCGGTGGGCACCATGTACGCGCTCGCCCCGGAGATGCTGGCCCTCAAGGACCGCGCCAACCTGGCGCTGGGTCTCGCCTATCTGCAGGCGAAGCAGCCTTCCCAGGCGCGAGAGGCTCTCGATCGCGTGCGACTCGACGGGCCGTTCTCGAGCGAGGCGCTGCTCGCAGCCGGCTGGGCGGAGGCGGCGGACGGCAACTACCGCGCTGCGCTCACTCCCTGGCTGGCGCTTCAAACCCGGGGCCCGTTCGATGCTGCGGTGCAGGAGGCGGACCTCACCGTACCGTATGCCTTCGTGCAGTTGAAAGCGCCGGGACAGGCGGCCCAGTACTACCGGACCGCCCTGCGCACCTACGACGATGAATCGGCGCGGATCGACGGGGCCATCGCTCGCATCCGCGGCGGCAGCCTTCTGGCGGCGCTGCTGGCCCACGAGAGCGGCGCGGCTGCCTCTGCGGAGGCCGGCAACGATCCGCTCAACGATGACGCTCTGCCGGATCGGCTGAGCTACGGCTGGTTCTGGCAGCTCGGGAACGTACCCAATGATGCGGAGTCGCATTACCTGTACACGGTGTTTGCCGGCGCAGATTTCCAGGAGGGACTCCGGGACTATCGCGACCTGAAACTCATGGAGCGCATGCTGGGCGAGTGGTCGACCAGCATGGACGACTTTCAGGAGATGATCGTGGTGCGCCGCCGCGCCTATGCCGAGCGTGTTCCCAACGTGGATGCGCTGCTGACCTCCGGCAAGCTCGACACGTTGCGGCAGCGCCGCGCGGGGCTCGCGGACCTGCTGACGCAGGTGGAGCACAGCAGGGATGTCGCTGCGCTCGCAACACCGGAGCAGGCGGCACAGTGGGGGCGCGTGCTGCGCGATCAGGCGATGCTGGCCCACGATCCCGATACGCCGGCATACGCGAAGCTGCGGGCGCGCCTGGCTCTGGTCAGGGGTGTCCTTCTTTATCGGATGGACCGGCAGTTTGCGGCCCGGCTGTGGCGCGAGCACCAGCGGTTGCGCAGCCTCGATGTGGCGCTGGCCCGGGCGCAACAGCGCTGGACGGGGCTCGAGGGCGGCCGGCAGGCCCTGCCGACGCAGACGGGTGATTTCGCGGGCCGGGTTAGCGGGCTGCAGCAACGCATCGGCGCTCTCAGGGTCCGGCTGGCCGCGGCTGAGGAGGCGCAGAGCCGTGCGCTCGCCGAGCTTGCCGTCAATGACCTCGAGCAGCGCAAGAAGCGGTTGCAGGGTTACCGGGTCCAGGCGCAGTTCGCGCTCGCCACGATCTACGATCAGGCGGCTCATTCCCCGGATCAGAGCAAGGCATCCCCCGCGGCACCGTCCGGCTCCACCTCGCCTGGAGCGCCGCAGCCGTGAGGCGCGTTCGACTGGTGCTGGCGCTGCTCGGGGTGGCAACCGCCTGCCTGGCATTGTCCTCGACTGCCGCGCCTCGTGGAGTCGATCCCAACAGCGCGCCGACGATTCAGGATCTCGAGACCCACCCCGTCCAGGTGGTGACTGGCGGTGCGGTCGGCGCCAGCGAAGCAACTGCGATGGCGAGCTATCGGAAGTTTCTCGCCCTGCAGGCGACCGACCCGAAGCTGCGGGCCGAGGCGCTGCGCCGGCTGGGTGACCTCAACCTCGACTCCGGGGAGCTGCAGCGGATGGAGAGCGAGCTCTCCTCGATCGACCTGCACGGCGCCGAGGCCATCAAGCTCTACACCACCCTGCTGGCGATGTACCCGGATTATGAGCACAACGACGAGGTGCTCTATCAGCTGGCGCGGGCCTACGACACCACCGGCCAGCCGGAGCAGGCGCTGCACACTCTCGATCTCATCGTGCAGCGCTACCCCGATGCCGGCGACCTCGGCGAGGTGCAGTTCCGGCGCGGCGAGCTGCTCTTCTCCGCCCGCCGCTACCCCGAGGCCGAGCAGGCCTATGCGGCGGTGATTGCCCGCGGGGCGGCCTCGCAGTACTACCTGCAGAGCCTCTACAAGAGCGGCTGGGCTCTCTACAAGTCATCGCGGTCGCAACAGAGCCTGCCCGTATTCGCCAAGCTGCTCGACTGCGAGCTCTTGGGAGCGGACGGGCGGGTGCGGCCTCTCACCGACTTGAGGCGCGCGGATCGCGAGCTGGTGGAAGACACTCTGCGTGTCATGAGCATCACCTTCTCGCAGCAGTCCGGGGCGCAGTCGATCGTGCGGTTCGTGGGCGACTACGGCAGCCGCTCCTACGACTCGCTGCTCTATTCGAGGCTGGGCGACCTGTACGTGGTGAAGCAGCGCTACCAGGACGCGGCTGCGACCTACCTGGCCTACGTCGACAGCAATCCGCAATCGGATGCGGCGCCGGACCTGGCGGCGCGAGCCATTCGTGCGTACTTCAAGGGAGGATTCAGCGAGCTGGTCTTCAAGGCCAAGGAGGACTACGTCGAGCACTACGGATTCGAATCCGCCTACTGGCATACGCACACCCGGGCCGATCACCCGGAGGTCGCCGCGGAGCTCGAGACCGATCTCAGGGACGTGGCGACCTACGACCACGCAATCGCGCAGCGTACCCACGACGTGCGCCAATACGCAGCGGCGGCGCGATGGTATCGACAGTATCTCGATTCGTTTCCCGCAGCATCCGATGCGGCGCAGTTGAATCACCGGCTTGCCGATTCGCTGTTCGCTGCGCAGCAGTACGGTCAGGCGGCGACGGAGTACGAGCACACCGCCTATGACTATCCGCGCAATGCACAGTCGCAGATCGCGGGCTACGCCGCCTTGACGGCATATCAGAAGGCCGAGGCGGGGTTGAGCGGCAGCGCGCTGGCCGGGTTGCGGCGGCAGGCCATCGATTCCGGCGTCAGGTTCGCGCAGGCGTTCCCGGATCATCCGGACAGCGCCGGGGTGCTGACGCGCGCCGATGAGGCGGTGTTCGCCGCGGGCGACTTGCCAAAGGCCGTGAGGATCGCCGGAATACTCCTGGCGCGCAATCCGCCCGCCGACGAGGCGAAGCGGCGCATCGCCTGGACCATCGTCGGCGAGGCGGATTACAACCAGGGCAAATTTGCCGAGGCGGAGCCCGCCTTCATCCAGGCGCGCGATCTTGCCGCCTCCGACCGCAAGATGAGCGCCGACCTTACCGAGCGTATCGCCGCCGCCGTGTACCGGCAGGGAGCCGCGAAGCGACAGGCGGGCGATGGCGAGGGCGCCGTGCGGGACTTCCTCCGTGTCGAGCAGGTCGCCCCGGGATCGAGCATCTGCGCCACGGCGCTCTATGACGCCTCTGCCGAGCTCATCCGGTTGCAGGATTGGCGCCGGGCCATCCAGGTGCTGCAGGATTTCCGCGGCCGCTTCCCGCACGAGGCACGCTCCGCCGATGTCGATGCGAAGCTGGCCGTGGCTTATGCCGGTGCCAACCAGCCGCTGCAGGCGGCGCAGCAGTTCGAGGCCATTGCCGCGGAGCCCGCGCAGACCCCGGATGTCAGGAAGGAAGCACTGCGCCGCTCGGCGGATCTCTACGCTCAGGCGCATGACATGCCGAAGGCCATGGCGGTGCTCGAGAAGCTGGTCTCGCAGTATCCCGCGCCCATTGCGGACGCGGAGGAGGCAAGGCAACATCTGGCCGATTATGCCGCGAAGGACGGAAACCTGACCTCCCGTGACCACTGGTACCGGGAGATCGTGCAGGCTGACGCCGAGGCCGGTGCGCAGCGCACGCCACGAACACACTACCTGGCGGCCAATGCGCAACTCGCGCTCGCCGCCGAGCCGCGTGATGAGTTTCGTGCCATTCGCCTTACGCTGCCGCTCGCGCGTACCCTGAAGGCCAAGCGCAGAGCGATGCAGCGTGCGATGGCGGCCTATCGCCTCGCTGCCGCCTACGGCGTCGCCGGGGTCACCACGGCTGCAACTTACGAGATGGCCGGTCTCTACCAGACGCTGGCCAAGGATGTCCTGGCTTCCGAGCGGCCGCGCCACCTCAGCGCCCAGGAGCTCGACGAGTACAACTCACTGCTCGAGGACCAGGTGTTCCCCTTCGAGGAGCAGGCCATCAAGGTGTACGGCGTCAATGCGGCGCGCGCCAACCAGGGAGTCTACGACGAGTGGGTGCGCAAGAGCTTCGCCGCACTCGCGCAGCTGGATCCCGCCCGCTACGGCAAAACAGAGCTGATGTCAGATGTGGTCACGACGCTCAAATAAGCGCCGGATCCGGGCATCGTGCCCGGCCCAGCGCTGCTTCGAGCAAAAAGCGTGGTTTTTGCTCGAAGCTCCGCCACCTGCGGCGGCGGGGCACGTACGTGTGCCTAGGGGGGCAACGATCCTCGGCGGCGTGCTGCTGCTCGCGGCTCTGGCGGCGTGCTCGGTCACTCCGAAGCGTGTCGCGGAGCACGGCGCAATGGCGGCGGCTGTGCATTCGACGCCTGCAAAGCCGAGCGTGGACGGCAAGTCGGCTCAGTCCGGGGCCGGCGCGGGGCCGCCGCCGGTACCCGCCGAGGCGCGGGATAAATTCGAGAATGCGCTGGCGCTCGCCCATGGCGGCAATGACGCTGCGGCGGAAGCGCAGCTCCAGCGTCTCGCGCAGCAGTATCCTCAGTTTTCTACGCCGCTGGTCGATCTCGGGATTCTGCGCCGCAAAGACGGCAATTTGGCTGCGGCGGCGAAAGCGCTCGAGGATGCGGTGGCGCGCGATCCACACAGCGCGTCCGCCTGGACCGAGCTCGGCATCACCCAGCGCCTCGGTGGCAAGTTTCAGGACGCGGAGCAATCGTATGCACGCGCGATCGCCGCAGATCCCGCATATGCGCCTGCTTACCGCGACCGGGGAGTCTTGCTCGATCTCTATCTCGATCAGCCGGCGGCCGCCCTCGCCGACTTCGAGCAATACCGCAAGCTCGCCCGCGCCGACAAGCCGGTGGCAATGTGGATCGCGGAGTTGTCACACAGAACGGGCCTGAAGGTGCCGCCCCCCGACACGCAGCCCCCGGCAGCGGCAGCGGCCGCGAGCGGCCCGACGCCCGCAGCAGTTACCCCGGCGCCCGCGCCGCCGCCGCGGGCGAGGAATTGACATGCGCCTGTCACTCTCATTGCTCATAGCCAGCACATTGGCGGCCGCCCCCCTCGCGCTCGCGCAGACGGCCGCTACCCAAACCGCCGCAGCGCAATCTGCTGCCACTCGACTGCCCGCGGCGCAATCCACTGCCGATGCGGCGGGGCCATCCCGGCGTACATCCTCCCATCATCCGCATTCGCGGCCCACCCCGGGGACCGCTCACCGGCGTGTGACAGCGAGTACGGCCGCGGGTGTGACCCTTGGTGCGACGGACATCACGGGTAACAAGGAGTTGCCCAAGGTAATGGTCATCGTGCCCTGGAAGGACTCCCTGGGCGCGAGCGGGGTCGTCAGGCCGACCGACAGTCTGCTGGATGAAGTGCTGCAGCCGGTCGACCGCGGCGTGTTTCAGCGGCAGATTCATTATTACGGGCAACTCCACGCAGGCGAGCCGCGGCCGGCGGGAGCCAAAGTGGCGCCAGTTGGCGACAGCCATTGACTCCGGCTCGCGCGTTGGCGGGCAAATACGAGGCTTTTTGCCCACGCCCCGGATCTGGCGATGGCCCATGTCCGCTGAAAGAGCCGCAGGCCGCTTTCAGCCCATGGAAATGGGAGCGGCATCGCAGCTTTTTCGGCGGTCGTCAGTCAGTTTGGGCGGGTCCGGGGCGGCAACGGCCCGGTCTCAGGGCGGGCAACGCCGAAGCGGCTAAGCGGAGTGTCATCAATGGGTCTGTGGAGCTTGATCGTCAGATTCTTCCAGGGCGGCGGGGACTTCATGTACCCGATCGCCGTGGTGCTCGTCCTCGGCGTGTCCATCGCGCTCGAGCGCTACATCTACCTGACCCTCACGGCCGGCCGTAATCGCCGGGTCTGGAGCCAGATCGTGCCGCTGCTCTCACAGGGCAACTTCCGCCAGGTGGTGCAGCTCACTTCCAAGTCCGACTCGCTCGTCGGGCACATTCTCGACTACGGCCTGGCACGCGTGCAGTCCGCCCGCCGGCGGGACGACGTCGAGAAGGCGATGGAGGAGAGCATGATGGAGGTGGTGCCGCGGCTCGAGAAGCGCACCCACTACATCGCCACCTTCGCCAATCTGGCCACTCTCCTCGGCCTGCTCGGCACGGTCATGGGCCTCATCCGCGCGTTCGCCGCGGTGGCCACCATCGATCCGGCGCAGAAGGCGAACCTGCTGTCGGCGAGCATCTCGGTCGCGATGAACTGCACCGCCTTCGGCCTCATGACGGCCGTGCCGCTGCTGCTCATCCACGCCGTCATACAGACCAAGACCACGGAGCTGATCGACAGCCTGGAGATGGCCTCCGTCAAATTCCTCAATTCCGTCACCGAGAGACAATCGCCGCCGGTGCCCGCGGCCGCGGCCTGAGCAGAGCCGGTCTCGCAGCGCAGCAACCGACGAGGACATTCCGATGCGCCGCTCCTATCAGGTGCGCAAGCTCCTGAGACACCAGCGCAAGCCGGGCGAGCTGATGCTCGTGTCGATGATCGACATCTTCACGGTGCTGGTCACGTTCCTGCTCATGACGGCCGTGTTCTCCCATACCGTGATCCTGCAGCTGCATCTGCCGGCGCCGCAGGCGCAATTTCGCGAGCCGCCGCCGGGTCTCGTGCTGGAGGTCATGGTGCGCAAGAATCTGCTCCAGGTCGCCGACCGCAACAGCGGGCCGCTGGCGACGTTTCCCAACAATGCGCAGGGCTATGACTATGCGGGTCTCACCGGGTACCTCGAGCAGGTCAAGGCCCGCTTCCCCACCATGACCGCGGCCAGCATCCTCCTCGAGCCCGACACCCCCTATGACACGCTGGTGCAGGTGATGGATCACGTACGCGTATTCGAGACTAGCGATGGACTGCAGACCCTGCAGGCGCAGCTGTTCCCGGACATCTCCGTCGGCGATGCGCCCCCGGCCGCACCGGTGTCGGCCCAAAATCGCGGCAGCGAGCCTGTGCGGCCGATGCCGGCCCGCAAGCGCCCGGCGCGGGGACGGGGCTGAGCGATGAGTGTATCCAACAGAGCGCGCCGGATGTTGCGGCACCACCTGCGGCACCGCGCGGATGCCGAGCTCAACCTGGTGCCGTTCATCGACATTCTTACCGTGATGGTGGCTTTCCTCCTGGTGTACGCGACTCAGGTCGAGGTCATCCACAACGTCAAGGCCATTCCTTTGCCGGAGTCGATCGCGCAACAATCGCCGCATCCCACGGTGGTGGTGACCATCACCAGGAGCGACATCTACGTGCAGGGCGAGCGCGTGGCAACGGTCCCGCAGGTCCTCGCGCAATCGGGCGATGAGATCGCCTCGCTCAAAGCCGCTCTCCAGAGCCAGCAGGTCGTCGGGACCACGGCCACGGCCGCGGACCCTGCGCACCGGGAGCTGACCATCATGGCCGACAAGACGTTGCCTTACGAAGTGCTGAAGAAGGTCATGACGACCTGCACGGGCGCCGATTACAGCCACATCGCGCTGGCCGTGCTCGAGAAGGAAAAAGCGGTGACAGCGGCCGATCTGAGCTCGTCCTAGCCCTGAGCCGAACCTGCGCATGGCACTAGCCGCCCACCATCGTCTGTACGAGCTTGCTTGGGATGGAGATCCCGAGTCCAGCCGGCGCTTCCGCCGCATTCTGCGCACTTTGCTCGCCATCGTCGCGATCCTGGGAATCGCCATCCCGTTGTTGCCGACCCCCGCGCCGACGGCCGTGGAGACCGAGATTCCGCCGCAGCTAGCGCGGATCATGATCGAGAAGCTGAAGCCGCCGGTACCGCCCAAGCCACTCGCCAAGCCGCGGGTGACGCCGAAGCCGGCTGTGAAGGAAGCGGTGAGACCCGCTCCCGAGCGGGCCGATCTCGCCCGCGAGCGCGCCCAGCGCTCGATCGACAAGTTCAAGGATCAACTCGCGGACCTGCGCCAGCAGATGGCCGACATGCCGGAGGAGACGAAGAACCTCACCGGCGCGGTCGGCGCCCGATCGCACGCGGAGCGCTCCCTCATCACTGCGCGGGCGGGCGAGGGCAGCGCGGGAATCACCTCGGCACCGATGAGCCGCGGCTTTGGGGGCGGCGCGGGATCGCTGCACGGGACCGATACGGCCCGGGTGACCTCCTCCATCCTGCAGTCGGGACTCAACGCCCGTTCGCCGGCCGCCGGCCGCGGCGGGGCCGCAGGCCGCTCGGCGGAGGAGATCGCCATGGTCTTCGACCGCAACAAGGGTGCGATCTACGCGCTCTACGAGCGCGCGCTGCGCACCAATCCGATGCTGCAGGGGAAGCTCGTGCTAGAGTTCACCATCGCTCCGGGCGGCGCCGTGACGCGGTGCCGTGTCGTCTCGAGCGAGCTGCACGATCCGGCCCTGGAGCGCGAGATCGTCGCGCGCGTGATGCTGTTCCGCTTTCCGCCGGAGAAGGTCGATCCGACCACCGCGACCAAGCCGATCGACTTCTTCCCGGCCTGACCTTCCGGGGTACGAATGAAAAGACTGGCGGCACTCCTGGGCTGCATCCTCTGCCTGGCCATCGCGCCTGCGCCGGCCCATGCGGCGTGGTATTCGCGCACGGAAGCGATCATGGACACGCGGATCTACGTCGAGCTGTGGGACACCGATCCCAAGCACGCCAACGCCGCCATCGATGCGGTGATGGCGGAGATGCATCACGTCGATGACGTGATGAGCGACTTCAAGCCGGACAGTCAGCTCTCGCAGATCAACGAGCATGCGGCGCAGCGTCCGGTGGCGGTCAGCCCGGAGCTTTACAACCTCATCAAGCTCTCGACCCGCTACTCGCAGATCACCGGAGGCGCCTTCGACATCACGGTGGAATCCGTCTGGCGGCTCTATCATTTCCGCCGTCACGTCCATCCCACCGACGCGCAGATCCAGGCGCTCATGCCGACCGTCGGCTGGCGCCAGCTCATCCTCGATGATCGCCATCACAGCGTCCGTTTCGCCCGGCCTGGCATGGCGATCGGCCTTGGCGGCATCGCCAAGGGTTACGTGGTGGATCGTAGCATCGAGATCTTGAAGGGCATGGGTATCCGCCACGCGCTCGTAACGGCCGGCGGAGACACCCGCATCCTCGGTGATCGCAGGGGCCGCCCGTGGATGGTCGCCATCAGGGATCCTTGGGATCTGAGCAAGATAGTCACCATGATACCGATCACCAACGAAGCCATCTCCACCTCGGGCGATTACTACCGCGGCTTCGTGCAGAACGGCGTGCGCTACGATCACATCCTGAGTCCCTTCACCGGACACTCCGCGCAGCTCGTGCGCAGCGCCTCGGTGATCGCGCCCACCGCGACCCAGACCGACGGCATGTCCAAGACCGCGTTCATCCTCGGGCCGCAAAAGACGCTGGCGATCATCAACCGCATGCCGCAGTACGATGCGGTATTCATCGACCCGCAGGGCCGGGTCATCTATTCCAACGGACTGGCGCCGCCGCCCGGGGCCCCTGCACCGGCGCCTGCTCCCGAGTCCCCGCTAGCCAGCCGCAGCACCGCTTCCGGCCAGTAGTGCCAGGGCATCGCCGGTCAGGCGGAAGGTCGTCCACTCATCCAGGGGCACCGCGCCGAGGCTGCGGTAGAAGCCTATCGAGGGCTCGTTCCAGTCGAGCACCGCCCACTCGAGCCGCGCGCAGCGCCGCTCCACCGCCGTGCGCGCGAGGTGCGCGAGCAGCCGCTTGCCGATGCCCTGGCCGCGCGCCTGCGGGCGCACGAACAGATCCTCCAGGTAGATTCCCGGCCGGCCCTTGAACGTGGAGAAGTTGTGGAAGAAGAGCGCGAAGCCGACGGGCTCGCCTGCGCTGCAGGCGAACACCACCTCGGCGTAGCGGCGCTCGCCGAAGAGCGCTGCAGCCAGCTCCGCTTCGGATGCGCAGACCTCGTGCTCCAGCCGCTCGTAACGAGCCAGCTCGCGGATGAATTCCAGGACCGTGGGAACATCGGCGCGCGTCGCTGGCCGGATCGTGATGGAGTCGCTGGTGATCGTATCTGTCATGGTGGCCTCTTGGCGCCTCGGGCGAGGTCCTACGCGATGCTCTGCAGTCCCTGCGCAATGCCGCCCGCGCTCGTGAGCAGCGCCTCGAACAGGTCGCGATCGCCGCGGCCGCCGGCGCGCCAGCGCTGCAGCAGATCGACCTGCATGAGATTCATCGGATCGATGTAGGGATTACGCAGCCGTATCGACCGCTGCAGCGTCGGCTCGCTGTCGAGCAGCTCCGTGCTGCCCTTCAGCTGCAACACTTGCTCGCGCGTCAGCTCGTACTCGGCGCGGATCTGCGCCGAGAAGCGCCGCAACGGCTCGGGAACGAGCACGTCGTAGGCGGCTGCGATCTGAAGATCGGCACGGGCGAGCATCGTCTCGACGTCATCGATGAGATTGCGCATGAAGAACCACTCCGAGTACGCCGCGCGCATGCGCTGCGGCCCGTGGCGCTCGATCGCGGCGGCAAGTCCCGTCCCCGCCCCGAGCCAGCCGGGCAGCATGTGGCGCGTCTGCGTCCAGGCGAACACCCAGGGCACCGGCAGCAATGCCTCGAGACTGCGGCTGTCCTCGCGGTGCACCGGCCTGGAGCCGACCTGCATCCTCTCGATCACATCGATGGGGGTGACGGCGCGGAAATACTCGGGGAACTCGCTGTCGCCGTGGATCAGCCGCCGGTAGGCTTCCCGGCTCGCCTCGGCCAGGGTCGCGGCGCACTCGAGGTGCGCCGTATTCGCACGGGCGGATCCCGCAGCGTCTCCCGGGGCAGTCGGATCTTCGCCGGCGGATCTCAGACTTGCCGCCGTGGTCCCGCGGCTTGCCAGTGTCGCCAGGCTCAGAGCATTGAACGCGCGCTCCAGAGTGCGCATAGCGATCGGCCGCAGTCCGTAGCCCTGCTTGACCGTCTCGCCCTGCTCGCGCAGCCGTAGTGTGCCGTTGAGGGCGCCCGCCGGTGCCGACCTCACCAACGCGTCGATACGGCTGCCGCCGCGCGCGATGCTGCCGCCGCGCGCATGGAAAACGACGTACTGCTCGCCCTCGGCGGCGGGCAGTTGCGCCAGTGCGCGCTGTGCCTGATGGATGGCAAAGCGCGAGGCGCACAGTCCCCCTTCCTTGTTGCTGTCCGAGTAGCCGAGCAGGACGCATTGCCGCCGCCCATGGGCCTGCAGGTGCCGCTGGTACACCGGCTCGCTGAGGAGCTCGCGCAGAGTGTCGCCGCAGCGCTCCAGTGCCTCGAGCGACTCGAACTGCGGCGCAATGTCGAGAGCGGCCTGCCCGGTGCGCTTGTCGTAGACGGATGCCCAGCGAGCCAGGGTGAGCGCTGCGAGTACGTCATCCGCGCCGCGCGCGCCGCTGACGATGAAATAGCCGGCAGCATCCGCGCCGTAGCGATGCTTGGCCTGCGCAAACGCCTCGAAGACGGCGAGGTTGCGTTTTGCGAGTGCATCGAGATCAACTCGCGGACCCGCATCCTTCTCGAGCATCTGCGCCAGCAGGCGACGTCGTTCGCTGCTCGGGCGGCCGGGCCAGCCTGGATCGTCATTGCCGCGCGCGATGATCTCGTGGAGCACGCCCGCGTGCTGGCGCACATCGAGGCTCGCCAGGTGAAACCCGAAAGTATCGATGCGGCGCAGCAGCCTGCGAATGTAGAACAGGCCGGCGTTGGCGCCCTTGTTGGCGGCGAGACTCGCAGCGATGAGCTGCACGTCGTCGCGCAGCTGCCGCGCGTTCTCGTAGCCGTTGGCACGCCCTTCGTAGGTCAGGCGCAGCCGCTCGCCGATCTGCGCCAGGAATACCCGGTACGGCATGCGATCGTGCCGGGCCGGCGTCATGTTGCGCGCACTCGGCGCCAGCGTCATGTAGTCCTCCATACGCTTGGTCAGCTGCGCGGACACGGCTATGCGGCCCGCACTCTGGGAGAGGCGCTGGGAGAGCCTGCGGCACTCCTCGTAGTAACTGTTGAGGATCACCTGCTGCTGCCTGGCGAGCGTCTCGCGAATGGTCTTCGCATGTACGTCGGGATTGCCGTCCATGTCGCCACCGACCCAGGAGCCAAAGCGCAGGATGGCGGGCAGCACGATGGAATCGGCGGCCACGCCGTAGTGCTTCTCGAGCGCTTGCGTGATCTCCTCGTAAAAGGCGGGCACGACGCGGTACAGGATCTCGGTCAGGTAGAAGAGAACCTGCTCGCGCTCATCGCCGACGGTCAATCGCTCCCGCGGCAGCTCCTCGGTCTGCCACGCGGTGGTGAGCTCGGTACGGATGCTGTTCCAGAGATTGCGGGAATCCTGCGGCGTCAGCATCGGGTCGAGCCGATCGAGCAGATGCTGCGCCACGCGCTGCTGCTTGCTCAGCAGCGTGCGGCGAGTCGATTCCATGGAATGCGCGGCGA
This sequence comes from Steroidobacteraceae bacterium, assembly GCA_036000265.1. Classification (GTDB taxonomy): domain Bacteria; phylum Pseudomonadota; class Gammaproteobacteria; order Steroidobacterales; family Steroidobacteraceae; genus 13-2-20CM-66-19. The sequence goes on along the minus strand of DASYGA010000108.1, from coordinate 32,460 downwards.
ACACCGGCTCGATGCGCAGACCGCCGATGAGCCCGAGCGCATCCTCGAATCCCAAGCCGCGGCTCTGCAAGGTGGCGATGCAGTCTTCCACACCCGCAGGCTGCGGCCGATCGCTGTCCTGGCAGAAGTATTCGCGCCGGCGGCGGATGCGGTGCACCTTCTCGGCGAGATTCACCGCCTGGAACCACATGGAGAAGGCGCGGACGAGATCGCGAGCGAGCGCCGGCGGCCGGTCGCGCACCGAGGCGGCGAGCTCGAGAGCCGCCTGCCCGTCGCCATCGCGGCGGCGGATGGCGGCATGCCGGTCGAGCTCCACGAGCTCGAACAGCTGCTGCCCGCCCTGCTCGCGCAGGATCTGCCCGACCAGCGCGCCCAGCGCGTGCACATCCTCGCGCAGCGCCGCGTGCTTCGATGGAAAATGAATGTCGCTGCGGCTCACAGAACAGCGAATCCTATCAGCCGCACGATCCTGTCGACCAGGTATAGGAAGGTGCTATCCGGCAAGAAGCACCGATTCGGCCCGCTCCAGCTCGTCGGGCTGCCCGTAGAGCACCACGACGTCGCCGTCACGCAGCACCGTGTCGCCGGCCGGCTCGCGGCCCAATATCCCCTGGCGGCGCAGGCCGGTGAAGGTGACGCCGACACCGCGGGTGCGAACATCGCGCAGCGTTCGTCCCACTGCCCAGGCTCCCGGCGGCACCACCACAGATTTGATCTCCTCGCGGTACTCGTGGCTCTCATCGAGCGGCCGCGCATCGCCCCGCCGGATGATGTTCCTCAGGACGGAGTAGCGGTGGCTGCGGATATCGCCCATGGTGCGCACCACGCGCGAGAGCGGAACGTGCAACAGGATCAGCACGTGCGAGACGAGCATCAGGCTGGCCTCGAAGGTCTCCGGTACGACGTCGGTCGCGCCGGCCTCCTGCAGCTCCTTGATCCGGGTGTCGTCCTGGGTGCGCACGAGTATCGGAACGTCGGGCCGCACCCGGCGAATGCTGCGCAGAATCCCGACGGAGGTTGCCGGATCGGAGAAGCTGATCACCACCGCGGTGGCCGTGTCCAGGCCCGCCTTGGCGAGGATCTGCTCATCGGAGGAGTCGCCGAACATGACCGGGTCGCCGGCCTGGCGCGCCGCGGCGATGCGCGCCGGATCGAGATCGAGCGCGATGTATTCGAAACCCTGCGACTCGAGCACCCGGGCCACGTTCTGGCCGACCCGACCGAAGCCACAGAGAATGACGTGGTCCCGCCTGCCGATCTCGCCCGTGGCGGCGCTCTCGCGCTCGAACGCGGTACGCGGCGGACCCGATTCGCGCAGCAGCAGTCGCGCAATCCGTTTGTTGTTGTTGAGCACGAGCGGGCTCAAGAGCATCGACAGCACGATGGCCAGGAGCAGCGGCTGGCCGAAGGCCGCCGGAATGAGGCCGGTCGCGAGCGCGATCGTGCCGAGCGCAACACCGAACTCGCCGCCGATCGCGATGACGAGGCCGGTGCGCAGCGCCTTGAATGTCGAGCCGGTGAACGGGCGCGCCACCAGCGCCGCCACCGCGGCCTTGAGGAAGAGAATGGCGGCCAGCCAGTAGACGACCGTTCCCAGCTCGCCGACGAGCAGGTGCACGTCGAGCAGCATCCCGACCGAGACGAAGAAGAGCCCGAGCAGGATGTCGCGGAACGGGCGGATCACCGATTCGATCTGGTGCCGGTACTCGGTCTCGGCGAGCATCATGCCGGCGAGGAAGGCGCCGAGCCCCGGCGAGAGCCCGGCGAGACTCGACACCCAGGCGGCGGCCAGGACGACCAGCAGCACCGCCAGGGTGAACAGCTCCCGCAGCCGGCTGTGGGCCATTTCCCGAAAGAGCGGCCGCAGCAGCCACCGGCCGGCAGCCAGCACCGCCGCGATCGCCAGCACGCCGCCCGCCACCGCTTCCAGGCTGGCACGCAGATCGAAGTGCCCCGTCCCGGCAGTGAGGGCCGAGGCGAGCGCCAGGAAAGGAACGAACGCGAGGTCCTGAAACAGGAGAATGCTGAAGGCCAGGCGGCCGTGGGTGCGGTTGAGCTCCGCTCGCTCGGTGAGCTGGTGCAGGAGAATTGCGGTCGAGCTCATGGCGAGCGCACCGCCCACGACCACCGCCGCCGGCCAGGGGATGCCGCCGAGCCGCGCCAGCGCCGCGAACACCGCCGCGGTCGCGGCGACCTGGGCGGAGCCCAGCCCGAAGACCTCGCGCCGCATCGCAATCAGGCGCGGCAGGGCGAACTCGAGACCGAGGGTGAAGAGGAGGAATACGACGCCGAGCTCGGCGAGGATCCGCGTGGCATCCGTGCTGGCCACCACCGCCAGCGCGTGGGGACCGAGCGCGAGGCCCACCAGGAGGTAAGGAATGGTCGTCGGCAGCCCGAGCCGCCGCGCCACGGTGACAAGCAGCACCGCGGCGGCGAGGAGGATCAGAACCTGGCTGAGCGGCTGCATGCGCCCATTCTAATTGTCGGGCGCCATGCACGCGCTCCAGGCTCGCATGCGCGAGCCTGGAGCGTGTCAGAGCGGGCTTCTCAGATCGTCAGGTGAGAGGCGGGAAGCGGCCGTCGATGGATCGGCGCGAGATGCCCCAGCAGCGGGTCGGTGAAATCGTCGTCTCCCGGCTGCGCTTCCTGCACCGGCGGCATGGGCTGGCGTCCTTCCAGCAACTCGAGGAGGGTCTCGCGCGCGCGGGCGACGCGGCTCTTGATCGTGCCTACTGCGCACCCGCAGATCTCGGCGGCCTCCTCGTACGAGAAGCCGCTCACGCTCACCAGGATGAGGGCCGTGCGCTGCCCCGGTGACAGCGAGGCGAGAGCGCGGTTGAGATCGCGCAGCTCGAGCTTGCCGTCATGGTCCGGAGGGACGCTGGGCTCCGGGAGCAGCTCGATGTCCATGCCGTGCGCCTCGAATTTGCTGCGCCTGAGCTGCGAGTAGTGCTCGTTGCGCACGATGGTGAACAGCCATGCCTTGAGGTTGGTCCCCGGCTTGAAGCGCTGGATGTTATTGATCGCGCGCATCAGCGCCTCCTGGACCAGATCGTCCGCGCGCACGCCGTCACGGCACAGCGAGCGGGCGAAGGTATGGAGCTGCGGCACCAGAGCCACCATGTCGTCGGTCACCATTTGCACCCCTTCCCCGGCCCCGCACTGGGGGCCGATTCGTGTTTCGTTGCTCATGCGGGCAAGTTACTTGCTGCCGGCCGCCGCTGGAGTCGGCAAGGGGGTGGAACGGATGGGGTAGGCTTCCCAAGCTCGTGTCGGACGATTCCTACCGCGGCGAGGACCCTGCTGCCGCACACCGACAGTCGGAAAGCTCCTACGCCGCCATAGGAGGGCGATCGAGCCACCCAGCCGCCACCCCTATGGCGCATCGTCGCCACAGCGGCTCAACATCGAGCACCCCGCGAAACGCTTGCGGAACGGAGACGCCATGTCAGAAGCGAAAGCAGCTAGAGTCAACGAAAGATCCGCCCGATCGAGGCACGCCCCCGGGTCTCCTCGCATGCGCATCGCCGCGCTGGCGGCGGCCCTGTCCGGCACGGTGATGCTCGGCGCCTGTGCGAGCCAGCCCAAGCCCACCGCGCAACTCGTGCGCGCCAACACGCTGGTCAGTGAGGCGGAAAAGAACGAGGCGCAACGCTATGCGGCGACTGACCTGCAGCGTGCCCGCGACGAGTTGAGCAGCGCGCAAACGGCCGAGTCCGACGGTAAGTACGACAATGCGCTCCACTTGGCCGACAGGGCAGCGGCCGACGCCAATCTGGCGAGCGCGCGCGCGGCGAGCGGCAAGGCGGAGCAGTCCGCGGAGCAGGTGCGCCACAGCATCGACACTCTGAAGCAACAGTTGCAGCAGGGCCCGGCGCCGTCGGGCGACAGCGGTCCCGGGGCGAGCGGCCCCGGCCCGGATCAACAGTAGGAGGCCACGGTGAGACATCCCACGAGCTATGTTGTAACCCTCGCGGCGGCCGGTGCGCTCCTCGCCGGCTGCGCCTCGACTCCGCGGCGCAGTCCGGAGCTCGCTCAGGCCCGCAACGCGGTCGAGAGCCTTTCGAGCCAGCCCCGCGCCATGGAAGCTGCGGGCCCCGATCTCAAGGAGGCGCGCGAGCAGCTCAAGCGTGCCGAGACCGCGCTGCGCAACGACAGGCCCATGGATGAGGTGAATCAGCCGGCCTATCTCGCTCTGCGCGATGCGCAGGCGGGTCAGGCCCGGGTCGCTGCGGCGCAGGCGCAGGCCGAGGTTGCGCAGGCGACGCAGCAGCGGCAGCAGCTGCTGCTGCAGGCGGAGAAGCACCAGGCCATGACGGCGCAGCAACAGGCGCAAAGCGCCCAGCAGCAGGCGCAGAGTGCCCGGCAGCAGGTCCAGTCCGCACAGAGTCAGGCTCAGCAGGCACGCATGCAGGCCCAGCAGGCGCAACAACAGCTGGCGAGTGAGCGCCAGCAATACAACCAGCTGCAGAAGGAGCAGCTCGGTGCCCAGCAGACCGATCAGGGCATGGTGGTGAGCCTGAGCAATGTGCTCTTCAGCACGGGCAAGACGACCCTGCAGCCGGGAGCGCACCTGCAGCTGGAGCGGCTGGCAAGCTACCTCAAGAGCCATCCGAAGCAGCGGGTGCTGATCGAGGGCAGCACGGACAACACCGGCTCCGCCGATTTCAACCACAAGCTTTCGTTGGATCGCGCGCAGGCGGTGGCCCAGGCGCTGCAGCTGCGCGGGGTGCCGCAGAGCCAGTATCAGACCATCGGGCTGGGCGAGGCGTACCCGGTCGCCTCGAACGCCACGTCCGCGGGGCGGCAGCAGAACCGCCGTGTCGACGTCGTGTTCTCCAACCCATCCGGACAGTTCTCCGAGGCGGCGCTTTCGCGTCAGGGCAAGGGTGAGATCAGGCGGTGACGATGATGAGATCCGAGCAAGACAGACGTATGAGCATGGGGCGCGAGCGGCAGCAGCGTCATTCCCCGAGCCGCGGCGGCGAACGCGTCGAGGGGCAGTATGAGAAGGACTCGCAGTACCAGAGGGACCCTTGGCGTGCGGACTGGCGGTCCGCACCGCCGCAGGGAACGCGGGACGCCCGCGGCAGCTGGGAAGCTGGTCCCGGATACGGTGATGAGCGCAGAACCGAACACCGCGCCGAGGATGAGGAGCCCTACGAGCCGGCTGAAGGGTACGAGCCGTTCGAGCCCGGGCACCCGCGCCAGGAAGGTGTGCCTTTCGGCGCGGGTCCGCCGCCGCGGTACCTCGGAACGGGGTACCCGGGGCGCGGCGGACCGGGATTCACCGGCGGCTACTACGGCTTTGGCACCGGCAGTCTGGAGCCTGACTGGCGCGCCGGACGGCGCCATCCCTCGCGCGGCGAGGGGAGTTCTGAGCCCGAGTCGCGCAGCCTGCCCCGCTATCCGCCGGGCCCGAAGGGCTATCAGCGCTCCGACGAGCGTTTGCGGGAGGATATCTCCGAGCGGCTGATGCAGGCCCGGCATATCGATTCGAGCGATGTGACGGTGCAGGTCGCGGCGGCGAAAGTGATCCTGGAGGGCACGGTGCCGGAGCGGCGGATGAAGCACGCGATCGAGGATCTGGTCGATGCCTGTCCCGGAGTGCAGGACATCGAGAATGGGATTCGCGTGAAGCGTTAGGCACCGGGGCGCCTGGCCGCTGCCGGCCGGGTGCCGCCCCTCGCGCCTGGCCGCTCATGCCCGCCGGAAATCCACCGCAGGCAGCTGCATCGAACGGCGATACTTGGTGACGGTGCGCCGCGCCACCTTGACGCCGCGGTCGGCCAGCAGCTCCGTGAGCTGCACGTCCGACAGCGGGTTGCGCCGGTCCTCGGCGGCGATGAATTCCCGCAGCAGCGCGCGGATGGCGGTGGCGGAGCATGAGCCGCCGCTCGTGGTCGCGAGCTGCCGGGAGAAGAAGCGCTTGAACGCGACGACTCCGCGCGGTGTCGCCATGAACTTGTGGCTGGTGGCGCGCGAAACGGTCGACTCGTGGAGGCCGAGCTCATCGGCGATCTCGCGCAGCGTGAGCGGCCGCATCGCCAGGTCCCCATACTCGAAGAAATTCCGCTGGCGCGCCACCACCGCTTCCGCCACCCGCTGAATGGTGAGGAAGCGCTGCTCGAGGTTGCGCACCAGCCAGCGCGCCTCCTGCAAATGCTGGGCGAGGAGCGCGGTCTCCCCGTCCCGCGCCTGGCGGAAGTAATCGGCGTACTGTTGGTTGACGCGGATGCGCGGGTAGATGGCCGAGTTGACCGTCACCACCCAGCGCTTCTTGTCCTTGCGCACGATCACGTCCGGGACGATTGCGCGCGGCTCGAAGGTGCCCACCTTCGAGCCCGGGCGCGGATCGAGACTGCGGATCAGCTCCATCGCGAGACGCAGCTGCTCCTCGGAGCAGCCGAGCGCCTCGAGCAGCCGCGTGTTGTCTCTCGCGGCCATCATGGAGAGTCTGCTCTGCACCACCTCGATGGCCAGATCGCGGCCGGGTGTCTCCCGGTCCATGGCCTCGAGTTGCAAAGCGAGACACTCGCCGAGATTGCGTGCCGCGATGCCGCTCGGCTCGAGCGTCTGCACGATGCGCAGCGCCGTCTCGATCTCGCCCGGCGCCGCCCCGGGAGCCAGGGCCGCGACATCCTCGAGCGGCAGGCGCAGGAATCCGTCGTCGTCGAGCGCGTCGATGATGAGGTTGGCCAGCACGTGATCGCGCTCCCTCAGGCCGAGAAGGAGCAGCTGCTCACGCAGCGAGTCATGCAGAGTCGAGGGCGAGGCGGTCCATTCGGTCCAGTCGGGCGTCTCTTCGCTGCTGCCGCCGCCGCCACCGCTGGAAGAAAAGTCGAGGTCGGCCCGGGAGCTGTCCTCGGCCGCCTCCTCGCGCTCGGAGCGCGAGTCGGCCGATTCTGCTGATTCCGCTGATTCCGCGCTCTCTTCGAGGAAGGGATTCTGCGCAATCGCCTGGTGCAGTTCTTGCACGCACTCCAGAGCGGAAAGTTGAAGCAGCTTCACCGACTGCTGCAGCCGAGGTGTCAGCGTGAGCTGCTGCTTCAGGCGCAGTCCCAATACGGCATTCGACATTCGAGGACCCTCTCTCACAAGTCACCACCACCCGCCCTCGGCAGCGCGGCGAGCCGCCGGGGAGAACTTGCAAGGGCGTGTAAGAACGCCAGCGCGCCGAGCCCTGGCTCAAACTCCCATACGAGCGACATGACATCAATTCACGACGACGAACCCGGTTCCCGCCTAGATGCGGCGCCATTGCCCGCCGCGGCGGCGCGCGCGCTCCAGTCCCAATTGGAGCGTCTCGGGCGACGCAAGGATGAGCTGGAGACGGTGCTCGCCGCGGGGCGCATAGGGTATTGCCGGCTGCATGCCGGGGATCTCGCGCTCGAGGCCAACTCGCAATTCAAGGCGGAATGGGGCTGGCCTCCGGATGAGAGGCCGTCGTGGGACGATGTGCAGTCGCGTATTCACGCCGACGATCGGGAGCGCTTCTCGGCCGCGGTGCGCGAGGTGTTCGCGGGCGCATCGGCTTTGGATCTGACGGTCCGCGTGCGGCCGGCCCCGGAAGGAGGGGATACGCGCTGCCTGGCATTGCGGGGCTGCATCGTGAGGGCCGCAGACGCTGCCGGCTCGACGGATCTCCTCATCACCTCGCGCAACGTCACCAGCGAGCATCGCGAGTCCGAAGATCTCGCGGCGGCGCGCGAGCGGTTGCTCGTGCGCGAGCGGCTGGCGCGCGAGGCGGCGGAGGCTGCCAGCCGCGCGCGCGATGATTTCCTGTCGGTGATCTCGCACGAGCTGCGCTCGCCGCTCAACGCCATTCTCGGCTGGAACCGCATTCTCGCCATCAAGTGCAGCGGCGATCCCGAGGTCACCACGATCACGCCGCGCATCGAGCAGAGCGCGAAAGCGCAGTTGAAAATGGTCAACGATCTGCTGGATGTCGGGCGGGTGAACACCGGGAAGCTGAAGATGGAGCCGCGTCCCCTCCAGCTGGCGCGGATCGCGCGGCTGGCGATCGATGGCGCCCGCCCAGCAGCGGCGGCCAAGGGCATCGAGATCCTGACTGCCTTCGCTCCGGGCGCGGGTGTGCTGTGTGCCGACCCGGACCGGCTGCAGCAGGTGATCGGCAATCTGCTCTCCAACGCGGTGAAGTTCACCGGCTCCGGCGGCCGGATCACTGTGGGGCTGCGCGATGACGGCGCCTGCACGGAGCTCACCGTGGAGGACACCGGCCAGGGGATTGCGCCGGAGCTGCTGCCGCACATTTTCGACCGCTTCCGTCAGGGTGATGAGACGAGCACACGGCAGACGTCCGGGCTCGGGCTCGGGCTGACGCTGGTCCGCGAGATCGTCGCTCTGCATGGCGGCTCGGTTGCCGCGCACAGCGAGGGGCCCGGCGCGGGTGCATCGTTCACCGTGCGCTTGCCCACCTCCCCGGCGTCCTCGGGGCCCCCGTTGCCCGCGGGCGAGGCGGATCACGAGGTGCCGGAGCAGCGGCAAACACTCGAAGGGCTGTCGATCCTCGTCGTGGACGATGAGTTGGAAGCACGCACCGTGGTTGCGGAGATGCTGCGGCTCGAAGGCGCATCGGTCACACTCACCGACTCCGCACCTTCCGCCTTGCGTCAGCTTCATGCGCAGGGCGCACACTACGACATCATCGTCACCGATATAGGCATGCCCGTGGAAGACGGCTACTCCCTGGTGCGCAAGCTGCGCGCAACGCACCTCGGCAAGCGCATGCTGGCCATCGCGGTGACAGGCTACGCCTCGCGCAGCGACGTCGCGGCCGCGATGGATGCCGGATTCGATTTGCACGTGCCGAAGCCGGTGGACTTCGACAGCTTCGTGCCACTGGTGCGGCGCCTCGCCGTCTGGCGTCGCCCCAGTTGACTCGCGCAACAGGATCGTCCCCGGTCCCCGGCCAGTGGCACCGTCAGAAAGCGATTGCAGAAGCGACCCACGGGCCGTTCCCGGGGGTCGCGAGATGAATCCCCGTCATAGCACCGCGCTCGCGCGAAGCGGCAGGATGCCGCACTTCGCGCAAGGCATGGACGCCAGACAAAAAAAAGAGCGGGCTGGTCGCACCACAGCCCGCCAAACGGGGGGTCTAGCCACTCCATGCAACCCGCATGCCACGCGGGTTCCATGGGCAAATAGAGGCCTGCGCGGGCCAGAGCGCTCGGCCACGTCTGTAAAAAAGTACAGGAGATGCAAATTGTGCAGCCGAACCCGGCCGAGCTGGCGGCCCTGGTGCGTGCAGCGCGCTGCCGGCGGCTTGGCACATCTCCTGCTTGGGCATTCGGCCCTGACTTCATCCATTCCCTTGGATCCTGCCGGACGCATGAAAGCAACTAAGTGAGCGGCCGTTGCCCGGAGTGCCTCTTCTCGCGTCGGCGGATCTCAGAGAGGCCGCTCCCGGGCCGCGAGATCGACAAAGCCAAATTCCCGCGCTCGCGTAAGGCGGCGGCATGCCGACCTTTGCGCCCGTCGAGGAGCTGCGCATGAGCCATAAGTACACCATAGAAGCTCTGAGGGAACTCGTTGCCGTTCGCAGAGACAGCGAGCAGGCCTTGAGGCTGTGCGCCTCGTCATCAGCCCCGGGCCCGTTGCGGGATGTTTGCCTGCGAGGCGCCGAGGAGTGCGCACAGGCGATGTGCGAGCTCGAGGCGCTGATCGTCGGGCTGGGCGGCGGGCGCCCGCAGCACGGGGCGGTTGCGGGCTTCTGGCGCAGCGGCTGGGCGGGTTTGCGCGGCGCTCTTGCGCGCGCTGATGACGGAGCTATTCTCGATGCGTGCGAGCGCGGCGGGAGCTGGATCCTGGAGGCCTATCGCAACGCCCTGGACGAGCACCTGCCGGAATCCGTGCGCGATGCCGTGCTGCGCCAGTTCGAGGTCGTGATGAGCACCTATGATGCGATCCGCGGCTGTCGCTCGCAGCGAGCTGTCCGCGGCGATGCGGCGGCCCCCGGTGCGCAAGCAGGCCAACAATAAAGCCGAGCCTCCCCTGACACGGTGGTCCACCAACCCCGTTATTCTCGGGATCGGTGTCGGTCTGCTCGCAGGCCCGGCGGGCCTGAAGCTCATCGAGCCGCAGCTCTCGGACGACGCCGCGCTCGTCCGGTCGCTCAGCGAAGCGGTTCTTCTCATCTGTCTCTTCTGCGCCGGATTGCGCCTGCGCGCGCCGCTGGCGTGGGCGCCGTGGCGGGTGCCGCTGCAGCTCGCCTCGCTGACCACGGTGTCCGCGGCGCTGCTGTCGGCCGCGGTGGCCCATCTGATCTTCGGCATGAGCCTGCTGCAATCATTGCTTCTGGCCGTCATCCTCGCGCCAACGGACGCGGCGCTGGCAGCGGACGCGCACGCAGCCACGGAAGGCGAGCAGGAGCTCGTGCCCTTTGCGCTGGCGGCGGAGGGAGGCGTTACGAGCGCAATTGCGGCGCCGGTGGTCGTGTTGGTGCTCACGCGCATGGGCGTGACCGGGGCGGGCACCGCCGTGCTCGGCTTGCTGACGCTCACCGTCCTCTGGTCTCTTGCCGGCGGGGCGGCCGTTGGCTGGTTGATGGGCGTCGGCGCGGCGCGCTGGCTGGCATTGATCGACCGCGACCGCCAGGGCGATCTGCTGGAGGAGATGATCGTCGTTGCCACGGGGGTGCTGGCGTACGTCTGTGCACTGGCTCTGCGCACCGATGCGCTCCTCGGCGCCTTCGCCGCGGGACTGGCGCTGTCACACGGCGGACGCCGCCGGCTGTCACGCAAGCAGGCGCTTGGGACGCGGGTCCTCAGATTTGCCGGCCGGGCGGAACGCGGTGCGACCGTCCTCGTTATGGTGTTGCTGGGAACACTGCTCGGCGCAGCCGACTTCAGTCTGCGCACGGCCCTCTACGCCGCGGTGCTGTTGATTCTGGTGCGGCCACTGGCGGTACGCCTCGGCATCGGCCGGCCGGCGGCAACGCCGGCCCAGCGCCGCACGCTCGAGATTTTCGCCGCACGCGGGCCGGCCGCGCTATATTGTCTGGCGCTCGCCGCCGAGCAGAATCTCCCGGCGCCGTTCGGCAAGCAGCTCGAGAGCGCGGTGCTCGCGGTGATCGTCATATCGATCATCTCGAGCGCGGTATCGGCGCTCGCCGCGAGAAAACCCAGTCCGGGAGCGGCGGTGTGAGAGAGTGCCGCACGGGATACCGCTCAGCTCGCGCTTGGCCGCGCGCGGCGGAGGGCATACAGTTGACCGCCCTTTCAGGGCTGAAGGCGAGCACATGGCACACGCTTTGATCATCGACGACGACGCGGATGTGGTGGACTGGCTGCAGGAGGTCGCCCGCATGGAGGGCTTCACCGTCGCACGCGCGCAGAGTCTGCGGGATGCCCGGATCGAGCTCGGCCGTCAGCGCCCCGATGTGCTGCTGACGGATCTTGCCCTGCCGGACGGCGAGGGCATCGAGCTGCTGCGTGAGCTGGAGAAGCCGGAAGCGACCGAGGTCATCGTCATCACGGGTCATGCCACGGTCGACAGCGCCGTCGCCGCGTTGCGAGCGGGCGCCAGCGACTATCTGATCAAGCCTGCAGATCTCGAGCGGGTGCAGGCGGTGCTGCGGCACGCCAAGAAAACCTCGGCGCTGCAGCACGAGATCGGTGAGCTGCGCGATGAGCTGCGGCGCATGGGGCGGTTCGGGCGCATTCTCGGCAGCTCGCAGCGCATGCAGGTGCTGTACGATCAGCTGACCCGCGTCGCGCCCACCCTGGCCACGGTGATGTTGATCGGTGAGAGCGGCACCGGCAAGGAGCTCGCTGCCCAGACCCTCCACGAGCTCTCCCGGCGGCGCACCAGCGCATTCCTGCCCCTCAACTGCGGCGCCGTCGCGCCGCAGCTGATCGAGAGCGAGCTCTTCGGCCACGAGCGCGGCAGCTTCACCGGGGCCGACCGGCAGCACAAGGGCTTCTTCGAGCGCGCCAACGGCGGCACCATCTTCCTCGACGAGATCACCGAGATGCCGATGGAGCTGCAGGTGAAGCTGCTGCGCGTGCTCGAGACCGGTACGGTCAACCGCGTCGGCGGCACGCAGCCAATCCCGAGCGACGTGCGGGTGATCTGCGCAACCAACCGCGAGCCGGAGAAGGCCGTGGCCGAGGGCAAGCTGCGCGAGGATCTCTACCACCGGCTGAATGTGTTCCCGATCCGCCTGCCGCCGCTGCGCGACCGGGAGACCGATATCGAGCAGCTCGCGCAGTTCTTCCTCGATGAGCTCAACCGCGCCGAGGGAACGCACAAGACGTTCTCGCGCGATGCGCTGGTGCGTCTCTATCAGTACGGATGGCCGGGCAACGTCCGCGAGCTGCGAAATTTCGTACAGCGGGCCTACATCATGGCCGACGATGCCATCGAATGCGACATAACCCTGAACGATGCCCCGCCCAAGCCGGATGACGGTACGACCATCACCATCCGCGTCGGTACCCCTCTGGAGGAGGTGGAGCGCCGCGTCACGATGGCGACGCTGGCGTATTGTGGCCACGTCAAGCGCAAGGCGGCAGAGATCCTCGGCGTCAGCCTCAAGACGCTCTACAACCGGCTCGAGACCTACAACGGCAAGGAACCGGGCGGTCGGTCGATCCCCGCGGATCGGGAGGAGGAGGTCGAGACCGGCCGGGATTCGCTGCGTTGAGGGTCGCCGCGTCAGACGATTCCTACACTCCCTTGCGTTGCAGCTCCTGTTGCCGCTTCCGCGACTCCCATAGCCGGGGTCATGCGCGGGCGCCTACGCTGAGGTAGACGGACCCATGCCGGCCATTCGAGTCGCAGTCGTGGACGATCATCAGCTGGTGCGGATCGGGCTGCGGCAGATCATCGATGCGCAAGCGGATTTCGCTTGGGCGGGTGAGGCGAAGACAGGACGCGAGGCTCTGACGCTGCTACGAACTGTTCCTTGCGACGTGCTCCTGCTGGATCTCTCGCTTCCCGATATGTCGGGGCTCGACATTCTCCGGCAGATCAAGACTCACCACGAATCGGTGGCGACGCTGGTCTTGAGCGCCTATCCGGAGAGCCAGTACGGCTTGAACGTACTGCGGGCGGGGGCGAGCGGCTTCGTGAGCAAGAGCGCCGACGACGGCGAGTTGTGCCGTGCGATCCGCGCAGCGATGCGCGGCGGCCGCTACGTGAGCCCGGAGCTTGCGGAGATGCTGGTGAACGGAATGCAGGGCGCTCCGGGCGAGCCGCGGCACAGCGTGCTGTCGGAGCGGGAATTCCAGATCTTCTGCAAGCTGGCCGAAGGGCGCAGCGTCTCGGAAATCGCTGCCGCCCTCTTTCTGAGCGTCAAGACCGTCAGTACCTATCGCACACGGATACTGGAGAAGATGGGAATGAAGACGAACGCCGACATCACGTATTACGCCATCAAGAACAGCCTGCTGCAGTGAGGCACATGGTGAGCGCTGAAGCGCGATCCCCGGGCGGCAATGGCTCCTCCAAGGCCGAGCGGCGCATCCTGCTCATCGAGGACTCCGCCGTGCTGTCGCGGCGGCTGGTAGACCTGCTGTCGGAGCCCGGACGCGTGTCCGTCACCGCGCAGGCGGCGACACAGTCCGAGGCGTTGCTGCGTCTGCAGGAGGCTACCTACGACGTGCTCGTGGTCGACATCGAGCTGGCAGAGGGCAACGGCGTGGCGGTCATCCGCCAAGTGAGGCAGCTCTATCCGCCGGATGCTCAGCCGCTGGTGGTGGTGCTGACCAACTATGCCTCGGATTTCGTGCGGGACCACTGCTTCGCGGCGGGGGCGGACTACTTCCTCGACAAGATGCGGGACATCTCGCAGCTGAAAGGCGTGGTCGTGGACGGTCACTCCAAATGGAGTCCGCCCAACTAGCTTCTGGGGATGATCACCCGCAGCGCGGTGCCGGCACCGGGGCTCGATTCGATCTCGATTTGGCCGCCGAGCGCCCGCACTCGCTGGCGCATTCCCATGAGCCCGTGCGACCAGCGGAACTTCGGATCGGCGGTATCGAAGCCGCGGCCGTCATCGCTCAAGGTGAAGCGGCAGGCGTCGCACTCGAATGCGAATCGCAGCGTCACCGAGCCTGCCGCGGCATGGCGGATGACGTTGGTAACGCCCTCCTGGACGATTCTGAAGAGGGCGATGGCCGTCTCCTTGGGCATCGGCACGTCGTCTTCGGGCAGCGTCAGGTCTGTGCGCAGTCCCGCCTTCGCGCAGGTCGAATCGACGTAAGCGCGCACCGCCGTCGGCAGCCCGAAATGGTCGAGCAGCGAGGGGCGAAGATCCTCGACCACCCGGCGCTTGAGGTCCATCGCCTCATCGAGCACTCCCCCGAGCTGCGCCAGCCGCTCTTGCAGAGCAGGATCGGGCACGCGCGACTGCAGCCAGGAGAGATCCATCTTGGCAGCGGTCAGCAGGCCTCCGAGCTCGTCGTGGAGATTGCGGGCGAGCTCCGACTTCTCTCTTTCGGAGAGCTCCTGCAGATGGGTGGAGAGGGCGGACAGCTCGCGTGTCCGCGCCTCGATCAAGGACTCCAGGTCCTTGGCGTGGCGCTCGGAGGCGGCGCGCAGGCGGTCGCGCCTGACGGCATCGGCGGCCAGCAGCCGGCTGAGCGCCACGAGCAGCCCCACCGCCAGGAAGGCGAGGAAGATAACGGCGGCCTGAGTCTGCGGCGCCTCGGCCAGCCACTCGGCGATTGCCGCGGAGGCCACGACGGCCAGGAGCACGCCGAGCAGCGCGAGCCTGGCCCGCACCGGCAGCAGCCGCAACGCGAACCATCCGGTGTGCGCGCACCCCGGAGCACCTGAGCTCACCTGCCGCCCGACTGCCGCCGCGGCATCGAGATTCGTGGCCGGCATTTGCGATGTCATGGTCTTTTGATGCCTCGCGCGACTCGTTCGTGCGCTCCTGGCATGCAAAAAAAAGCCCCGCACGAAGGCGGGGCTTTTTCGGACCGAAAGGCGATCAGCCCTGCGGCGGGGCCTTCTTGGCCTTGGAATGCTTCTTCCACGCGTGGTGAGAGGCCTTCTTGTGCTTGGCGGCGGCCTTGTGATGAGTCTTCATCGACGAGGTCTGGGCCGTCGCAGCGCCCTGAGCCGCCGCGGTGGTGACCACGAGGACCGGGCTGGCAATCAGCAGTGCGCCGAGGACGGCGGGAACGAGCTTCTTGAGCATCGACATCTCCAAAGATAGCGAGGATTGAGAGCAGTGTGCAATCGCCCGGGCGCTCAGGCACCGGAGCCGAGCGCATTATCCCCGCAACCCGGACGCTACAGGCCTGGATGACTGGAAAGTAATGTTCTGAGCCCTCAATGTCCCTGAAAAGCGACGAGAGTGCGCACCGGCACATCGAGCGCCGCCAGGCGGCGGGAGCCACCAAGATCGGGCAGATCGATGACGAAGCAGGCTGCCAGGATCTGTGCCCCGAGCGAGCGCAGCAGCTTGACGGCCGCTTCGGCGGTGCCGCCCGTGGCGATAAGGTCGTCGATCAGGATGATCCGCTCCCCGCCGGCAACGGCGTCGCGGTGCATCTCGATCTCGTCCAGGCCGTACTCGAGCGAGTAAGCGACGCGCACGGTCTCGTGCGGCAGCTTGCCCTTCTTGCGGATGGGCACAAACCCGGCGGCGAGCTGGTGGGCAATGGCGCCCCCGAGAATGAAGCCGCGCGCCTCGATACCGGCCACGCGATCGACCTTCGAGCCGGTCCAGGGCCGCACCAGCTCGTCTACCACGCGGCGGAACATCCGCGCGTTGCCGAGCAGTGTCGTGATGTCCCGGAACTGGATCCCGGGCCGCGGATAATCGGGGATGGTGCGGATCGAGTCTTTGAGCGCTTGCAGGTCGGTGGGCTCCATGAGCGCGGACTCTACACGGTTCCATGGCGGTGAATCTGGGACAATCGGAGCATGAACACCATCGATACGATCCTCGAGCGACGCTCCGCCAAGGGTCTCACCGACCCGGCGCCCGATGCAGGCGCGCTCGAGTTGCTGCTCGAGTGCGCCTCGCGCGCGCCCGATCACGGCCGGCTGCGGCCGTGGCGCTTCATCGTGATCCGCGGCGCCGCGCGCGAGCGGCTCGGGGAGTTGATGGCCGAGCAGCTGCGGCGCAAGTTGCCGGCCGCGAGCGCCGAGGCCCTGCAGCGCGAGCGGCAAAAGGCGCTGCGGGCGCCGCTCATCATCGTGATTGCGGCGGTCTGCGACCTGGCCGCCAGAATTCCGGCCATCGAGCAGATACTCGCCGCGGGCGCGGCGGCGCAGAACATCATGCTCGCCGCCCCGGCGCTCGGATTCGGTGCGATGTGGAAGACCGGTGATGCCGCGTATGACGAGACCGTGAAAGCGGCGCTCGGCCTCGAGGCGCGGGACGCCATCGTGGGATTTCTCTACCTCGGCACCGCGCCGGCCGACGGCGTTCTGCCGCGGGCGCGTGCCGACTGGCGAGACAGGGTCAGCTACTGGCGTGAAGACGGATAGTCAGGGCTTCACCACCGCCAGCACGACGATCGCGATGAGGAAGAGGCCCGGCACCTCGTTGAAAATCCGATACCAGTGTTGCGAGTGGCGGTTGCGTCCGTCGCGCAAGTCGCGCATCAGCGCGCGGCACCAGAGGTGATAGAGGACCAGGCCGGCCACGAGCACGAGCTTCATCCGCAACCAGGCAAAGGAGAGATAGCCGGGTGCCGCGGCGACCATCGAGATGCCGAAGGCGATGGCGAGCGCGCCGCCTACCGTCATCAGCGCGAACAGCCGCCGCTCCATGACCACGAAGCGCTCGCGGCCGACGGCATCGTCAGCCGCAACGTGATACACGAAGAGCCGCGGCAGATAGAACAGGCCTGCGAACCAGGTGACGATGAAGACGAGGTGGAAGGCCTTGAGCCAGAGCATTCCCTGATCTTAGTCGAACCCGGCGCGCGCCGCCGTTGTCCACCCGCTCAGGGCTGCCAATGCCGCGCGCGCGCAGCGGCCTCGGCGCGGGCATCGAGCGGCTCGCCTGCAGTCTGATTCCCCACGGCCGCAATCACGGCGGGCGGCATGGCGGAGGCTGCCTGCCGATAACCGCCCGAGTTGCCGCCCGCGAGCTCCGTGCGGGCCAACACACCGATCTGCCAGCCCTGCGGGGCGCGGCAGGCCAACCCCGCCAGGGCGGCGGGCTGGCGCAACACGAAGGTCCTGCAGAATTGGCCGGACTTCGAGCGGAAGCTGACCCCGATTCCCACCGAGCTGGCGCTGCTGCGACTGCCGGCGAGCTGATCCGAGAGCGCATGGGCGAGCGAGCCGGCTGCCAGCGCCTGCCCGCCTGTCATTGCGACCACGTCCGGAGCGCGCGCGCGCAGCATGGCCAGGCCGCCGACGATCACGCCGACGATGAGGCTTGCAGCAATCGCGGTCCACTGCGGCCACGCCCATTGCCGCGGCTGCCGCAGCGGCACGACTTTGCCTCGGACCGTACCGGTGACTCCGCTGGCCGGCATCAACAGACGAGGCGGCACGGGCTCGTCCAGGATCCTGTCGAAAGCGGAGCGAAAGCGATTGCGCAGCGCACTGTGTTGGGCGACGCGCCGCGCGATTTGCGGGTCTGATGCCATGGCGGCCTCGATGGCCGAGCGAGCCGCGGCATCCAGCTCCCCGTCCGCATAGGCCATGAGCATCTCGTCGGAGAAAGTCATGACGGCACTCCGGGAGTGTCGGACAGCATCGACTGCAGCGCCTCGCGCCCGCGCGCCAGACGGCTGGTCAGGGTTCCGACCGGCACACCCATGATCGAGGCAGCCTCTTTGTAGGAGAATCCCTCCACGAGGACCAGAGCCACCGCGAGGCGCTGCTCCTCCGGCAGGCGCGAGAGGGCATCCTGTAGACAGAGCAGCTCCGGGTCCGTGCCCGCCGCCACAGCCCCGATGCGGTCGGCGAGGTCCTCGGGCTCGAGCAGCGACTCGCGCCGCCGGCGGCTGCTGCGGCCCTCGTCGATCCAGGCGTTGCGTAGAATGCCGAACAGCCAGCTCGCCACGGAGTGATCCGGGCGGAACTGCGCGGCGCGCGCCAGGGCGCGCTCGGCGGTGATTTGCACCAGATCATCGGCGTCGTGGGCGTTGCGCGCCAGGGAGCGCGCGAAGCGTCGCAGACGCGGTAGAAGCTCGATGATGCAACCACGCAGGTCCTCGCCGGATGAGCCCATGCCCCTCGATCGTATTTACGATGGTAGAGGCCATTTTCTTCCATGTGCGGCGACATTCAACTAGCGTGATTCCATGATTCGTGTGCTCCTTCTCGCAGTCCTGATGCTCGGCCCCGTCGCCGAGGCGCAATTGCTGCCCGGGACGCCCTTGCCCTCCCTGCCGGGCGGGCTGCCGGGCGGCCTCCCAGACCGTCTCCCGGGGGACCTGCCCACGGGCGCCGGCTTGGGGAGCCTGGCCCGGCAGCCTGCCGGTGCGCTGACCGAAGAGGTCGGGCAGCTCGAGCGCGCGCGAAAGCTGCGAATCGAGCTGATGCTGCGCCGCCACCCGGATGTGATCGAGGCGGACCCGGACGGCAATCCGATCGTGCGGGGTGAGGTGCTGGCGTTCTCACCGGCGGACCCGGCGCTCGCCCGCGCTCTCGGAGCGGGCTTCTCGATTCTGCGCGAGCGCGCTCTCGGCGCTGTCGGGGTCCGCATCGTGGTGCTCGGCATTCCCGCCCGTATGACGACGAGCCGCGCACTCAGTCTGCTGCGGCGCTGGGATCCCGCCGGGACCTACGACTACAACAACATCTATACGGAAAGCGGTATGACGGCTGGCAGAGCCACCTTGCCAGCCGGCATCGCTGGCTCCCCCGCCGCAAGAGCGACTGCGCTGGGGCTGGTCGACGGTGGTGTTGGAATCGCACCGCCCGTATTCAGGGCCGATGTCATTCACCGGCACGGCTGCGGCGGCGCGGTGGTGCCGAGCGTGCACGGCACGGAGGTGGCCTCGCTCATGGTCGGGCGCTCCGCGCAATTCGGGGGCGCGGCGCCAGGCGCGGCGCTTTATGCCGCGGATGTCTATTGCGGCAGACCGACCGGCGGGGCCGTCGATGCCATTGCCGAGGCTCTGGAGTGGCTTGCCGAGGAGCGCGTACCGGTGATCAACATGAGCCTGGTCGGTCCGCCGAACATGCTCTTGCAGCAAGTGATCGCCCAGCTGGTGGCGCGGGGCTATCTCATTATCGCGGCGGTGGGCAATGACGGTCCGGCGGCGCCGCCGCTCTATCCGGCAGCCTACCCGGGCGTGGTGGGTGTGACCGCCGTGGACGTGCGCCACCGCGTGATCTTCGAGGCGGAGCGCGGGCCGCAGGTCATGTTCGCAGCGCCTGGTGCCGGAATCCCGGCGGCCACGCTGCCCGATGGCTTCGGAACAGTGCGTGGTACATCCTTCGCTGCGCCCGTGGTTGCCGGTCTGCTGGCCAAGGAGCTGGCGAGCCTGGAATACGGGAGTGAGCCCGGGCCGCTGCCCCGAATGGATCCCGCGGCAGCTCGTGCCGCGGTCGATGCGCTCGCGCGCGCGGCCATCCACCTTGGCGCGCCCGGCCGCAACGCCGTCTTCGGGTATGGACTGGTCGGCGCCGATCTTCCCTCGCCTCGACCGGCGCCCGGCAAATGAGCCGAACGTAAAATCGCCGGTCACACGGGAAGAATTCTACCCGGGCCATCGTAGTCTCCTTCGAAGGTCGCGGATCGGCCGCGGCCTCGAGAGGAGAACGACATGAGAACCAAAGCACACAGTCTTTTCGCGAGTGCTGCCGTTGCCGCCGCGTTGGCCTTCACCGCGCCGGCACATGCGCAGCTGGTCGGCGGCGCGCTGGGCGGTACGGTCGGCGGCGCCCTGGGGGGCGGGTTCGGCCCTGCCGGCGGAGCAATCAACGGAGGCGGCTGGAGCATGATGAACGGCTCGCTGGCGGGCGAGAGCGACGGCTTTCGGGATGTCCATCGGACGGCCGGCGCAGGCAATTCTGCGGCGCACCGCATCACCAGCGGCACTGCGCAACGCGGTGGCGCAATGAAAAGCGATGCCGCGGGTCTGGCCGGAAGGGGTCGTAACGCGGCGGTGAACGTCACGCGGGGCGCAGCCGCGAGCATCCCGCAAGCCGCGACGGGGACTGCCGCGGGCACCACGTCCGGGGCTGCCGCGGGGTCCACATCCGAGCCTGCCGCCGGGTCCGCATCCGGCAGTGCCGCGAAATCCGCTTCTGATGCTGACCCGATACTCGCCTCCGGTACCGCCACGGGCGGATTGGGCGGGACGCTCGCGGGAGCGAGCCAGGCGTATGCCCCGACGCCATCGGCCTCGAGCTCCCGGAGCACGGGGTCGGCCGATGGCCGCAAAATCCGCTCCGGCAGCTCGGCCGGTCCTGGCAATTCACCGACGGCGCAGGGCAGCTCGTCGATGAGCAGCCAGGCCGGGGTGTCCCGTCAGCCCTCGGCATCGGCGTCGGCATCGGCCGATGGCGGAGCTTACGCGAGCACCTCCACCCAACGCTGAGGCACCGGCGCCCAAGGGACTTCACGGGTGCCGTCAGGGAACCTTGAGGCGTGGAACGGGTCGGCTTGGCCGCAGGCACCGATTCCGGTGACAATTCGGCCATGCCGACTCGTACGCGCCGCAAACGCCAGGGCACGCCGCCGCCGCCCGACCCGGACCATATTCTGGTCATCGATGTCGGCGGCTCCCACATCAAGTTTCGCATGGGTTCCCATGGCCGGATCCGCAGGTTTGCTTCCGGGCCGGACATGAGTGCCGCTGACATGGCACGCCAAGTCCGCAAGGCCGCCCGCGATCTGCCCTATCGGGCGGTGTCCATCGGCTACCCTGGCCTGGTGTTGCGCGGCCGGATCGCCGCCGAGCCCTTCAACCTCGGCCCCGGTTGGGTGGGATATGACTTCGAGAAGACCTTTGGCCGGCCGGTGCGGGTGATCAACGATGCGACCATGCAGGCGCTCGGCAGCTATGAAGGCGGGCGGATGCTCTTTCTGGGCCTGGGCACCGGGCTCGGGGCGACGCTGATCCTCGACGGCACTGTGGAGCCGATGGAGATCGGCCACATGCCATACAAGCGCGGGCGCACTTTCGAGGACTATGCGGGTGAGCGCGGGCGCAAGCGGCTGGGCAACAAGAAATGGCGCAAGGCGGTGGCCGAAGTGGTCACGCGGCTGAAAGAGGTGCTGGAGGTGGACTACGTGGTGTTGGGCGGCGGTAATGCGGCGCGCCTGAAGGAGCTGCCGGAAGGCGTGCGCTCGGGCGACAATCTCAATGCCTTCAAGGGCGGCCTGCATCTATGGAGCGGTGACGACCCGCTCGCCGTCAGTATCTCGCGCCGCCAGCGCGCAGCGGCGCCGGCGGGCGTCGACTCATGAGCGGGAATAACGCGCCGGGCGGTCCCGGGCTGCCACCCACCTGGTGCAGCAGCGCAAAGGAGATGGTGGGGTGCTCGCTCGGTCCCTCGCGGCTCTGGTTCACCGTCGGTGGCGGCATTCTCAACGAGGTCTACTATCCCCGGGTCGACATGCCGCAGATTCGCGACCTCGGCATCATCGTCGCGGACGGACGGGGCTTCTGGGTGGAGGTGAAGCGGTTGTATCGCCACACCCTGACGCTCGCCGGACCTGGAGTGCCTGCGGTGCAGATCGTGCACGAGTTTCCCGGGGGACCTTCATCGGCAGGAGCGGGCGTCAGGGGAGAGCGCTTCGAGCTGACGCTGCGTATCGTGCCGTCCCGCGAGCGCGATGTGCTGCTCATCGAGATGGAGCTGACGGGAGATGAGTCGCTGCGTCCGTATGCGCTCCTCGCGCCGCATCTCGGCGGAACGGGCAACAACAACTCCGCGGCCATCGCCGGCCATCGCGGCCATCGCGTGCTGTGGGCGCAGCAGGGGCCCTTTGCGCTGGCGCTCGCCGCCGTGGGTGCCCAACAGGAGGACGCCTGGGGACGCGCAAGCTGCGGGTTCGTCGGCGTCAGCGATGGCTGGCAGGACTTCGCGCGCAACGGCGCCATGACCTGGGAGCATGCCCAGGCAGGCCCGGGCAACATAGCCCTGACGGGGGAGTTGCCCCGCAAGGCGGTGCTGGCCCTCGGCTTCGGCAGCAGCACCGAATCGGCCGCGACGCTGGCTTTGAGTGCGCTCTTCGAGCCGTTCGAGGCGACGTGGCAGCGGCAGCTCGCTGACTGGAGCAACTGGCACCAGGAGTGCGCCGCCCGCGTGCAGCTCGCCGACGGCCTGCCGCCAGAGTGTGTGAGCGAGTTCAAGCTGTCGACCATGGCCCTGCGCACGCATCTGGACAAGACCTACCCGGGAGCGATGGTGGCGAGCCTCAGCGTACCCTGGGGCAACACCAAGGAGGAGCGGGAGGGCTATCACCTCGTCTGGCCGCGCGATCTCTGCGAGTGCGCCGGCGCGCTGCTGGCCGTCGGCGCGACGCGCGAGGCGCTGGACACGCTGCGCTACCTGCGCGCCACACAGCTCGCGGACGGGCACTGGAACCAGAACCAGTGGCTCGGCGGCACGCCCTACTGGAGCGGTGTGCAGCTCGATGAGACCGCCTTCCCGGTGCTGCTTGCCGCGCAGCTGGAGGAGCGCGGCGCGCTCGATGGCATCGAGGTTGGCGACATGATCCGCCGTGCCCTCTCGTTCATCGTGCGTACCGGTCCGGCGAGCGATCAGGACCGCTGGGAGGAGGACGCCGGAATCAACACCTTCACGCTCGCCGCCTGCATCGCGGCGCTCGTCTGCGGTGCGCCGCACCTCGATCAGCAGGCCCGCGAGCTGGCGCTCGCCGTGGCCGACTACTGGAATGCGCGCCTCGAGGACTGGACGGCCGTCGCCGACACACCCCTCGTCGCGGGCGAGGGACTGCCCGGCTATTACGTGCGCGTGGCGCCGAAGGAGGCGCTGCTCGACCGCGGCGCGCTGCGGCACGTGCTGCCCGTGAAGAATCAGGCGCTGGATCCGGTACTGCCGGCCTTCGCACAGATCGGTGTCGACTTCCTGCAGCTCGTGCGCTTCGGGCTGCGGCGCGCGGACGATCCGCTGATCGTGGCAACGGTGCGCCTCGCGGACAGGCTCCTCAAAGTGGATACGCCCAGCGGTCCCTGCTGGCATCGTTACAACGACGATGGCTACGGAGAGCACGAGGACGGCGCGGCGTTCGATGGCACGGGCAAGGGCCGCGCGTGGCCGCTGCTCACCGGCGAGCGCGGCCATTATGAGCTTGCCGCCGGGCGCGACCCGTTGCCGCTGCTGCTCGCCATGGTTCGCATGGCCTCGCCCGGAGGCATGCTGCCAGAGCAGATCTGGGATGCCGCACGCGTGCCCGCTCGCGGGCTCGAGCCAGGGCGTCCCACCGGGAGCGCGATGCCGCTCGCCTGGACGCACGCGGAGTACATCAAGCTCGTCGTCTCCCGCTCTCTGGGCAAGCCTCTCGATCGGCCGCAGCGCGTGTGGCAGCGCTACGCGGGACGGCGGCCGCGGCTCGAGCGCATCGTCTGGTGCGCGCACGCTCCGGCTTCGGAGCTTCCCGAGGGTGCGGCGCTGATTCTGGCGGCGACCTCGCCCGCGACTTTCCGCTGGGGCTTTGACGGCTGGCAGGACATCTGCGAGCGCGGCACCACGGCGACGACTCTCGACCTGCATACCGTGGAAATCGACACCACGCAGCTGAAGGGCGGCCGCTCGATCGACCTGACGTACCGGCTCGAGCCGAGCGGCGACTGGGCGGGACGGAATTTCCGGATCTCGGTCGTGCCGGCCGGTGCGGCTGTGAACATTGCACTTGCGGCGCAAGGGCGGGCCTGAGAGGCTGTCTCCATGCCTTTCACGCTCGCGCACCCCGCGGCAGTCCTGCCGCTGCGGCGCATGGGATTGCTGCGCACCATCCCGCTCTTCGTCGGCGCCATGGTGCCGGATGTGCAGTATTTCCTGCCGTGGCGCATTGCCAAGCACCTGCCGGAGGTGACGCAGCCTGACTTCGGCTCGCACACTTTCTTCGGCACGTTTACTTTCGATCTGCCGGTCGCGCTGCTGCTCCTGCTCCTGCTCTGGCTGCTGCGCGCGCCGCTCACGGCGCCGCTCGGGGCCGCAAGCGGCGCCAAGTGCCGCAACTCGCTGGAGCGATTCGGCAGCCGGCCGCTCAACTGGGCAGTCGCGCCCTTCTCGATCCTGATCGGCGCCTGGACGCATCTCGCCTGGGACTCGTTCACGCACCCACAGGGTTGGATGGTCTCGCGGATCTCGGCATTGAGCGCGCCCGTGACCTTCTTCGGGTACACGGGCGAGCTGTGCCACGTTCTGCAGTACGTGAGCTCCGTGTTCGGCCTGGCCGTGCTTGCGATCTGGTTCCTGCGCTTGCCCGCGCCGCCGTTGCGCGGCCGGGATGCGGAGCGCTCCACCGGCGGCCCGGTGTTGCTGGCCGTGTTATTTGCGGCAGCGGCCATCGTGGGCAGCTTCGAGACGATGGAGCACCTCGTACGGGACAACCCGGCGAGGTATCACATCTTCTATCTGCTCTTTACGCGGTGCGTGGCATGGTTCGCGCTGCTCTACACCATCGCCGGTGTCTTCATCGTCCGCGGGCGCCGGCGCGCCGCGGCCTCCGCGCCTGGATAAGAGGCGTGCCGAAGTCCTCCGTCCAGGTGATCACCTGAGAATTCGCCCCATCGATCGCGTATGCGACCCCCATCTGCCGGAATCCTGCGGTCATGATGTTGGCGCAGTGATGCGGGCTGCCGAGCCAGCCGGCGACGACGGCGCGCGCCGTTGGCACGCCGCTGGCGATGTTCTCGCCCACCATGCTCCAGCGATAACCGGCGCGCGCCACGCGCTCGCCAGGGGTGCTGCCATCACTGCCGGAATGACTGAAAAAGCCGTGCGCGGCCATATCCTGCGAGTGCCCGCGCGCCGCTCGCGTGAGGTCGGGCGCGAGCGCAAGGGGTGGTGCGGGCGGGAAGTGCTGCCAGCCACAGGTCCGGGCGTGCGCACGCGCTTCGTTGGTCAGCGCGAGCACGAGCCTGCTCACCGCGGCGGCATCACCAGGGCGCGGCGTCGTGAACGGTGCCGCGACCACTATCCAGAGACTTCCCACGCCGCTGCCATACACGCCGATCTGTCGCAGGCTCGGATCCGCGAGCTGGCTGCAGAATCGCCTGCTCACCAGGCGTTCCACGGCCGCATCGCTCGTCGTGCCGGATATGCGGATCGACAGCGAACGAGCGGCGTGGTAGCCGGCACGCTGCTGCGCCTGCTCGAGCGGCTCGCCGCGTGCGATCAGGCTCGCGATCTTATCGAGGCTGCGGCTCTCGCGAAGCGGCGGGTAGGCGCGGCGCGACAGTCCGCAGGAGGCGGACCGGGCGTGGTTGACGGCGCCGATCGCGTTGGCGCGCGCGAGCGCCGGCGCGAGGAGTAGTAGCAGGATGAGCGCGCAGGCGCGGGCATAGAATGTCAGCCCATGTCGGGCACTGAAGGTACGGTCGGGCTGGCGCTGCGGCCCCATGCAGCCTGGGGGATGGCGGTGGGCGCGCCCTGGCGGCAGGGCAACAGCTTCCAGCTGCTCAGCGAGAGCGACCGGATCTTCCGGCGGATGCTCGAGGCCATCGCAGGCGCGGGCGACTCGGTGCTGCTCGAGATGTATCTGGTGGACTCTGGCATCGTGGCGCGGCGCTTCATCGATGCGCTCGTCGCCTGCGCGCAGCGGGGAGTGCGGGTTCATGTGCTCTTCGATGCTTTCGGCTCTCTCGGGCTGCGCGCCGCGGATCGGCGCCGGCTCGCCACCTCGGGCGCGCACCTGACTTTCTTCAATCCGCTGTCCTGGCGCAAGCGCCTGCAGAATTTTTTGCGGGATCATCGCAAGCTCCTGGTCGTTGACGGCGCTCTCGCCTTCGTGGGCGGCGTCGGCCTCGCAGACGAATTCATGGATCACACGCCAGCCGTCGGCACCAGCCTGCGCGGCCACCTCGCGTGGCGAGATCTCATGCTCGAGATCTCCGGGCCGGTGGTGAGCGACTGGCAGAACGCCTTCGCTCGCAACTGGAGCCGCAGCGGCGGCTCGCCGCCGGTTCCGGAGGCGACGCCGCAGTTGCCCGACGAGCCTGCGATCGCGGCGGGGGCGCTCGGGCGGCTCGCCCTGAGCGAGGCGGGACACCGCTCCGCCCTGGCCAACGGTGTCGTGAGGAGGATCGACGGCGCATTGCGGCGTGCCTGGATCATGAGCGCGTACTTCGTGCCGTCGCGGCGGTTCCGCAAGTGTTTGCGCCGCGCCGCGCGCCGCGGAGTCGACGTCAGACTGCTGGTGCCGGGCCCCAAGACCGATCATCCCTGGGTGCGGCATGCGGCGCGGCGGTTTTACGGCAAGTTGCTGCGCAACGGGGTGCGGATTTTCGAGTACCAGCCGCGGGTACTGCACGGCAAGATGGCGCTGTGCGATGACTGGCTGAGCGTGGGCTCGAGCAATCTCGACCGCTGGAGCTTCCGCTGGAATCTCGAGGCCAACCAGGAGGTCGAGAGCGCCGCGCTTGCCGCGCAGGCGGCGGAGATCTTTGCTGCCGACTGTAGCGAGTCGCACGAGCTCGATCGCCGCCACTGGCGGCGGCGCGCGCTGCGCGACCGTCTGCGCGAGAGCATCGCGGGTGCGCTCGACCGGATCATCGACCGCTGGCGCCGGCCCGGCAACCGCTGAAGGCTGCCCGGCAGCGGTCACCCGTGATGGCGGCTCTCAGCGGTGCCCCGGCAGTCGCGGCGGCGGCGACACCGGCAGCGAGGAATACAACTCGTTGGCGCGTACGAAGGAGAGCAGGAAGAACGACATGACGCTCATCTGCGTGCGGTACTGGCGCACGGCTTCCAGCTTGTCGGCCTCCTCCGCCGAGCCGAGCGCGAAGGGCGCCAGACCGAGACCGCCCCCTCGGGGCGGCGCGGCAAGCGGCAGCTTCATGTGCAGTCCGCGCGGGCGCGGCCAGTCGCGGCCGCCGTGCACGATCCAGAAGCGCGCCGCGGCCAGCTGGTGCCGGCGGCTCAACACCTGCAATGTCACGACGCCCGCCGCGCGGTGGTCGGAATGCGCATCCTGCGGGCTCGGCGCAAGCACCAGAGTCGGATGCACGCGGTCCAGCACGCGCGCGAAATCCCGTTCCAGGCTGTCACCCGTGTACGGATGGCCAGCGGCAAAGGTGTCACGGTAAGGCACGCTCGCCGCCCCGTTGAACCTGGAGTAGTAGGGTACCGTGAAGTGGTCGGTGATCAGCGTGAGCAGACCCCCATCCGGATACCCGAGGAAGAACTGCTGCGCGGGCGGTACGCCGAGGATCGCAGCCGCAGCCCGTGCTTCGCGCATGCGCTTGCCGGCAAGATCGCGCATCTTCTCCGGATGGATCCGCAGCGTCCGCTCGATGAGGAGCAGGTCGAGCTCCGAGGCGTCACCGCTCGTCAGCCAGACGATGCTGGCACGGCCGCCGGCCGCCAGCACCCGCCGGATGACGCCCGCGCAGCAGAGCGTCTCGTCGTCCGGATGCGGGGCAACGACCAGGAGCGAGGTTTGCGCGTCGATGGGCGGAATGCCGCTCACAGGCGCTGCGCGCGCGAGCGTCGGTGCGAGGGCTCCGGCGAGGACCAGAGCCAGGGTGAGAGCAATTACGGACGGCGCCCTGATGGTCACAGCGGTCCCGAGTGTACTAGAGTGCGAGCGTTACGCCCGCGGTCGGGCTCCAGCAGCGTCAACCGCGAGAACCCCTGGGCGTTGCGCAGGTCTGAGCTTGCAAGAGGTGGAAATGAACCCGGTCAAGGTATTCGCCCTGGGCGCCATGCTGGTGCTGCTCGCCGCATGCGCCACCGGTCCGGTGGTGCGCACGCGCGTGGCTCAGCAGGTGGACCTTGCCAGCTTCCATACGTATGCCTTCGTCGCCAAGCCCGGCACGGACACGGGCCCGTACAAGTCATTGACCACCCAGCAGCTCGAGCGGGAAGTGGGCCAGGAGCTCCAGTCCCGCGGGTACCAGCTCGCCGCCGCCGGTGAGAAGCCCGACCTGCTGGTGAACTTCACCGAGGGAGCGCACGACCGTGTCGAGGGCACGATGGCAGCGCCCACATTCGGCGTGGGCTGGGGGTGGGCTCCGTATCAATTCGGGCCGTGGGGGCCCTGGGGGTGGGGCGGCTCGTACAATGACGTGCAGACGATCACCACCGTCTCGCTCAGCATCGACCTGATCGACAGGTCGGACAATTCCGTCGTCTGGAGCGGAACCGCCATGTCCGATCTCTCCCGGCGGATGCTCGATCACCCGGCGGAGTCGATCGACGAGGCGACCCGCCAGATCTTCGCGCACTTCCCTATTCGAAAGCGCTGAATCCGGGCTCTGCGCTGCGCAGTCCCTGCTGCGCGCAGACTGTGCCTGCCTGAGGCCCCGATCTTGCTGGACCGTTTCCTCGGCCGCTTCCGGCTGCCCGGGAAACCGTGAAGATCGCCATCCTCAATCAGCCCCAGGATCCGATAGCGGCCGGCGAAGAGCAGCGCGGGTCGGTTGCGATCGTCAACTGGGAGCTCGCCCGCTGTCTCGCGAGCCGCCACGAGGTGATCGTCTACGCGCCGCGCTCGCGCGGCCAGGCTGCCGTCGAGCGCTGGGGCGGGATCGAGATCCGACGCATCCGCTTCGTGGCGCGCCGCCTGCACAAGGCGGTGCAGCTTCTCTGGGGGCACCGCAGCCGCGGGCAGCCCTACTTCACCTCGAGGCTGTATCACAGGGAGTACTTCGCCCGGATCGCGCGCGATCTTTCGGCGAGCCGCCCGGACATCCTGCACCTGCCGAACCAGATGCAATTCGCGGCGCTGTTCAAGCGTGCATGCCCGGGACTGAAGGTTGTCGCTCACGTCCATCAGGATGAGCTCGCGCAGCTCGACATCGAGCTGCTGCGGCGCGACCTCGCGGCCGTGGACGCGGTCGCCACCGTTTCGGAGTTCGTGACCGCGCGCGCCCGCGCTCGCCTGCCCGAGATGGCAGCGCGCATCTGCACGGTGGGCAACGGAGTGGATGTGCTGCGCTTCAGGCCCGCTGCGCGCGCCCGCGTCCACCCGCGCGAGCTCAGGCCGCGCCCGCTGCGGCTGCTCTACGTCGGTCGGATCGCACCCGACAAGGGCGTACACCTGCTGACGGAAACGGTCGATGGACTGATCCGCGAGGGAGTGAATCTGGAGCTGACGCTGATCGGCAAGCCGGGTCTCATGCCATACGATCTGCTGCGCCGGTTGCTCGCCGATGACGCCCAGGCGCTTGCGGCGGTGCAGCCGTTCTACGGACGCAACCTGCGCAGCTGGATCGCAAAGGAGATCCTGCGGCGCGGCCGCAGTTACCACGACGCGCTGCGCGCAAGGCTCTCGCCGGCGGCGGCGGCGCGCGTGCGCTTCCTCGGCACCGTCTCGCTGGCCGCGCTCATCCGCGCCTATCGCGCTGCCGACCTGCTGGTATTGCCTTCCATCTGGCAGGAGTCATACGGCCTGCCGGTGGCGGAAGCGATGGCATGCGGGGTGCCCGTGCTGGCCAGCGCGAGCGGCGGTGTGCCGGAGCTCATCGAGGATGGAGCCACGGGCAGGCTGTTTGCGCGGCTCGACACGCCGGCCCTGGCGCGAGCGCTGCGCGAGATGTCGGCGGACCCGGCGGCCCTGCGCGCGATGGGGCGCGCGGCGCGGTCGCGGGCGCAGCAGCTGCTCACCTGGGGGCGCAGTGCCGAGCGCCTCGAGCGGCTCTATCGGCGTGCGCTGTCAGCACAGACCGAAACGGGAGCGGGATTTGCTCCAACATCATTGATGGAGAGCGAGAGGCGAGCGTGATCGAAGCGGTGATGTTCTGGAACGAGCCCAACAACAAGTCACATTGGGACTTCCTCGAGCTCGATCCGGAATGGCGCATCTTCTCCGACATGGTGCGGCTCGCCGCCGAGGCCGTGGCGGCCGAGCGGCCCGGCCTGATCCGGGTGCTCGGCGGGATCTCGCCGATCGATCCGCAGTTCATCCGCCGCATGCAGGCGCAGGGCGTGCTCGATCACCTGGAGCGGATCGCGGTGCACGGCTTCCCGCTCGACTGGAATCTCTGGAACATCAACGAGTGGCCGGCGAAGGTCGACGAGATCCGCGCGGT
Source organism: Steroidobacteraceae bacterium (assembly GCA_036000265.1). Lineage (GTDB taxonomy): Bacteria > Pseudomonadota > Gammaproteobacteria > Steroidobacterales > Steroidobacteraceae > 13-2-20CM-66-19. The sequence continues at coordinate 2,338 of DASYGA010000108.1, read as the reverse complement.
CACCCCGCTTCCCGTATGGGTGTCCGAGGTCGGCGTCTCGAGCTTCGGCGCCGAGGAGGTGCAGGAGTTCGGCCTGGAGCGCACCGCGCAACTGCTGCGCGGCAGGTCCGAGCGCATCCACTGGTACAGCCTGTACGATCTGCCGCGCGCCTGGCCCGCCACGACACGTCACCGCGAGGCGGAAGGATCCTCCTACTACCGGCACTTCTACATGGGGCTGCTGCGCGAGGACGGCACGCCGAAGCCCGCCGCGCACCGCTTCGCCGCCTACACGCCCGATCTCGGCATCTGTCAGTGGTTCCATTTCCAGGATCATCGGCTGGATGATGCCGTGCGCTGGCTGCGCGAGCTCGGCGTGCGCTATGTGCGCACCGGGCTGAGTTGGGCCGACAGCCTGCGTCCGGGGGCGCTCGAGTGGTTCGACCGGCAGATGGCGGCGCTCGAGGAATTCTCCGTCACGGTGACTTTCTGCTTCACGCCAGAGAGCTGCGGGGTCGAGCCGCATCACACCAGCCCGCCGCGCGACATCGGTCAGTTCGCCGATTTCTGCGCGCGCATGACGCGCCGTTATGTTCCCCGCGCCGGGGCGCTGCGCATGAAAGTTGCTACCGAGGGTTGAAGTTGTGACCAGGTGCGGGAACGGAGCCATGTCAGTCAATCCCATGAGGGCATCGCCGATGGTGGTCGCGGGCGGCGCAGGCTTTCTCGGCTCGCACCTGTGCGAGCGGCTGTTGCGGCGCGGACATTGCGTGCTCTGCATCGATGATCTGAGCACGGGCGCGATGGCCAACATAGAGGAGTTGATGGAGGAGCCGCGATTTCGCCTGACGCTGCACGACATCGCCGAGCCGCTCGAGATCGATGAGCCGCTCGGGATTTTCAACCTGGCGTGCCCGGCCTCCCCGGTGCATTACCAGGCCGATCCTGTCCGCACCACCATGACCAGCGTGCAGGGGACCTACAAGCTGCTGGAGCTGGCCCGGCGCTGCGGCGCGCCCATGTTGCAGGCGTCGACCAGCGAGGTCTACGGCGATCCGACCATCCATCCGCAGTCGGAGTGCTACTGGGGCTACGTCAATCCCGCAGGGGTGCGCTCGTGTTATGACGAGGGCAAGCGATGTGCCGAGAGCCTGTGCTTCGATTACCGGCGCACCAACGGGGTCGATGTGCGCGTGGCCCGGATCTTCAACACCTACGGCCCGCGGATGGCCGCGGGTGACGGGCGGGTGGTCACCAACTTCATCGTGCAGGCGCTGCGCAACCAGCCGCTGACGATCTACGGCAACGGCACCCAGACGCGCTCCTTCTGTTATGTCGATGATCTCATCGAGGCGCTGGTGCTGCTGATGGGCGCCCGGCGCGGCGTGAAGACGCCGATGAACCTCGGCAACCCGGAGGAGTTTACCATTCTCGAGCTCGCCGAGCTGGTCATCGAGCTCACCGGATCGCGCTCGCGGATGGCCTTCCGGCCGCTGCCGGGCGACGATCCGACGCAGCGCTGCCCGGACATCGAGCTGGCGCGCCGCGAACTCGGCTGGCAGCCGCGCATCCCGTTGCGCGAAGGCCTGAAGCGCTCGATCAGCCATCTGGAGGGCGTGCTCTCCAGCGGCTCCGCCGCGGCGCGGAAGACCCCGCGCGCGCCGCGAAAGCCGCGGCTGGCCGCCGCCGCGGCGAGCGACTCAGGGCCAGGAGTGCGGGTCGGAGTTGCCGGCAGGCAGGTGAGCGATGCCCACGGACGCTAAGGTTCTCGTGACCGGAGGAGCGGGCTTCATCGGCTCGCATCTGGCCGACGCGCTCCTCGCCCGCGGCTACCGCGTGCGGGTGCTCGATGCCCTGACGGAGCAGGTGCATGGGAAATCGCGGACCTTCCCCGCCTACCTGTCGCGCGAGGTGGAGGCAGTCCGGGGGGACGTGCGCAATCCAGATGACGTCTTGCGCGCGCTGGAGGGCGTCGAGGCGGTATTTCATTTTGCCGCGGCGGTCGGCGTGGGCCAGAGCATGTACGAGATCGCCTCGTACACCGATATCAACAACCGCGGTACCGCGGTGCTGCTCGAGGCGCTGTTGCGCCGGCCGGTGGCCAAGATCGTGGTCGCCTCGAGCATGAGCATTTACGGCGAAGGCCTCTATCGGGCGGCCGACGGGCGTCTTTCCAGCCCGCGGCCGCGCAGCCTCGAGCAGCTCAAGGCCGGGCGCTGGGATCTCAGCGACGAGCGCGGCGAGCCGCTGGAACCGGTGCCGACGCCGGAGAGCAAGCCCGCGGCGCCGGAGTCGATTTACGCGCTCTCCAAATACGATCAGGAGATGATGTTCCTGATGTTCGGACGCTGCTACGGTG
>DASYGA010000039.1:0-4271 GCA_036000265.1 Steroidobacteraceae bacterium | reverse complement strand
ACATCACCAGCAAGCCGCCCGCAACCATCGAGTGGGAGTGAAGGCGTGATCAGGCTCTGGTGGGCTGCGGCACTCGCGGCAATACTGTCGGGAGGTGTTGCCGCAGCTGCGGACCTTTCCTTTCTCAATCATGGCCATCCGGTGCTGGACGCCCATAATTGCTATCCCTACGACGGGCACTGGAACGATCGCGTGCATCGCGCATTGGACTCCGGCTTCCCCGTCTCGATCGAGCAGGACCTCGCCTGGTATATGGACCCAAAGACCGGGAAGGGACGTGTCGTGGTGTCCCACACGCCCCAGCCCACCGGGCGGGAGCCCACCTTGCGCGCCTATTTCTTCGAGCAGGTGCGCCCGATAGTCGAGAAAGCCCTGGCCGAGAACCGCCGCAACGAGTGGCCGCTGATCATCCTGCACTTCGACTTCAAGGACACCCGGCCGGAGATCCTCCAAGCCGTGTGGCAGCTGCTCGGCGACTATCAGCCGTGGCTCTCGACCGCGATCAAGACTGCCGATCCGCACGACCTGGCGCCAATCGACCGCAAGCCCATCCTCGTCGTGACGGAGGACTCCGATGCCCAGGCGAAGGTGTTCTACGACGACGTGCCGGTCGGCGGCCGGTTGCGCCTCTTCGGCTCCGCGCACACTCAACAGCCTCCGGCGGGAGACACGACGGCCCAGAGCGCTCATTGGCAGGCAACCGTTCCGCCGGCGCAGCTCCTGAGGACGCGCGCTACGGATTATCGGCGCTGGTGGAACAACAGCTGGTGGGTTGTGGAGGAAGGGGGACAGACCAAGGCCGGCGCCTGGACCAAGGCCGACGATCGAAGGCTGCGCGCGCTGGTCGATTACGCTCACGAGCAGGGTTACTGGATCCGCTTCTACACGCTCGACGGCTTCGACGCAAAACAGGACAGAGGCTATGACCCGATCTACAACTTCGGATCTTTGCGCCGCGTCGTCCCGCGCTGGCGTGCAGCGATCCGCGCGGGCGTCGATTTTATCGCCACCGATCAATACGAAGCGCTGTCACGGCATCTCGAGCAGCGGGATCTATCTCTCTGCCCCGTCAGGATATCGGCCCAGCAGTCCAAAATCGCTCCGTGACTGGAACTGCGCCGCTCAAGCGGCGGAGCGCCTGCTGGTTTCGGTACGCCGATTGCCGCGTGTGAGGGGTCCATCAGGAGCGCAAGCGGAGCGAAAACTTTGACTTCGGACCACTTCGATCTCATTGTCATCGGCAGCGGGCCGGGCGGCGCCTCGCTCGCCCATCGCCTGGCGCCGACAGGCAAGCGCATCCTGATCCTCGAGCGCGGCGATTACCTGCCGCGCAGCGAGAAGAACTGGAACTCCCAGACCGTCTTCGTCGATGGCGCCTACCAGGCGCACGAGACCTGGACGAATTCCGCAGGCGACACTTTCAGCCCCGCCCTACACTACTATGTCGGCGGTAACTCCAAGGTCTATGGCGCGGCGCTTTTTCGCCTGCGCGAGCGCGACTTCGGCGAGGTGGTGCATTCCGGGGGCGTCTCACCCGCGTGGCCGCTCGGCTACGACGCTTTCGAGCCCTACTACACGCAGGCGGAGCGGCTGTTTCACGTCCATGGTCAGCGCGGCGAGGACCCGCTCGAGCCGCGGGCGAGCGCCCCTTATCCGCACCCGCCGGTCAGCCACGAGCCGAAGATCGCCGAATTGGCGGACAACCTGCGCGGCATCGGCCTGCACCCGTTTCATCTGCCGCTCGGCATCCTCCTCGACGAGAAGGACGGCCAGCCGACACCCACCAGCATCTGCATGCGTTGCAGCTTCTTCGACGGCTTTCCCTGCCTGCTCAATGGCAAGGCAGACGCCCAGGTCGTATGCATCGATCCGATGCTGGCGCGGCATCCGAACGTGACCCTCCTGACCGAAGCTTACGTCTCCAAGCTGGACACGGATGCTTCGGGCCGTAGCGTAAGCGCCGTTCACGTGACACGCGAGGGCCGGGAGGAGCGCTACTCGGCGGATATCGTGGTAGTCGCCTGCGGCGCGCTCTCATCCGCTCTGCTGCTGCTGCGCTCGGCCAATGCCTCGCACCCCAACGGACTCGCCAACGGGTCGGATCAGCTCGGGCGCAATTACATGCGGCACAACATGAGCGTGCTGATGGCCGTGATGCCGGAGGTGAACGACACCGTGTTTCAGAAGACGCTCGCCTTCAGCGACTACTACTTTCACAGTGACGATTGGGAGTACCCGCTCGGCCTCGTGCAGATGTGCGCCACCAGCCATTCAGACCAGATCCGCGGCGAGTCGCTGCCGCAATGGCTGGAATGGCTGCCGGAGATGCCTTTTGAGGAGATGGCGCGTCACTCGATGGATTTCTGGCTGCAGGCGGAAGACCTGCCGCACCCGGAAAACCGCATCTATTACAAGGATGGCAGGGTGCACCTCGACCTCGTGCCCACCAATCAGGAGGCCCTCCCACGCCTCGAGCGCAAGCTCAAGGATGTCCTGAATCGCTCCGGACACAACGCCATCTTTCTCCATCGCTCGCTCTATCTCGGCAAGAACATTCCCATCGGCGGCACGGCGCACCAGGCGGGCACCGCGCGCTTCGGCACCGACCCGGCGCACTCGGTGCTCGATCTCGACTGCAAGGCGCATGAGCTCGACAATCTCTACCTCGCCGACGCCAGCTTTTTTCCCTCCATCGGCGCCGTCAATCCGACTCTGACCATCATCGCCAACGCCCTGCGCGTCGCCGATCGCATTGCGGAGCGCCTGCAGTGAGCACCGCCGCGATCGTGGCGTTGATCGTTCGCTACCTTCTCGTGGTGCTGTTCCTGCCGTTCAGCGCGCTCGACAAGGTGGTGGGATTCGAGGGCGCCGTGAAGCAGGCGCAGGAAGTGTTCAAGCCCCGCCCGCTCGCGGTTGCGGTGCTCCTTTGCGGGCTCGCCATCGAAGTGATCATGTCGCTCGGCGTCGTGACCGGCTTTGCCGATCGGCTGGCGGGGCTGGTGATGGCCGCCTACTGCGCGGCGACCGCCATTCTCTACAAGCGGTTCTGGGCTCAGGGCGATTTCTGGGCTGCGGGCGATAGTAAAGGGCGCACTCTCTTCTGGGACTTCCTCAAAAACCTGTCCCTCGGCGCGGGTTTCCTCCTGATCGTGATCGGCACCAACGGCTCGGGCCTGCGGCCGTTCCTCTCGCATCCTCTCGCATCCAGCCATCCCTATGCCTCGTCCCCGGAGCATCCATGAGCGATCCAGGGCGAAAGCCATCCGTACCCTACTGGCATCTCTGGGTGGACGGTGACGGCATCAGCCGCCAGCGGCAGTGCCATCTCACACGTTATCAGCTGCAGCGCGTCGGGCCGGCGGATCCGCAGTGGAATGACAGGCAGGGCACCCACCCCTCAACTGTGGTGTTCACCGTGCAGCCGGTGGGTTGGGTAGGCGACTGGCACGAGAATCCGGCGCCGCAGTGGATCGTGGTGCTGTCGGGCCGGTGGTGGATCGAGAGCATGGACGGCACCCGCATCGAGCAGGGGCCGGGAGAATTCTCCTTCGGCGAGGATCAGGGCTGCGTGCCACGGGATGGGAGGAAGGGGCACCGCTCCGGCACGATAGGCACCGAGCCCGCGGTACTGATGACGGTGCAGCTTCACATCGATCCGTCGCGCGACCCCTGTCACGCTGCCTGAAGCATCATGCAGGACATCGAGATTCACGACGAGCGATTCCGCTCCATGGTGCTGTCCAACGCCCCGCTCGAGACACTGGGCGAGGGCTACGGCTGGCTGGAAGGACCGGTATGGTTCGCCGATCACGATTGCCTCTACTTCAGCGACATCCCCAACGATCGCATCCTGCGCTGGAGCGAGCACGGCGGCGTGAGCGTGTTTCGGCGGCCATCCGGCTTCGCCAATGGCCACGCCCGCGATCCACAGGGGCGGCTCATCGGCTGCTCGCATCTCGACCGCTGCATCACCCGCACGGAGCTCGACGGCACGATGACCGTACTTGCCACCCGGTACCGCGGCAAGCGCCTGAACTCGCCCAACGACATCGTCGGCAAGTCCGACGGATCGATCTGGTTCAGCGATCCGCTCTACGGCATCAGTACCGATTACGAGGGCGGCAAGCAGGCTTCCGAGCTGCCGCCCGCGCTTTATCGGCTGGAGCCCGCAACCGGCGAACTCACCGTGGCGGCAGACGATTTCGAGGAACCCAACGGATTGGCGTTCTCGCCCGACGAGCGCCTGCTCTATGTCGCCGAGACCGGCGGCC
>DASYGA010000032.1:0-27291 GCA_036000265.1 Steroidobacteraceae bacterium | reverse complement strand
GCACGGGATAGGTCTGCTCTCGAGGGAGCAGCGCGAGAACCTGTTGGAGTGGCTCTCAGGGAGCATCGATCTTCCGCCGCCGCCTGTTGGAGTGGCTGAAGCCCACCCTACTTACGGACAGCCCTCCGAACATCTTTTGAGCGTGGAGGAATATCTCGAGCTGGAGGAAAAGGCTGCCTTGCGCCACGAGTACATCAATGGAGTCAGGTACGCCATGTTGGGCGCATCGCTTGTGCACAATCGGATCACGTTCCAGCTTGCAACCGCGCTCTCCACTCGATTGGAGAAGGGGCCGTGCAAAGTATTCCTGACGGATCTGAGGCTCCAGCTCGAGCTCGGATCGGACCGGATCTTCTACTATCCCGATGCGATGGTCGCCTGCCGGCCCGAGGAGTGGGGCAAGGATTTCATTCGCAATCCGAAGCTCGTGGTCGAAGTGCTTTCGCCTTCGACCCAGCATATCGATCGCAGGGAAAAGGCACTCAATTATCATCGGGCCGCGATCGATGAATATGTGGTGATCTCGCAGACTCAGAGACAGGCTATCGTGCACCGGTACGCAGATCGTTGGGATATGCAGATCGTATCCGGCTCTGACGCGGTGGTCGAGCTTCGCTCGCTCGGCATCTCCATTCCTATGGAGGAGATCTACGGCGATGCGCTCGCGTGATGGTGGTCAGGCCCAGGCGTGATCCACGTCGATGCCCAGTTGAGCGCGCAGCTCCTGCCGCCCCTTGGGCAACACATCGACCGCCCGCGTCTCACGGCCGCGCCGCAGCCAGCCGGAGGCGCAGAGCGCTCCCATCAACTCCACCCCGAGCGGTCCGGCGAGATGGTACTGCCGCTCTGTCCAATCGAGACACTGCCGCGCCAGCCCGCCGCGTGAGGGCTTGATCCCCCGCAGGTCCACTCCCAGGCGCGCCAGCCATTCCGTCCCCGCCGGCGTTACATCGAGCAGCTTGCCCTCAGTGGGCCGCAGGTACTGGCGCTCCTCGAGCGCGCGGGTCAGCGCCACGCCGACTTGGCCCGCGAGGTGGTCATAACAGCTACGACAGAACCGCAGTCGCTGCGCCTCGGGACTCAGCGCCCGGCGGCGGATCTGCGGCTCGGGCCGGATCGCGGCCAGATGCTCCAGTGCCTGCGCTACGTGCGAGCCGGCCAGGCGGTAGTAACGATGCCTCCCCTCGATCTCCAGCGCGACCAGACCGCCCGCCAGAAGCTTCGCCAGGTGAGAGCTGGCGGTCTGCGCCGTGACCCGAGCGGCGTACGCCAGCTCCCCTGCGGGGAGCGCGCGCCCGTCGAGCAGCGCCGTCAGCATCATGGCGCGCGCGGGATCCGCCAGCAGGAACGCCGTGCCGGAGAATCCGGGGAGGTCGGGATGTCCCTGCTCTGCCACAGCCTCAAGGTACCACCGCGACCGCGCGGAAGGTTCGATAGCCATCGAAACGTTCAAGACCTGCGGCGCGTAGCCTCTGCTCCGTGCTCTCGGGAGCAGCGTACGCCTGGACTTCCACGCAGGCGGGCCGGCGGTCGCGCTGATGCCGCTGCTACAGCGTGGCCACTGTCGCCTCGACCCACTCCTGGATCTCGCGATTGACCTCGCGAATGTCGCGGCCGCCGGGCGAGACGGGTGGGCCGATGACGACACGGATGGTCCCGGGCTTCTTGAGCAGGCCGCGGCGCGGCCAGTATTGGCCGGCGTTGTGTGCCACGGGAACCACGAGCTTGCCCGTCTCTGCCGCGAGCAGGGTGCCGCTCACGCCGTAGCGGCGAGTCTCCCCTTGAGGCATACGCGTGCCCTCGGGGAACACCATCACCCAGTCGCCCTCGGCGATGCGCTCACGACCCTGGGCGATCACCTGCGCCACGGCCGAGTGGCCCGACTTGCGATTGATGGCGATGGCATGCAGTTGCCGGATGCCCCACCCGACCACGGGAATCCAGAGCAGCTCCCGCTTGAGGACCCACACCTGCCGCGGGAATACCACGTTCATGGCGAGCGTTTCCCACGAGGAGGAATGCTTCCACAGTGCGATGTGGTTGCCTGGCGGCAGGCGTTCTCTGCCTTCGATACGGAAATCCAGCCTGCAGGTCCACTTCAGCGCCGTCAGCAGCACCCAGGCCCACATCCTCGCCAGCATGAACCGATGGCGGAACGGCAGCAGCAGACAGGCGACTACGAAGAAGATGGAGAAGCAGAACGTCCAGACGAAGAGGAAGGTCGTGAAGACGATCGAGCCGATGAGCTGCATTGCGCTCGCCGCTCAGCCTGGCAGTCGCGACAGATCCGCGATGCCGCCGAACAGCCCGCGCATCTGCGCGAGCAGCGCCAGGCGATTGGCGCGCAGCTTCGGGTCCTCGTCCATGACCATCACCTGGTCGAAAAACGCGTCCACCGCCGGCCGCAGCTGCGCGAGCAATGTCAGGGAGCGGGCGTAGTCCTTGCGCGAGGTGGCTTGCGCGACGTTGTCGCGCCGCTCGCGCATCGCCTCATACAGTTGCCGCTCCGCCGGCGCCCGCAGCGCCTCGGCGTCCACCTCGCCGGGCGTGCTGCCGCCTGCCTTGCGCAGGATGTTGGCGACGCGCTTGTTGGCCGACGCGAGGCTGCCCGCCTCGGGCAAGGCGAGGAACCCGCCGAGCGCCCGCAACCGGGCATCGAAGTCGAGCGGCGATGGCGGCCGTGTCGCCAGCACGGCATCGAACATCTCCGCTGTCAGTAGAGGTGCCCCGGCTGAGCTCGGCAAGCCGGCTCCGCCGCTGTCTCCCGTCACGATCGCCGGTGACTCGGACGAGCGCTCCAGATAATAGGCGCGCAGCCTCTCGAGGATATAGCCATAGGCTTCGGAGGCGACGCTCCCGGCCGCAAGCACCGGAGCGGGCTTGCCAGCGGCGGCCGCCGCCTTCGCGATATCCTCGCCGGCCCGCTCCACGGCACCCTCCAACAGCCGGGCCACGTCGAGTTCGAGCCCCCTCTCGATCAGGATGCGGACCACGCCGATCGCCGCCCGGCGCAGCCCGAACGGATCCTTCGTTCCCGTCGGCTTCTCTCCGATCGCGAATATGCCGGCCAGAGTGTCCAGCTTGTCGGCAATCGCCAGGGTGATGCCCGTTTGGGTAGACGGCAGCTCATCGCCGGCGCCGCGCGGCAGGTAGTGCTCGCGAATTGCCGCTGCGACCTCGGCATCTTCGCCGTCGGCGAGCGCGTAATGGGTGCCCATGATGCCCTGCAGCTCCGGGAACTCGCCGACCATCGCTGTCAGGAGGTCACACTTGCAGAGCTCCGCTGCGCGCCGGGCGCGCGCTGCCAGATCGGACCCCGCAGCTCCGGAGCCGCGTGCCTGCGCGATCTCGACGGCTAGCGCTCCCACGCGCCGCGCCTTGTCGGCGAGAGAGCCGAGCTTCGCCTGGAAGGTGACTTTCGCCAGGTCCGCGGTGCGCGCGGCGAGAGGCGCCTTGCGGTCCTGCTCCCAGAAGAACGCTGCGTCGGCGAGCCGCGGCCGCACGACACGCTCGTTGCCCTCCACCACCTTGGTTGCATCGCGGCTCTCGATGTTCGCCACGGCGATGAAGCAGGGAAGGAGCCTGCCGTCCGCGCCCTCGACCGGGAAGTAACGCTGGTGATCCTCCAGGGTCGAGATCAGCACCTCGCGCGGCAGCGACAGAAAGCGCTCCTCGAACCTCCCGGCGAGCGGCACCGGCCATTCCACCAGCGCAGTGACTTCTTCGAGCAGCGCATCGCTCATCAGCGGCTGTCCGCCCAGCCCGGCCGCCACCGCCGCGACCCGCTCGCGTATCAATGCTCGTCGCGCTTCGAAATCCGCGACCACATGACCCCGCTCGCGCAGCGACCGCTCGTAGGCCGAGGGGCTCGACAGCCGCAGCGGCTTCGGCGCGTGGAAGCGGTGGCCGCGCGTAACGTTGCCCGATGCCGTGTCGAGGAGGCTTGCGGGAACGACATCCTTCCCATACAGCATCGCGATCCAGTGAACGGGCCGGACAAACTGCGCTTCACCCGCGCCCCAGCGCATTCGCCGCGGAATCGGCAGGGCATCGAGGGCGCTCTGGATGAGGCCGGGCAAGAGCTCCACGGCGGAGGCGCCGCTCTTCAGGCCGACGTAATAAAGGAAGGTGCCCTTTCCCTCCTCCCGGCGTTGCAACTCCTCCACGGAGGCTTTATTGCTAGCCGCAAATGCCTGGGCGGCCCGCGTCGGAAGACCCGCGGCGTCGAACGCTGCGTTCAGTGGCGGCCCGCGCCGCTCGATCTTCTGATCCGGCTGGCGCGCCGCGAGACTGCGGACCAGGACGGCGAGCCGCCGCGGCGTGGCGAACGATTTGATCTCGCTATGCTTCAGGCCTGCCTTCGCCAGCCCGGAGGCGAGATCTCCGGCAAACGCCTGCTCCAGTGCCCGGAGGGCTTTCGGCGGCAATTCCTCCGTGCCGATCTCGACCAGAAAGTCGCGCTTCTCGACGCTGCGAGGCGACGTTGTCATGTGCCCGCCTTCGCGGCAGCCGCGCTGCTGTCGGCCTGCGCCGCCAGGCGTGTGCCCTCCGCGGTCTCCTCAGGCACGGGCGCGGCCCCCGTCGGGGCCTGGCGAGAGAGCAGCGGAAATCCGAGCGCCTTGCGGCTCTCGTAGTACGTCCGCGCAACGCCGCCGGCGAGCGCGCGCATCCGCAGGATATAGCGCTGCCGCTCCGTCACCGATATCGCCCGCCGGGCATCGAGCAGGTTGAAACTGTGCGAGGCTTTCAACACCTGCTCGTATGCGGGCAACGCCAGCCCCGCCTCGAGCAGCTCCTTGCAGGCGCGCTCGTGATCGTCAAAATGACGGAACAACGTCGCGACATCGGCCAGCTCGAAGTCGTATCGCGACTGCTCGGCCTCGTTCTGGTGAAACACGTCCCCGTAGGTCACGCGGCCCAGTGGGCCATCCGTCCAGACGATGTCGTAGATGCTCTCCACCCCCTGCAGGTACATGGCGAGGCGCTCGAGTCCATAGGTGATCTCGCCCGTGACCGGACGGCAATCGAGGCCCCCCACCTGTTGGAAGTAGGTGAGCTGGGTGATCTCCATGCCGTTCAGCCACACCTCCCAGCCGAGGCCCCAGGCGCCCAGCGTCGGCGATTCCCAGTTATCCTCGACGAAGCGGACGTCGTGCACCAGCGGGTCGAAGCCGAGCGTGCGCAGGCTCCCGAGATACAGCTCCAGTATGTCGAGCGGCGATGGCTTGATGACCACCTGGAACTGGTAATAGTGCTGCAGCCGGAAGGGGTTCTCGCCGTAGCGGCCATCCGCCGGACGGCGTGAGGGCTGGACGTAAGCTGCGCTCCAGGGCTCCGGCCCGATCGACCTCAAGAATGTGGCCGTGTGGAAGGTGCCGGCCCCCACTTCCATGTCATAGGGTTGCAGCACGACGCAGCCGCGCTCCGACCAATAGCGCTGCAACGCGAAGATCAGCTCCTGGAAGGTGCGGGGCGCCGTGCCGGTTCTCATGGGTGGGTCGGATGAAAACGAGCCGGCGAGTATAGCCCGTGGAAACCAGGCAGCGGCACCCTGGCGGCATGCACCAAAAGTAGGCGCGGCTCGGCTGGCGCGAGGCTACCGCCATCTGCTGCTCGGTGGTGTCTGCACCAAATTGGTGCCAGAATGCAAACTTATGCACCATCATGGTGCATCATGTCGGCGACGAAGCTGATAAGCCATTGATCTATAAAGGTTTCGAAGCTGGCACAGCGCCTGCACTGTCACAGCGCTGCGCCCCAATGCCGCTGTGACCGCACCTGGTTCCCGCGATCGCACCGCGCGAGCCTTTTTTTCCGGAGGAGATATGACACCGACCGATGTGTTGAAGCTGATCAAAGAAAAAGACATCAAGTTCGCGGACCTGAGATTCACCGACACGCGCGGCAAGGAGCAGCACGTGACCATTCCGGCGCGCCTCGTCGACGAGGAGCTGTTCCGCGACGGCAAGATGTTCGACGGCTCCTCCATCGGCGGATGGAAGGGCATCAACGAGTCCGACATGATCCTCATGCCGGAGGCCGGTACCGCCATTCTCGATCCGTTCTTCGAGGACGCGACGATCAACATCCGCTGCGATGTCATCGAGCCGACGACCATGCAGGGTTACGAGCGCGATCCGCGCTCCCTCGCAAAGCGGGCCGAGGCGTACCTGAAGTCGACCGGCATCGCCGATTACGCGCTCTTCGGCCCGGAGAACGAGTTCTTCATCTTCGACAGCGTGCGCTTCGGCAACGACATGCGCGGCTGCTTCTACGCCATCGACTCGGTGCAGGGCGCTTGGAGCTCGGGCACGGAGTACACCGAAGGCAATCGTGGCCACCGTCCCGGCGTCAAGGGCGGTTATTTCCCGGTGCCGCCGGTCGATGCCTTCCAGGACATCCGCTCGGCCATGTGTCTGGCGCTCGAGGAGCTGGGCCTCAAGGTCGAGGTGCATCACCACGAAGTGGCCACCGGGGGCCAGGGTGAGATCGGCGTCGGCGCCGGCACGCTCGTGAAGAAGGCCGACGAGGTGCAGATCCTCAAGTATGCGGTGCTCAACGTGGCCCACCGCTATGGCAAGACCGCCACCTTCATGCCGAAGCCGCTCGTCGGCGACAACGGCAGCGGCATGCACGTCCACCAGTCGCTGCAAAAGGAGGGCAGGGCGCTCTTCGCGGGCGATAAGTACGGTGGCCTGTCCGATCTGGCGCTCTACTATATCGGCGGCATCATCAAGCATGCGCGCGCGCTCAACGCCTTCACCAATGCGGGAACCAACAGCTACAAGCGTCTGGTGCCCGGATTCGAGGCGCCCGTGATGTTGGCGTACTCCGCGCGCAACCGCTCTGCCTCCATCCGCATTCCGTGGGTCTCCAGCCCCAAGGCCCGCCGCATCGAGGTGCGCTTCCCGGATTCCAGCGCGAATCCCTACTTCGCGTTCGCGGCCATGATGATGGCCGGTCTCGATGGCATCCAGAACAAGATCCACCCCGGCGATCCAGCCGACAAGGATCTCTACGACCTGGAGCCGGAGGAAGCCAAGCACATCCCGACGGTCTGCCACTCGCTCGATATGGCGATCGATTATCTCGACAAGGACCGCGAGTTCCTGACCCGAGGCGGAGTGTTCACCAACGATGTGATCGATGCGTACATCGGCCTGAAGATGCAGGAGATGACGCGTTTTCGCATGGCAACTCATCCCGTGGAGATGGAGCTTTACTACAGCTGCTGATGAGTGCGTCGTGAAGACAGGGTATCCCGAGACATTGGTATTCCCAGGCGGGGGTCTCAGAGCATGCCAGGGACGGCTGAGCACCGAGCGTGCGGTGCTCTTCGTCCGGGGGCCCTGGCCAGTGACACGGCCTTGCGACGGCCGTCCTTTGTCCCCGGCGCCGCATCGGGCTATGCTCGATACCTATGCGCTACCTCCGATTTACCTTAATCCGGCCAGCCGCAGTCCGCGCGACAGTCGCGGCCCTGCTCGGCCTCACGTGCCTCGGACTGCTGCCGGGCAGCGCGCTGGCGGACAGCGGGCAGACGACGGTTTACCGATGGGTCGACGCCCAGGGCGTGGTCCACTACAGCGATCAGCCGCATCCCAACGCGCAGAAGCTCGAGATCCGGGGCGCCCAGACCTTCTCCGCGCTGCCGCTGCCGCAGACTTCCGCGATGCCAGCTGCGCCCGCGACTCAGGCCTCCGGTCCCGCCTACGACAGCTGCTCGATCGCGCAGCCGGCCGACCAGCAGATGCTGATGAACGTCCACCAGGCCACCGCGGTCGTCCAGACCTCACCGCAGCTGCGCCCCGGCGACCAGGTCCACCTCTTCGTCGACGGCAAGCAGATCCAGGGCTCAGGCACCTCGTTCACCTTCCCGGTTTTCCGCGGCCAACACTCGCTGCAGGCCGTGATCGAGGACAGCACCGGCCAGATCGTCTGCGAGACCAGCAACGTCACGTTCTTCGTGCACCAGCCCTCCGTCGCGAACCCCCACAACCCGGTTCATCCGCACTAGCAAGCCCTCGGCGACCGGGCGGAGGGAGCCTTGGCCGCTGAGTACAACGTCCCTTCGGCGCTGTCGCATTTCGAGCCCGCCGACCTGCTCGATGCGCTCTCGACCGGCATCATCGTCCTCGACGCGCAGCTCTGCGCCATCTACGCCAACGTGGCGGCGCAGGACCTGCTGGCCTTCAGTCTCAACAAAGCGCGCGGCCGGCCGTTCTCCGACTTTCTGCTCGACGGTAACGGCTTGGTCGCCATCCTCCGCCGCGCTCTCGAGGAAGGCGAAGGCATCGCTGATCGCGAGCTCGCCATTCGCCCGGCCGGCGCGCCCCGCGAATCCCGCACGCTCGATGTCACCATCACCCCGCTCGAGGGCCAGGTCACCGGAACCCACCTGCTGCTCGAGCTCGCCGACACCACCCAGCGGCAACGCATCTCGCGCGAGAACGACCTGATCGCGCGCCTGGACGGCAGCCGTCTCATGATCCGGCAGCTCGCCCACGAGATCAAAAACCCGCTCGGCGGCCTGCGTGGCGCCGCCCAGCTCCTCGAGCGGGAGCTGCAAGGCGCATCGCTGAAGGAATACACACAGGTCATCATCCGCGAAGCGGATCGTCTGGCCGCGCTGGTTGACTCCATGGCGGGTCCGAAGCGTGTGCCACAGAAGTCGCTGATCAATGTGCACGAGGTCTGCGAGCACGTCTTTCACCTGCTGCGGGCGGAGGCCGGCCCGGCGATCGGCATCGAGCGCGATTACGATCCCAGCCTGCCCGGCGCCATGCTCGATCGCAACCAGATCATCCAGGCGTTGCTCAACGTGGCCCGCAATGCGATGCAGGCGCTGGGCGCCCGTGGGCGCATCGTATTGCGGACCCGCGCTCTGTCCAATGTCGGCATCGGGTCGGCGCGCCATCGCCTCGTAGCCAGCGTGCAGGTGGAGGATGACGGACCGGGCGTCCCGGAGGAGCTGCGCTCGAGCATCTTCTATCCCCTGGTCACGGGCCGGCCCGAGGGCACCGGCCTCGGCCTTGCCATGGCACAGGAGCTCGTGGCGCGCAACGGCGGCCTCATTGAATTCGAGAGCGAGTCGGGACGGACCGTATTCACGTTGCTGCTGCCGCTGGGAGATGCCGCGTGACAAAATCGTTCGGAACGATTTTGGACGGCGGCAGCCGGCCCGACGGGGTTTCCCGATGAGTCTCGACTCGCGAATGCGGGGCTCAGAGGGCGCAGGGACGGAGCCTCGCACCACGGGTGCCCTGCGCGTCTGGCTGGTCGACGACGACGCGTCGATCCGCTGGGTGTTGGAGCGCGCGCTGCGCAACAGCGGCATGACGGCGCGCGCCTTCGAGGCAGCGGAGCCCGCTCTGGAGGCATTGCGGCGCGAGGCGCCGGATGTGCTGATCACCGATATACGCATGCCCGGGCAATCGGGCCTGTCGCTGCTGCGCCGCATTCGCGAGACTCGTCCCACCCTGCCCGTCATCGTCATGACCGCGCATTCGGATCTGGGCAGCGCCGTGTCGGCTTACGAGGGCGGCGCCTTTGAGTATCTGCCGAAGCCGTTCGACATCGATCAGGCGGTTGCCCTGGTCCAGCGTGCGGCGAGCGCCGTCGCGCAGGGTACCGCCGACTCGACCGCCACCCCCCGCATCCCGGAGCTCCTGGGCACCGCGCCGGCCATGCAGCAGGTGTTCCGCGGAATCGGACGCCTCTCGCGCTCCAGCGTCACCGTGCTCATCACGGGCGAATCCGGCACCGGCAAGGAACTGGTGGCCCGCGCCCTGCATGATCACAGTCCGCGCGCCGGCAAGCCCTTCATCGCCCTCAACACCTCGGCCATTCCCGCCGACCTCCTCGAGTCGGAGCTCTTCGGCCACGAGAAGGGCTCATTCACCGGCGCCGACGCCCAGCGGCGCGGACGTTTCGAGCAGGCCGACGGCGGCACGCTGTTCCTCGATGAGATCGGCGACATGTCGACCCC
This sequence comes from Steroidobacteraceae bacterium, assembly GCA_036000265.1. Taxonomy (GTDB): domain Bacteria; phylum Pseudomonadota; class Gammaproteobacteria; order Steroidobacterales; family Steroidobacteraceae; genus 13-2-20CM-66-19. The sequence goes on along the minus strand of DASYGA010000032.1, from coordinate 17,303 downwards.
GCTGCAGACCCGCTTGCTGCGTGTCCTCGCGGAAGGCGAGTTTTACCGGGTCGGCGGCCAGACGCCGATCCGGGTGGATGTGCGCGTCATTGCCGCGACACACCAGAACCTGCAGGACCGTGTGGCTCACGGACTCTTTCGCGAAGATCTCTATCACCGCCTCAACGTCATCCGGCTGGAGCTGCCTCCGCTTCGGGCCCGCTCGGAGGACATCCCGGATCTCTTCGAGCACTATCTCAGGGTGGCCGCTCGCGATCTCGGCGTGGAGCGCAAGGCGCTCGCCAAGGAGGCGGAGTCAAAGCTGACATCGTACGCCTGGCCCGGTAACGTCCGCGAGCTGGTGAATCTCTGCCGCCGGCTCTCGGTCCTCGCTCCCGGCAGGGAGATTCGTGTCGAGGACCTGCCGCCCGAGATCCTCGCCGCGGCCGATGCGGCCGACGGCGAACTCGACTGGCAGAAAGCTCTCGCCGGCTGGGCCGACCGTCAGGCGCTGGGCGGCAAGCATCCCCTCCTGGATGTGGCGCTGCCTGCAATGGAGCGCATCCTGATCCGCGCGGCTCTCAGGCGCACGCAAGGTCATCGTCAGGAAGCCGCGAAGCTCCTCGGCTGGGGCCGCAACACGCTCACTCGCAAACTGAAGGAGCTGGGAATGGCAGAGGGAGAGACCGAGGGATCGCCGGAGGCGGCTGAAGCGGACAACCGCTAGAGCATCGGACGCATCGGAAGCGCGTACGTCCGCCGGCAAGACGTGCCTCGGCAGGTGAAAAGCAGCACTACCGAGCGCCGGGCGTCGGCCGGACCGCGGATGTCCGCTCAGCCCGATACCGGTGCGTCCTGAGTCTCTCTGTCGGTGCGCAGGCTGCCGACGAGTTCGCCGACGCTCTCGATGCGGTTCTCCCGCAGGTATTCCGCTATTCCCTCGTTCACCTTCTTGCAGACGAACGGGTCGTAGAACAGCGCCGTCCCGATACCGACCGCGGTGGCGCCGGCGATCAGGAATTCCACCGCGTCCGTCGCGGTCGTGATGCCGCCCTGACCGATAATGGGCACGCCATGCGGCTGCGCGACTTCGTACACCTGGTGAACCTTCAGCAGTGCGATCGGCTTGATCGCCGGCCCGGAGAGCCCCCCCTGGATGTTGCCGATGACGGGGCGGCGCGTGCGCGCGTCGATTGCCATCCCCATCATCGTGTTGATGACCGAGAGCGCATCCGTTCCCGCTTCGATGCAGCGTCGGGCGTTCTCACGGATATCGGTCTGATTGGGTGATAGCTTGGTGATCAGCGGCTTCTTCGTCACCCGCCGGCACGCCTCCACCACCTGCGCGGACATGTCCGGATAGTTGCCGAATGCAACACCCCCTTCCTTGACGTTGGGGCAGGATATGTTGATCTCGATGGCATCGATGGGCGACTGATCGAAGATACGCGTGACCTCGGCGTACTCCTCCACCGTGGAGCCGGACACGTTGGCGATGAACCGCGTCTCGCTGAAATCCAGCTCCGGCAGGATGCGGCGCACGACGTGCTCCGCGCCGGGATTCTGCAGGCCGATGGCGTTGAGCATCCCGGCCGGCGTCTCGAACACGCGGTGCGGCGGGTTGCCGAGCCGGGGGGCAAGCGTCGTCCCCTTCAGCACGATCGCGCCCGCGTCCGCGTTGGAGAACCCTTCGATCCGCGTGTACTCCTCACCGAAGCCGACGCAGCCCGAGAGCAGCACGATGGGGGAGGCGAAGTCCAGCCCGCAGAATCTCAGCCGCAGAGCGCCCGGCGGGGGGTTTGTATCGGTAGTCATGCTCGCACCTCAGAGCCTGCGTACGCGGACGTCTATTCTGCCTCGCGGCCCGATCAGCCAGGAGCCCAGCCAGCCGATGATCCAGACCACGAGCGCCGTCGCGAATGCCGACCAGAATCCGCCGTAAATGTGGAAGCCCGGCAGCACCCAGGCCACGAGGGCGACCATCGCGGCGTTGACGATCAGCAGAAAGAACCCGAGGCTGAGGATCGTGATCGGCAGTGTCAGGATGACCAGCACCGGCCGCACGATCGCGTTGACGACCCCCAGCAGCAGGCCGGCGAGCACCAGCGTTCCGGCATTGTCGATGCGGATCCCCGCTATCCAGCGCGTCGCGATCCAGAGTCCGATCGCGCTGATCAGCGCCCGGATGATGAAGCGGGTCACGTGCCCTCCCGCCGGGCGGCACCCTCGATCAGCGCCTTCAATCGTGTCATCGCCGCCTGCCAGCCCGTGCGCAGCCTGAGGTACTGGGCATCCCACTCGGGGGCGCCGGGCACTCCGGATCCCAGGAGGCGCAGGATGGTGCCGCTAGCCTTGGTCGGCTCCAGGATGAAATCATCGACCAGCGCGCTGTCCGCAGGGGGCAGTGCCGCACTCGGCAGGTAAATCAGCCGCATCCGCCGCGCCGGCTCATAGACGTCGATATGCGCCTCCAGCTCCGTCACCCGATCCACGCAGGCCCGAAAGAGGCCCCCCGCGCGCGCGCGGATTTCGGCCTTCGGCGAGCACCAGGCGGTAAGTTGCGCCGGATCCGTCAGCGCCTGCCAGACCGTCTGCACGTCCGCGGCCAGATCGATCCGATGGGCATAGCCCCGAGTCCTGTCCTTCATGATGTCAATTGTGCCACTGGGCCGCCGTCAGAGTGGAGCTTCGGTTCCGCCCGTACAGCGTAGGTTACTCCGGTGAGCGGTGAGCTATCATCGCGTCTCATCGGGGTTTCAGCTTTTGACCATCCATATCCCTCGCGGAAGAAGCAATAACCATGGCCCTCGTCAACCTGATCGTCGCGCTTGCCCTGCTGCAGTTCCTGGCCTTTGCGGTCGCGGTCGCGCGGGCCCGGTACAGATACAAGGTTGCCGCTCCCGCCACCGCGGGCAACGAGATGTTCGAGCGCTACTACCGCGTCCAGATGAATACGCTGGAGTTGCTGATCCTTCTCGTCCCTGCCATGTGGATGTTCGGTTTTTACGTGAATGCCAAAGCCGCGGCGGGGCTGGGCGCGCTTTATATCGTCGGCCGGATCATCTACTACTTCGGCTACGTCAAGGACCCGAGGAAGCGGGAGCTCGGCTTCCTGCTATCCGCAGGTCCTGTCGTGGTGCTGGTGGTCGGGGCGATCATCGGCGCCGCGATCGGCGTGGTGCGCAGCTGAGTAGCTCCAGGCGATTTAGTCCGTCTCCGGCCTGATCGGCCGCCGCATCAGCGCTTGCACGGCATCCGCAGCCGGGATCCCCTGGTAGAGCACCCGGTAGACACCTTCACAGAGCGGCATCTCCACGCCCGCGCGGGCGGCAACGCCGTGGAGCGCCTTGGCCGCCGGGTATCCCTCCACCACCTGTCCGATGTCAGCCAGAGCCTGGCTTGCCGTCTTGCCCGCCGCCAGCTCCAGGCCGAACCGCCGGTTGCGGGATTGATCGTCGGTACAGGTGAGCACCAGGTCTCCCAGGCCCGCGAGCCCCATGAAGGTGTCGCGCTGCGCGCCGAGGGCCACCCCCAGCCGCATCATCTCCGCCAGGCCGCGCGTGATGAGCGCCACGCGCGTGTTGGCTCCGAAGCCGAGGCCATCCGACAGCCCCGCGCCCACCGCCAGCACGTTCTTGACCGCCCCGCCGACCTCGACGCCGGCAATGTCCGTCGACGTGTAGGCGCGAAACTGTGACGAAGAGAGATCCTGCGCCAGGGTCTTGGCGAACGCCGCATCGGACGAGGCGATCGTCATCGCCGTCGGGAGTCCGGCCCCAACCTCGCGCGCGAATGTCGGGCCGGAGAGTACCGCCACGGCCTGCGTGGGGCCTAACACCTCGCGCGCCACCTGGTGAGGCAGCAGCCCCGAGTCGAGCTCGAAGCCCTTGGTTGCCCACGCGAGCCGCATTTGCGGCGCGAGGAGCGGCGCAATGCCGGTCAGCACCGATCGGAACGCATGGCTCGGCACGGCAACGAGCACATCGCGCGCGCCGCCCAGTGCTGCCGCGATTGCCGGTTCGATGGCCAGATTTTCCGGAAACACACCCGCGGCGAGGTATCGCTCGTTGCGCCGCTCCCGCGCCATCCTGGCCAGCCGCGTGCGGTCGCGTCCCCAGAGCCGTGTCGGCCGGCCGCTGCGCGCGAACTGGATGGCGAGCGCCGTCCCCCAGGACCCCGCGCCCAATACCGCGACCGGCGAATCGCTCCCCGTGGTGCTCATCGCCCGGCCTGCCGGTCAGTTGGTCTGCTCGGGCGGCCGGTTCTGATTCGCGGCGTACAGTGCATCGAAGTTGACCGGCGGCAGCAGGAATTGCGGGAACCCGCCCTGAGTCACCAGGTGCGAGACAGCGGCGCGCGCATAGGGAAAGAGCACTCCGGGGCAGACGCTGCCCACCGCGCGCTTGATGTCCTCTTCCGCCAGGTTACGCATCAGGAAGATGCCGGCCTGCTTCACCTCGACCAGGAAGATGGTGCTGTCGTTCTGCTTGGCGGAGACGGTCACCGTCAGTACGATCTCGCGCACGTCGGCGCTCAGAGTGGCCGCGCCCGTGTGCAGGTCGAGGTTGATCTGCGGGTTCCAGTTGCCATCCACGCGCGGGCCGTTCGGAGCCTCGTACGAGCAGTCCTTCAGGTACACGCTCTGCAGCGCGAGGACCGGGCCATTGGTGGCCTCTGGCGCCGGCGCTATGCCGGCTGTTTCATTCGTCATCTGTCACTCCACTTTGCAATAGTTTGTCGAGACCCCCGCGGGCATCCAGATCGTAAAGATCGTCACACCCGCCGACATGCGTCGCGCCGATGAAGATCTGCGGCACGCTGCGCCGCCCGCTGCGGGACATCATCTCCTGCCGGGCCTCGGGCCTGGCCTCGATGTCGATCTCCTCGAAGGCAGCGCCCTTGCGCTCGAGCAGTTGCCGTGCGCGTGCGCAGTATGGACACCATCCCGTGGCGTACATCACGGCTTTCATCCGCCTGCCTTCGCACCCTTCTCGAGCGGTAGATTGTCCGCGCGCCAGGCCGCCACTCCGCCGCGAAGATTGAAGATCTGCTCGAAGCCCTGGGCCTTCAGCTTCCGGGCGGCCGACGTGCCGAGCGCGCCGGACTCGTCGTAGACGATGAGCGGCTTCTGCTTGAACCGTTTCATCGTGTCGCCGGCTTTCTGGATCTGCTCATCGTCCATCCGGCGCGCGCCGGAGAGGTGGCCTGCGGCATACTGCTCCGCGGGGCGCAGGTCGATGACTACCGCGCCGCGGTTCATCAGCCGGATGGCATCCTGCGGACCGAGGGCGGCGAAACCTTCCGCGCGCGCGCGGATCTCGAAAACGACTGCCACCACCAGCACGGCCACCGTTGCGGCAACGAGCCAGTGATTCACCTGGATATATTCGATGAGACGGTCCATGCAGAAGGCACCGGAAGGGCGCGCCGGCCAGAAAAAGGGCGCGCATTATAGCGCTCATATGTGCGGTCTCCGCATCGGCGTGATCGCCCCGTTGCTGGTGTGCGCGCTCGCAGCCGCGCCCGTGCACGCTGCCGGCAGGCACGCCAGCCGAGCGCACGCTCATACAGATGCCGATCAGGCCCGGGCGCAGCTCCACGCGCTGCGCGATCAGATCGCGCGCATCACCCACCAGGTGAGCCGCGGCCAGGCGGAGCGGGACCGTCTCACTCTCCAGCTCCGGGTCACGGAAAAGTCGGTCGGCAAGGTCCAGGCCGCGCTCGAAAGTCTGCGGCAGCAGCGGCAGGCGCGCGCCGCGCAGCGGGCGCAGCTGGAGGCGCAGAAGCAGCAGCGCGAAGCCGATCTCGCCGCCGCTCGCAGTGTCCTGGCCGGGCAGCTCCGCGCCGCCTATCTCACCGGGCGGGAGGAGCCGCTGAAGCTGCTGCTGAATCAGAGTAATCCGGCCCGGGCGGGCCGGATGTTCGTCTACTACAGCTATTTTGGCCGCGAGCGCGCGGCCCAGATCCACGACATCGAGGCCGATCTGCAGCGGATTGGTCAGCTGGATGGTCAGCTCCAGGCGCAGGACGCGCAGCTGGCCACCCTGCAGCAGGCTCGCCAGGCCCAGGTGGCGGCCCTGGAGCAGGCCCGCTCGCAGCGTATGCAAGTGCTGGCGAGCATTTCCGCCCAGACTCAGACGCGTGCCGAGCGGCTCGGCCGCTTGCGGCGGCAGCAGAGCGGCCTCGAGTCGCTGCTCGCCCAGCTGCGGCGGGCGACCGCGAGCCTGCCGCCGGAGGATCTGGGCCACTCCCCGTTCGCACAGCTGCGCGGCAAGCTCTTCCGGCCGGTGACCGGCAGCATCATCGAGAGCTACGGACAGCAGCGCGCGGGCGGCCTTAAGTGGCAGGGGGATCTTTTCGCGACCCGGCGCGATGCCCCGGTGCGCGCGGTGTCGCAGGGCCGGGTGGTCTATGCGGACTGGCTGGCGGGACTCGGGCTGCTCATTATCATCGACCACGGCGATGGCTATATGAGCCTCTACGGCCATAACGCCCGGCTCTACGAGTCCGTGGGGCAGCACGTCACCGCCGGCCAGACCATTGCCGAGTCCGGCGATAGCGGCGGCAGCGCCCGCCCGGAGCTCTATTTCGAGATCCGCAAGCAGGGCAAGCCGCTCGACCCCCGCGTATGGCTGCGGCACTGAACGTGTGAGCCGGTTCAAGCTTTGAGGAGTCCGGCGGGGGGCTGATCGGCGAACCGCCAACTCGCGCAAGGCCGGGCAATCCCTTGCAAGCGACAGTGGCCGTCATTTTCCAATCAGGCCACGGTTGCCTCGGCATGAGCCGGCCTCTGGACAACAAAACGGGCGGAGTACCGAATCCCTCTGAGACCCGCCGTCTCGAGGCCGAGGACGCCGCGAAAAGCCCTGGGAAGCCCGCCGAACCCTGGAGCGGCTTCGAGGCGTACGCCCAGCTCTGCCGGGCGCTGCTGCCGCGCGCCCGCGGAATTTCCGTTCTCGATGCCCGGGGGGCGCTGCGCTGGTCGACCGATGCGGCCGCCGCCGATCTGCCGCCCATCGTCGCCGGTGCGCTCGCCACGGCCCGCTCTGCCCCCGAGAGCGCCGGCGACCTCCACTGGTTGCCCGGCAATGTGCCGGCGTACGTCTGTTGGATCCGCGACGACGCGCGGCACGTGCTCGCTGCGCTCGCCATCGTCTGCGCGCCTGCCGGCGAGCACGAGCCCGCAGCTCGCAGCTTCCCGCTCGTACACACTCTGCTCGCGCCCGTTCTGGAGTGTATGCGCCGCGATCTGCTTGCCCGAGTCCTCATCAGCAAGCTGAAGCGGACCGTGGCGGAGCTCAACGGGACGCGCCAGGACGCGGTGGCCGGCAGCTTCGACGCCCTGACCGGACTTTATACCCGCCCGGCATTCGAGAGCCGCGTGCACCTGGTGGTGGCGGACGGCGATGGCTCCACGGGCTTCAGCTCCCTTTATATCAACGTCGACCAGCTCCACGTCATCAACGACAACTTCGGCATGCGGGTCGGCGACGGCGTGCTCGGCCAGCTCGGCGAGTTGCTGCGCGGCCGGCTGCCGCCGGGGGCGTTCGCGGCCAGGATCTCGGGCGACCGCTTCGCCGCCCTCCTGCCCGGCAGCCTCGATGACGCCGAGCGCTTCGGCGAGGTGCTGCGCGAGGCAGCCGAGAAGTTGGGCAGCATGCAGGGCAACTCGCGCCTGCGCGTCTCGATCAGCATCGGCGTGGCGGCACTCGATTCCAGCGCCGGCGAGCTGATGCACTCGCTCGCCGCGGCCGAGACCGCGTGCAAGGCGGCGAAGGATCGCGGCCGCAATCGCGTTGAGGTGTATCGGGCCAACGATGTCAGCCTGGTGCGCAGGTTCGCCGACATCAACATCGCCGGGCGCTTGCATGATGCCATCAGCTCCGGGCGCTTCCGGCTCGATGCGCAGCTCATCCTGCCTTTCGGCCGCGGGCAGTTGAAGCCGCATTACGAGCTTCTGGTGCGCATGATCGATGAGGACGGCACCGCCGCGGGCCCCGACAGCTTCATGTCCGCCGCGGTGCGCTATCAGCTGATGCAGAGCATCGACCGCTGGGTGATCGAGACCGCCATAGCGCGCTTCAAGGCCCACGCCGCTATGTTCTCCGGGGTGCCACTCTGCTTTGCCATCAACTTCTCCGGTCAGTCGCTCAACGAGGAGAGCTTCGGGGATTTCCTCATCGAGCGGATCCGCTCGAGCGGCCTGCCGCCGGAGCTCTTCTGCTTCGAGCTCACGGAGAACGCCACCATCGCCAGCATCGCCCGCGCGAGCGCCCTGATGGAGCGGATCCGCACGCTCGGCTGCGGCATTGCGCTGGATGATTTCGGCACCGGGCTTTCCTCCCTCTCCTATCTGCGCCAGCTGCCGGTCACGATGCTGAAGATTGACGGCAGCTTCGTCCGCGACGTGGTCCGCGACCCGCGTGCCGAATCGATGGTGCGTGCCATCGCGCAGCTCGCCCGCACCATGTCGCTCATCACGGTGGCGGAGTACGTGGAGACCGAGGAGATCCGTGCGCGCGTCGCCACCCTCGGCGTCGACTATGGGCAGGGATTTGCGATCGCGAAGCCGCTGCCGCTCGATGATCTGCTGGCGCAGCTCACCGCCAGTCCTCCTGTCGGCGCGCAGCGCCGCATGGCGGACGGGGTGCGCGCACCGAGCCTCGTCAGTCCGGCGCGTCGCGCATGAGAGCATGCATTGGTCGGGTCATGAGCACCGATGGTCGGGCGCCCATTGACCGGCAGTTCACGTCGTAGCATCGTTCCATCCTCTGATCATTCGTTTGTTCCCTGCGGGGGGATTCACCACATGTCCAGCGGCAAGCGCACGCTGATCGCTCTCGTTACAGGAGCCGTTTTCGGCTTTTCCGCTGCTTTCGCCGGCGGTGTGCTGGCGCAGGGCCCGAGCGCCCCGGCCGCCCAGGCCGGCAACACCGATGCCACGGCCCTCCCGTGGCAGGAAGCGCGCCTCTTCGCCGAGGTCTACGAGCACATCAAGCACGACTACGTCGATCAGGAAGGCGACCGCAAGCTGATGGACTCGGCCATCCGCGGCATGGTGTCCTCGCTCGATCCGCACTCCGCCTATCTGGACAATGAGGAATTCGAGGAGACCCGCCTGAGCACCATGGGCTCTTACCCGGGTGTCGGCATCGAGGTGACGGCGGACGGCTCCGCCGTGAAGATCGTCAGTGCCATCCAGGGCTCTCCGGCCGATCGGGCCGGCCTGCGGGCCGGCGATGAGATCATTGCGATCGATGGCAAGGAGGTCGGATCGGACGTCAACGGTGCCATCGAGCACATGCGCGGGGTCTCGGGCAGCACCGTCACCCTCACCATCCGGCGCGCCGGCGCGCAGGGGCTGCGGAGTTTCCCGCTGCGCCGAGCCACGGTCGAGGTGCACAGCGTTTCCTATCAGAGCCTGGGATCGGGTTACGGCTACGTGCGCATCGAGGAGTTCACTGACACCACCCCCGATGAGATAAGCGCGGCCATCTCGAAGCTCCAGCGCGACAATCCGGGCGGACTTCAGGGTCTGGTGCTCGACCTGCGCGACAATCCCGGCGGAGTGCTCGAGTCCGGTGTGGCCGTGGCCGATGATTTCCTCAATAGCGGTGTGATCCTCACGGCTCAGGGGCGCACCTCCGATGCCCGCTTCGAGATGGACGCCACCCCGGGCGATCTGATGAACGGCGCCCCCATCGTGGTGCTGGTGAACAGCGGTACCGCCTCGGCGGCGGAAATCGTCTCGGCGGCGCTCAAGGACCATGGACGGGCGCTGCTGATCGGGCACAAGACCTACGGTAAAGGCACGGTCCAGACCGTCATCCCGCTGCAGTACGGCGGCGCCGTGAAGCTGACCACCTCCCGGTACTTCACGCCTTCCGGCGGCTCGGTGCAAGGCAAGGGCATCATTCCGGACATCGTCGAGAGTGGGCCTGAGCACCAGCCCGCCGACATCATCAGCGCGAAGGACGCGCCCTCCCTGCAGTCGCGCGACGCAGAGGTGCAACTGGCCCTCGGCACGCTGGAAGATGAGGCGCACGGCGGCACAGAGTACGGACATCTGATCAAGACGGTAGCCAATAACATCCCGTCGAGGCTTGCCACCGACGTGCTGCTGCCTTGAGGTGCCGCTGATCCCCGGCCAGCGCGCGGGCATTCGTGCCGTGAAGCCCGCGGGGGCGTGATCCCTGCTAGTCTCCGATCGCCCCGGGCAGCCTCGCTTTCGGGGCTCCCCGGGCGCGCTCGTGCCGTTTCTGGAGCTGCCGAAAAATGCTGTCGTGGCTGATCGACCTGGTGCTGCACCTCGACCGGCATCTGGTCGAGTTGCTGGTGCACGTCGATCTTTGGATCTACCCGATCCTGTTTGCAGTCATTTTCGCGGAGACGGGTCTCGTCGTGACGCCGTTCCTTCCGGGCGACTCACTGCTCTTCGGCGTCGGCGCCCTGGCGGCGATCGATACCAGCGGCACGCTCGACGCACCGCTGCTGTTCGTCATCCTGGGTCTGGCCGCCGTTCTCGGCAACACCGCCAACTACTCCGTGGGCCGGCTGATCGGTCCTCCAGCCTTCAGCGGCCGCTACCGCCTGCTCAAGGTGCAGTACCTGCGCCGCACGGAAGAATTCTTCCGCCGGCACGGCGGCCGCGCAATCGCCCTGTCGCGCTTCGTCCCCATCATCCGCACCTGCATGCCGTTCGTCGCCGGCGTCGGCCGCATGCCCTACGCGCGCTTCCAGGCCTACAACATTCTCGGCGGCTTCGCCTGGGTGCTGCTCTTTCTCTGGGGCGGCTATCTTTTCGGCAACGTGCCGATCGTGAAGCGCAACTTTGGGCTGGTCACGATCCTCATCATCGCCGTCTCGCTGATCCCGGTGGCCTTCGGGCTGTTGCGGCGGCGAAGAGTGGGCCCGGATACCGCCGCGTGACGCGCGCAGAGCGAAGCCGCTCGAGCCGCAGTGCGGGAATCGTGCCGCCCGCTTGGCGCATAATCGCGCGCAACGCAGTGACCGGCAGCATCGAACGGACGAGGTGGCGAGCTTGAAACCCTGGCTGACGACCGATCCGAAGCTGCGCGAGGTGCTGCAGGACCTGCGCAGCCGCGAGCCGATTTTCCATCGCCCGGAGCTCGGCAGCACCCGGGCGGACTTCCAGGGCATGACCGAGCCGGGCTTCTGGGAAGTCGGCGCCTCCGGCCGCCGCTACAGCCGCGAGCACGTGCTCGAAGTGCTGCAGGATCGCCATGGGGTCGCAAGCCACCTGGCGCTCGAGGACACATGGGAGGCGAGCGACTTCGCCTGCCGCGAATTGGCAACCGACACTTACCTGCTGACATACACACTGCTGCAGGGCCAGCGCAAGACCCGCCGCACCTCCGTCTGGAGACGCTCGGCGGACGACTGGAAGATCGTCTTCCATCAGGGCACGCTGGTCGAAGACGACACCTCGGAGTAGACGCCGCGGGCTGACCGTGTTGTATGGCTAGGCGAGCGCCTCCAAGGCTCGGGAATATCGCCTCGTCTGCACGGTCACATTCCAGATCGGACGTGGTCGGTACAACCCGCTCTGGGTCCAGCCGTCGGCGCGGTAGAAGCGCTCCGCGCGCGCATTGCCTGCCACCACCCAGAGGACGGCCTGCCTGAAGCCCAGGCCGCAGAGGTCGGCGCGAGCCGCGGATACCAGTGCCTGACCGAAGCCGCGGCCCCAGCAGTCGGGCTCGACGTAAAGCGCGCACAGCTCTCCCCAGCCGGCCACGTCCGCGTCGCGGGCCGGTGAGATCGTGGCGAAGCCGAGGACCGTATCCGCTTCGACGGCAACCAGCGTTCTGGGCTGAGCCGGATCGAGACGGGTGAAGTTGTAATGCTGTGCCCGATCTTCGGGGCGCAGGCTCTGCAGAAACTCAGCGGGCATCAAGCCGCGGTAGGCGGCCTGCCAGGCGCGGACATGGACCCGGGCTACGGCCATGGCGTCATCCGGTGCAGCGGGGCGGACGTTCATGGGTCGCGGGAATCCAGGCCTCTTGGCCCGGTTCAACCGCGCGGGGGCGCAGCCGCCGCCGCGGCGCCATCTGCGACTCCGAGCGCCTGTTCCAGTGCACTCGTCAGCGGCTTCAGGAAGAAGGACTCCTCCGGCATCAGCCGTGCCTCGATCCCGTGGCGATGGAGCGTAGCCGCCACCACCGGCCCGACTGCTGCAACCAACGTGTTGGCGAGCGCCGCACGGACGCCTTCCTCAGAGCCGATCGCCATCAAACGCTCGATCTGCGCGGAGCTGGTGAAGGCGATGGCATCGACTCCGCCGTCACGCAGGCGATCGAGCAGGCTCCTGACGGCCTCCTCGTCAGCGGCATCGGCGTAAACGTACGGCGCCACTGTCGATGCGACCGCGCCCGCGCTCTCGAGGAACTCGAGCAGCGGCAAGTTAGGCTCGGTGCCGTAGAGCTGCACCCCTACACGGCGTCGGCTGAGGTCCAGATTGCGCAGGCTCGCGATCACTCCCTCCGTCGTCGGGCGCTCGGCGGCAATCTCGGGCTTCATGTCCAGCTCACGCAGGACCTTGGCCGGCTTCGGACCGCGAGTGATTTTGCGCACCGGCCGCAGCGCAGCGACGAACTGCGGCTCGAGAGCCGGCTCGTGCCGCTCGATGCACGCAAGAATGCGCCGCAACCCCTCTCCGGTCAGCAGGATCAGATCGTCGAATGCTCCCGCCGCGAGCCGCCGGCTCCACTCGAGCACCGGCCCCGGATCGGGCGCATCGCGGATGGCCACCAGCGGGCAGCGGATGACGCGCGCACCACGCCGCTCGAGCAGAGACGCAAAGACTTCGATCTCGCGACTCTCGGGAACGGCGATCGTGCGGCCGGCGAGGGGCAGGGTGAGCATCGGTGGTAAGCATACCTCCGCGAGCACTTCTTACACCTTACAGCCTGCGGTATATGATCAGCCGCCTACCTCCGTTGGCCCGGGAACGCTCCAGGCTTCCCATCGCCCCACGGCCGCCAATTATGGCGAATTAGTGGCCTGGCATAATTATGCGGAACGCCTAATTTAGGCTAAACGCCGCAGCGGAGGTGGCATATACCTGCCTCGGGTTGGTGCGCGGGGGCACGGTCGAGCCGGTGTGGGACTATTTGGCCGATTAGGCGCCCCTTGGGAGTCACAGATGAAATCACCGCAGGACAGTCAGGACATGGGTTGGGGGCCGGCCACTGAAGGCCACCACATGAGCGCTCGCGCCATATCGCCGAATCGGCTTCTCCTGGATCCGGCGACGCCGGTGGTCTGCCCGAAGTGCGCCGAGGAATTCAACCTCGAGCACGGGTTCGCCAGGAAAGCTCTCGACGGTTTCGAGGAAGCCAGTCGAGGCGCAATGGCCGCTGTCCGGGAGGCTGAACGCATCGAGGTCGAACGACGCGTAGCCTCGATTGCTGCGGAGCGTGAGAGCGCGACCCTGAAGGAGACGGAGGCGCTCAAGAAGCTCCTGAGCGATCAGGCTGCAGCGCATGAGAAGGCGCTGCGGGAAATGCAGGCACTTGCGCAAAAGTCCCTGGAGCCTCAGCTGCAATCGCTGCGCAAGGCCGTCGCGGATCGGGACGAGCAGTTGAAATCCGTGTCGGAACGGGAGGAGCGGCTTGCCGCTGCGGAGCAGGAGTTCCAGACGCGTACAGCCACGGCGGGTCAAGCAAAAGCTCAGGAGCTCATGGCAGCCGAGCGTGCGGAGTTTGCCCAGCAGCTCGCAGACAAAACCTCGCAGGTGGCGGCGCTCCGGGAGGAGCAGCTGAATCTGCGCAAGGAACGCGAGAAGCTCCAGGACGAAAAGGCGGCACTGGCGCTGGAAGTCCAAAAGCAGGTCGATGACCAAGTGCGGCAGCGCGAGGCGGTGGTCCGCGCGCAGGAGGCCGAGCGGTCCAAGCTCCGTGAAGCCGAGCTGCAGAAGAAATTGGACGACGTCAGTTTCCAGTTGGCCGATGCCCAGCGCAGGGCCGAGCAGGGTTCGCAGCAATTACAGGGAGAAGTCCTCGAGCTCGCCCTGGAGGACTCGCTGGTTCAGACCTTCAGACTGGACACGATCGAGGAGGTCAAGAAGGGCGCCAGGGGAGGGGATGTCATACAGCGGGTGACAACCCGGACGGGGCAGCCTGCGGGCGTGATGCTCTGGGAGACCAAGCGCGCCAAAGACTGGAGCCCCCAATGGGTGACCAAGCTCAAAGAAGACATGCGGGGCGCATCAGCGGACGTGGGAATCCTGGTGACCATGCCGACCGCGATTCCGAAGGAATGGGAGGCCCAGCAACCGTTTGGCCTGTATGAAGACGTCTGGGTCACGACCTGGTCGCACGCGATTTGCCTGGCCGAGGTCATCCGCGTCGGGCTCATCGATGTCCACAAGCAGCGGCTGATCTCCGCCGGCAAGGGCGAGAAGATGGAGGCTGTCTACGACTACCTCACTTCCCCGCAGTTCGCGCAAAAGCTGAAAGCCGTCTACAACGCCTTCAAGGTGATGAAAGACGAAAACGATCGTGAGCGCCTCCAAGCAGAACAGCGTTGGACCAGGAGGGATAAGCAGATTCAGACCGCAATGCGTGAGCTCATCGGCATAGGCGGGGAGATCCAGGGGCTGGCACAGCAAGAGCTGCCGCAGCTCGAGATCGTCGAGGACTCCGCGCCAGGAACGACCGCTTCATGACAGGATGACCTACGGCGAAGTTCACGTGGACGGCGGCGTCGGGGCCGCCTCGCCTTCTCTCATCGCCGAATTGCTGCCCTGCCATCGTGCAGTGCCCGGCACCGTGCCCCATATGAGCGCAAGCCAACGGCGCCCCCGAGCCCCAAAGCGACGGCAAGTGCCCGAAGAGCGGGGGCATTGCGGGAAAACTTAGCTGGCACAGCCGTTGCATTGTGTTGCCGGCGGGCCCGACAGGGGGCTCGCAGGCAACGCCGCCGGCTCGGAAGTATCAGCAACCCCCATGAGCTTGCGAGCCGGCGGCCTTCTTGTTGGGAGCACTCTGAAATGGCCGCGCGCACGCGCATCGTCGTAGTAGGCAACGGCATGGTCGGGCAACGTTTCCTCGAGAGACTGCCTGCAGCCGGATCGGCCGACATCACCATGATCGGCGAGGAGCCGAGGCCGGCCTACGATCGCGTGCAGCTCTCCTCGCTGTTTGCCGGCAAGACCGCGGACGATCTCAACCTGGTGCCGACGGGCTTCTTCGCGGCGCACGGGATCGGCGTGCGCCTCGGCGAGCGCGCGCTCGCCATCGACCGCGTCGCGCGAATCGTGTTGACTTCGGGCGGCGGCCGCATCGCATACGACAAGTTGATTCTCGCCACCGGCTCGCAGCCGTTCGTGCCGCCCGTGCCCGGGCGCGATCGCAGTGGCTGCCATGTCTACCGTACGATCGAGGACCTGGAAGCGATTCGCGCAAGCGCGGCTCAGGCGCATGTCGGTGTCGTGATCGGCGGCGGCCTGCTAGGTCTGGAAGCCGCGCGCGCTTTACGCGATCTCGGACTGCAGACGCACGTAGTGGAGCTCGCGCCGCGGCTGATGGCGCTGCAGGTAGACGAGGGCGGCGGCGCCATGCTGCGGCGGAAGATCGAGGCCCTCGGGGTGCGTGTGCATACGGGCAAATCCACGTCAGCCATAGTGGCTGCCGCTGCCGGTCCCGATGCAGGGTGCGAGTCTGCGAATTGCCAGACCGGGCCTGAGCATGCCATTACATTCGCGGACGGCGGGACGCTGCCGGCCGACATCATCGTCTTCTCCGCCGGGATCCGCCCCCGTGACGAGCTTGCGAGTAGCGCGGGTCTGGCTGTCGGCCAGCGTGGTGGCATCGTAATAGACGACTTCTGCCGCACGTCCGATCCCGACATCTACGCCATCGGGGAATGCGCCCTCTGGCAGGGGCGCATCTTCGGCCTCGTCGCCCCGGGATATCAAATGGCCGAGGTGGCGGCACGCCATATAACGGGCGACTCCGCGGCGGCATTCCGCGGCGCGGACATGAGCACCAAGCTGAAGCTTCTGGGCGTCGACGTCGCCTCGATCGGCGACGCGCACGCGGCGACACCGGGCGCGCGCAGCTATGTCTTCGTGGACGAGCGCCGGGAGATCTACAAGCGTCTCGTGGTCGACACCGACTGCAAGAGACTCCTCGGCGCCGTGCTGGTGGGAGACGCCGGCGAGTACGGCATCCTCCTGCAGACGATGCTGCATGGAATGCCGCTGCCGGAACAGCCGGAATATCTGCTCCTGCCGCCGCGCGATTCCGGCGGTACTGCGGCCGGAACCGGGCTTGCCGCATTAGCGCAAGATGCGCAGATCTGCTCGTGCAACAGCGTCACCAAGGGAGCGATCTGCGCGGCTGTCGAAAGCGGCTGCACGACAGTTGGCGCCATCCAGGCAAGTACGCGCGCGGCCAGCACCTGCGGCGGGTGCGCGCCACTGGTGAAGCAGATTCTGGAGGCGGAGCTGAAGCGCCGCGGGGTGACGCTGGAGAGCCACCTGTGCGAGCACTTCCACCTCTCGCGGCAGCAGCTGTTTCATCTGATCCGGGCGGGCGGCCTGAAGAGCTTCGAGGAGGTGCTCGAGAAACATGGTTTCTCCCGGGCTCACCTGCGCGCCGGCGCAGGCGAGGCCGCCGACCGCTCCCCGACACCCCTGGGCTGCGACATCTGCAAGCCGGCGATTGCCTCCATCCTCGCTTCCTGCTGGAATGAGTTCGTCCTCGGCCGGGATCGCGCACCGCTGCAGGACACCAACGACCTCTTCCTCGCCAACATGCAGAAGGATGGCACCTACTCCGTGGTGCCGCGTATCCCGGGAGGGGAGATCACTCCCGAGAAGCTGATCGCCATCGGGGAGGTGGCGCGCAAATTCGGGCTGTACACCAAGATCACCGGCGGCCAGCGCATCGATCTCCTGGGCGCCCGGGTGCACGAGCTGCCGCTCATCTGGGCGGAGCTCATCGCGGCCGGATTCGAGTCGGGCCACGCTTACGGCAAGGCTCTGCGGACGGTCAAATCCTGCGTCGGCTCCAGCTGGTGCCGTTACGGCGTGCAAGACAGCGTCGGCCTCGCGATCGAGCTCGAGAACCGCTACAAAGGCCTGCGCTCGCCCCACAAGATCAAGCTCGGCGTGTCCGGCTGCGCGCGTGAATGCGCGGAAGCGCAGGGTAAGGACGTCGGGGTCATCGCCACCGAGAACGGTTGGAATCTCTACGTCTGCGGCAATGGCGGTATGAAGCCCCGGCATGCGGAGCTGCTCGCGGCCAACCTCGACAAGCCGACCCTCATCCGTTACGTCGATCGCTTTCTCATGCTCTACA
>DASYGA010000494.1:0-3543 GCA_036000265.1 Steroidobacteraceae bacterium | reverse complement strand
CGGGCAATCGCCCAATATGCCTCCGAGATCTGGAAGGTCGGAGCCTCGCCGGTAGCGGCGTAGGTCGCACCATGTCCGCTCGCGATCCGAAAGCCGATGCCTGCCCGGATGCGCCGCAGGCAGGGAAGGGCGACTGCGAATTGGCGCGTTTTGCGCACAACTTCGCCGCCGAACGGGAAAGCGCCGTGTTGTACGAGGCTCTGGCGGCCGCGGAGCGTGATGCGCAGCAGCGGCAGGTTTACCTCGCCCTTGGAGCGTCCGAGCGCGCGCATGCGAGCTACTGGGAGAGGCGCCTGCGCCTCGGTGGCGCGCTGTCGCCGACGCAGTCCGTCTCTTTGCGCACGCGACTGCTGGTACAACTGGCGCGCTGGTTCGGAAGCGGCTTCGTGATTCCGACGATCACGGTGCGCGAGCTCAAGGATCAGGCCGACTACGCACGCCAGAGTGATGCCACAGCTGCGGGCCTGGACGTCGAGGAGCAGAGTCACGCCGAGACGCTACGTGCGATGACCGATGCCGCGGTCGGCACGAAGCTGCGCGCCGCCGTACTCGGTGCGAATGACGGGCTGGTATCGAACTTCTGCCTGATGATGGGGATGGTGGGCGGTGGAGCGACCCGGTCAGCGGTGGCGCTGAGCGGCGTCGCGGGCCTGGTCGGCGGAGCCTTGTCCATGGGTCTCGGGGAGTGGCTCTCGGTGACGAACGCGCGCGAGCTCGCCGAGAGCCGCAGGAACGTTGAGCCCGCAGCTGCGCAAGGGCCTGCCATCTCGACTTCGAGCGCAGCCACATCCGGCGAGGCACGGCACGCCGCACGCTATTCCTTCTATCTCTTTGCGGCCGGTGCCGCGGTACCCCTGTTGCCGTTCGTGAGTTCGAGTACCCGGTTCGCGGTGGGTGGTAGTATCGCGTTGTCCGTCGCCGCATCGCTCGGCATAGGGCTCGTCACGTCGCTTTTCAATGGGAGAAAAGCCGGATTCTCGGCTCTGCGGCAGGCTACGGTCGGCGCAACGGCTGCAGTCGTGACTTACGGTGCCGGCCGTCTCGTTATGCTTATCGGCGGATGAATCCGCCGCTTGCCCGCCTTGGCCGGGTGCTGCATCGGTAGTTTTGCGGATGGAAACGGACTGCTGCAACGCATGTTCATGGGTAGTGGACCAGCCCATCCGAGAAACCACCTTCCAAGTGCGGCCGCGAGCGTCCAGCTGGAGGGTCTTTCTCGCGGCTCTCGGACCCGGCATTTTGGTCATGTTCGCAGACACCGATGCCGGCAGCATAGTGACCGCCGCTCAGAGTGGCGCCCGGTGGGGTTATCGCCTCCTGCTCACGGCACCGCTGTACCTCGTGCAGGAGCTCAGCGGTCGGCGCGCTCACGACGCAGGCCATCATGTGCGCAGTGCTGATCGCCGCGGCCGCGACCCTGGGTGTGGGTGGCGCGGGTGTGAATCTCAGCGGGGTGGGAGATGTGAGCCGCGTGCTCGCCCCTGTCCTCGGAACCGAGCTCGGCCGGTTGGTCTTCGCGCTCGCAATAGTCGGCGCCGCACTGGTGGCTGCGATCGTGGTGTCGCTCGCGGCGGTTTGGGGTTTCGGAGAAGTGACCGGCCGACACCATTCACTGGAGCATCATCCGATCGAGGCTCCGGCATTCTATGCTCTCTTCACCGCCGCGATCCTGTGCGCCGCCGTGTTCGTCGGTTTCGCGCCGGACCCGATCGAGCTCAACATCGGTGTCGAGGTGTTGAACGCGGTGCTGCTGCCGATTCCTCTGGGATTTCTGGTACTCCTCGCATTCCAGGCTCTGCCGCCCCCGCACAGGCCGCGCGGGCTATACGCCTACACGGTGATCGTCGTCGCTGCTCTCACGGCAGGGCTCGGGGTGTGTGCGGGTCTCTCCGGCGCCCACCTGTTCTAGGCCTTGGCGTTCCGCGATCTGAGTCGCTCCAGGGGTTCCACTGCTGCGCGATTCCCTGATACCTCTGCTCGCGTGCATGTCCGGCCTGGCGGTCGGATCGTGCGCGGCTTCGCCGATGACCACTTCGGCTGAGAGGGTACACTCGCCACGAAGCGAGTTGACGATCAGGCAACCGTGCTCCGCGCGGCCGAGAAGGAGCCGGGCCTTGGCCGCATCACCGCCCGGCGGAATCGTCAGCCGAACCGTCGTCGCGAAGCGCGTAAACCGTGTCGCATCTGGGACGTGTTCGAGCACGCCCTCGACGTGGCAATCCAGTGCGATCCAGTTGAAGTGAGCCGCACGCGCGACCCCGCGGAAGGTGAGGATGAAGCAGTCTGCCACGGCCGCGCAGAGCAGCGTTTCCGGCGACCAGGTGCCTCCCGGACCATCGAACTCGGGCGGTGGCGCGGTCTCAATGGGCGGCAGAGCGGGAGCGGAGATCGCGACCCTGCCGATGGCTCGGGCGCTCGCGGATGCAGCGTAATGATGTGGATATGGTTTCATGATGAAACACTACCTCACGAACCGTGATTTCGAATCCGCAATTGTCCTTATTATGAGGTGAAACCCGCGCTCGGGCAGATTCTAGCGACTCACAGGCGTGCGGAGCGCAGTCGCAACGCGTTGCCGATGACGGACACGGAGCTGAAGCTCATCGCGGCCGCGGCGATGATCGGACTCAGCAGGAGGCCGAAGGCAGGGTAGAGCGCTCCGGCAGCGATCGGGATGCCGAGCGCGTTGTAGACGAAGGCGAGCAAGAGGTTCTGGCGAATGTTGCGCATGATCGCCCGGCTCAACGCTCGCGCACGCGCGATGCCCGCGAGATCGCCCTTGACGAGCGTTACGCCCGCGCTCTGCATGGCGACGTCGGTGCCTGTGCCCATGGCGATCCCGACTTCCGCCTCGGCAAGTGCGGGGGCATCGTTGACGCCGTCGCCTGCCATCGCGACGGCGCGGCCCTCGGCACGCAAGCGGCGCACGATCGCGTACTTGTGCTCGGGGAGCACCTCGGCTTCGAAGTCTGTAATACCCAGCTTGCGTGCGACTGACTCGGCCGTGGCCCGGTGGTCGCCGGTGACCATGACGATGCGAATGCCCGCCTGGCGCAGGCTCGCGAGCGCCGCGGGCGTGCTGGCCTTGATCGGGTCCGCCACCGCGATCACTCCGGCCGGCTGGCCGTCTATCGCGACGAACATCGTCGTGGCGCCCTGCGCGCGCAGTGTCGCGGCTTGTGGCTCAGTGACGGTGAGCGGGATACCGAGCGCGGTGAAGAGAGCCGCGTTGCCGACGGCGACCACATGCCCGTTCACTGTGCCAGTCACGCCCTTGCCGGTGACGGAGGCGAACTGTGAAGTCTCGGGGAGGGTGAGACTGCGCTTGCCCGCAGAGGCTACGATCGCGGCGGCGAGCGGATGCTCGCTCGAGCGCTCCAGGCTCGCGGCCGCGGAGAGCACGCTCGCCTCATCGAATCCTTGAGCGGTCGCCACGGCCACCACGCGCGGCTTGCCCTCGGTCAGGGTTCCGGTCTTGTCGACTACAAGCGTGTCGATCCTCTCGAGCCGCTCGAGCGCCTCCGCATTCCTGATGAGGACACC
>DASYGA010000488.1:0-1855 GCA_036000265.1 Steroidobacteraceae bacterium | reverse complement strand
GGCGCAGCGTCAGGACGGTGAAGCCGTGCGCGATGAAGACCGCGATGGTCAGCGGCAGCAGCGCGTTGATGTCGTGGGTCAATTCGAGCGCGAAGACGACGCCCGTGAAGGGGGAGCGCATCGTGCCGCCGAGGATCGCGCCCATGCTGATGAGCGGCCAGAATCCCGCCGCGACGTGCGGCAGGAACATTGCCTCCACGCCGCCGAGCGCACCGCCCATCATCAGGAGCGGCGCGAGCACGCCGCCCGAGGTGCCCGAGCCGAGCGAGATGGACCATATGAGCGACTTCACTACCAGGACGCCGATGATCACGCGGGCCGCCACATTGCCTTGCAGCAACGAGCCAATTGTGTCATATCCCACGCCGAGCGCCTGCGGGAAGATCAGGCCGCCGATGCCAATGACGAGGCCGCCGATTGCCGGCCACCACATCCAGTGGATCGGCAGACGCTGGAAGGCGTCTTCCGACGCATAGACCATCGCGGTCAGGAGGGCGGAGAGCCCGCCCGCCAGCAGGCCGACGACGATGCAGCAGAGGAGCGCGGCCGGGCTGATGGAGGCGGGGAGGGGCGGTGTCGGGAAGATCGGGCCCATGCCGATCAGATAGCGCCGGAGTCCGGCCGCAGTCGCGCTCGCGAGGGCGACCGGGATGACACTGCGCGGCTTCCATTCGAAGAGCAGCAACTCCACGGCGAGCAGGATCGCCGCCACCGGCGAGGCGAAGGTGGCCGACATGCCGCCCGCCGCGCCCGCGACGAGCAGCGTCTTCCGTTCGACGCTCGTCAGGTGGAAGAATTGCGCGATCATCGAGCCGAGCGCGCCGCCCGTCATGATAATCGGGCCCTCCGCGCCGAACGGGCCGCCGGAGCCGATCGAGATCGCCGAGGAGATCGGCTTCAGCACCGCGACTTTCGGCTCGACCCGGCTGCCGTTAATCAGGATCGCCTCGATCGCCTCGGGGATGCCGTGGCCGCGGATTCGCTCCGAGCCGTAGCGTGCCATCACGCCGATGATCAGCGCGCCGATCACCGGGACAAGGACGACG
Organism: Steroidobacteraceae bacterium; assembly: GCA_036000265.1. Classification (GTDB taxonomy): domain Bacteria; phylum Pseudomonadota; class Gammaproteobacteria; order Steroidobacterales; family Steroidobacteraceae; genus 13-2-20CM-66-19. The sequence goes on along the minus strand of DASYGA010000488.1, from coordinate 809 downwards.
AAGACGCCAAGGTGATTGCCCGCCGGTGAGACGAGCGCCGTCCCCCAGCGCTGAAAGAAGAAGAGATTGGTGAAGAGACCGATCAGACGTAGGAGGACGAGCGCCACGATGGCGCTGATCGCGCCGACGCCGATGGCAATGAGCGAGATGAAGATGATCCGGGGGGTGGCGATGAAGTCGCCGAGCCGGTCCGCCGCATTCGTTTCGAGCGGCGGGAGCGCCCCATCCTCCCGGTTCGTCGGCGTGTCTGTTTCCGAGTGTGCATTTTGCATACGTCCTCCTCCTCATTGATTGTGGCGATAGCGACCGGTTATTCTCTTCACTGCATCGGCGCTGGCGCTTCCTCTCCCGCGCCGGGATCGACCGGGGGCGGTATGGCATCGTCGAGGAGTGCGTTGAGTGCGCGCACGAGCGCAGGCCCCGCCGACCGGAGTTCCCGCCGGTGGTGCAGCGTCAGTTCTCGCAGGAGCGTTTCGCCGTGTGGCGTGAGGGCGACGAAGACTTGCCGCCGATCCGCCGTCCCCCGGCTGCGCTCGACCAATCCCTGGCTCACCGACCGGCCAACCAACTCGACCGCGCTGTGATGCTGCAATTGCAGCCGCTCGGCGAGGTCGCCGACCGTCGCGTTCCCACCGGCAGGGAAGCCCTTCAGGGCAAGAAGTAGCTGGTGCTGCTGGGGCTCCAACCCCGCCGCACGCGCCGCCTGCTCGCTGAAATGGGTGAAACGCCGAATCTGAAAGCGGAACTCGGCCAGTGCCTGATATTCTTTGAGGGGTAAGTCCCCGTGTCGCTCCATCGAATCCCGATCA
>DASYGA010000458.1:0-8691 GCA_036000265.1 Steroidobacteraceae bacterium | reverse complement strand
CTCGGCGGCCGATCTGAACATGCTGCTCACGGAGACGAGCTCCGGTCTCTACCCCTACGCGGGCGTGCCCTGGTTCGATACAACTTTCGGGCGCGACGGCATCATAACGGCGCTCGAGTGTTTGTGGCTCGCGCCGCAGGTCTCGCGCGGCGTGCTGTCGTTTCTCGCTGCCACACAGGCGACCCGCGATCAGCCGGAGCGGGATGCCGAGCCGGGCAAGATCCTGCACGAGGCGCGCCGCGGCGAGATGGCTGCTCTGGGCGAGGTTCCCTTCGGCCGCTACTACGGCAGTGTCGATGCGACTGCGCTCTATGTGATGCTGGCGGGCGCGTACTGGCGGCGCACCGGCGATCTCGCCTTCATCGAGACGATCTGGGACAACATCTGCGCGGCGCTCGGCTGGATCGACCGCTATGGCGACCGCGACGGCGACGGCTTCATCGAGTATCAGCGGCGCTCGCCGCATGGGCTGCTGCAGCAGGGCTGGAAGGACTCGAGCGACTCCGTGTTCCACGCCGACGGGCGCCTCGCGGAAGGACCCATCGCCCTGTGCGAGGTGCAGGCGTATACCTATGCCGCACGTCTCGATGCCGCCGCGCTCGCCCAGGCGCTGGGACACGACGACATGGCGCGCACGCTGCGCGAGCAGGCACACGCTCTGCGGGAGCAGTTCCGCGCGCGCTTCTGGTGCCCGGAGCTCGGCCTGTACGCGCTGGCGCTCGACGGCTACAAGGAGCCTTGCCGGGTGCGCGCCTCCAACACCGGGCATTGCCTGGTCTGCGGCATCGCCGCCCCGGAGCACGCCGAGTCGATCGCCAGGACGTTGGGTCAGGAGACGTTCTTCAGCGGGTGGGGGGTGCGGACGCTCGCCGACCGCGAGGTGCGCTACAACCCCATGGCGTATCACAACGGCTCCATCTGGCCGCACGACAACGCAGTGATCGCGGCGGGTCTCTCGGCCTCCCCCTCGAAAGACCTGGCCGTGAGGATACTCTCGGCCCAGCTCGATGCCTCGACGTACTTCGAGTCGGGCCGGCTGCCGGAGCTGTTCTGTGGATTCCGCCGCCGCGAGGGCAAGGCGCCGACCAGCTATCCGGTGGCCTGCTCGCCGCAGGCCTGGTCGGCAGCGGCCGTATTCTCCATGCTGCAGGCCTGCCTCGGCCTCACCATCGATGCGGCCGCGCAGCAGATAGCGTTTCGCTTTCCCAGGCTGCCACCGCGCGTGGAGCGGGTATCCATCCGCGATTTGAAGGTTGGCGACAGCTCCGTCGATGTGACCTTGTATCGCTATTCCGGCGCTGTCGGGTTGAATGTCGATCGGCGATCAGGGAAGCTGGACGTGGCGGTGCTGACCTGACTTGCGGCGGCGGGGAAAAGGCGTGCGCCGCGCGCGGGGGAAGACGCGTCGCGGCGCACAAGTAAAGCGAACACCGGGGAAGGTTGTTCGCAGTTCCACGGCGTCGCGGCACAGAACGCGGCGCCCGCGCCTGTTGGAGCAAACGGCATGCCATCTGCAATTTTATCTTTTGGAACAGATACTTAAGCCCTGACAGGGCGCCGCGGCGGAGTGACGCGAATTGTCAGGTTGTGACCGCCTCCTGCCGCTTACGGCAGCGGCAGGCATCCCTGGGAATGTTGTTGTAATCGCTGGCAAAGCCGGCGCGCCGCGGCCCGGCTCGCAACGCGCGCCTCCAGCCTGTACAACCGCCGTCCTGACAGCGTGGCGGGCACCACACCCGGGCTCAGCCCCCGAAGCGCCGCCGGAAACCTCGAGGAGAGCAGCCGCCATTGCGTGCGGGCGTTGGCGCTGCTGCTGAAGGCGCCGAGCTGCACCGCATATGGTCCGCTGCCGTCAGCCGCCGACATGACCGGCGGCCGCGCATGGATCGCCGAGGCCGGCTCCGCGGGCGGGTCCGCTGCACCGCCGGGCAGAGCCGACAACGTCGCCCGCTCCGCGGCACCGGGCGCGATCACGGTGTTGGTCTGCGGGGCCTGAGGCGGGAGCGACTTGCTCTGCATCCTGATGCGGGCATCCTGTGACCACGAACCGTTCGGGTAGTTCGCAAGGTATTGCCGGTAGGCGGCGGCGGTGTTCTCCCGCGCCGCCTGCTGCCACGCCGCGTCCTCGGCGAGCTGCGCCATCCGCTGCCGCGCGACGCCCGCGAGCTCGCTGTCGGGATGGCGCCGGACGAAGACCTGGTAGGCGCGGGGAGTGCCCGCCTGCTGCGCCGCCTGCCAGTCCTGCTGGGTACGACTGCAGCCGCAAAGCAGAGTCAAGACGGCCGCGGCCGCAATGAATCGCCGGGAGCGATTGCCCAGCTTGATGCCTGGGCTGCGCCCTTCGGGCCGCCTGCGGCGTTCGACGCCCAGGATGGGCCGAGCAATCGGACCTGTCGCACGGTACGTGAATCTCATGGACACCCCCGGTGGAGCTTCCTCCTATTATGGTGAACCATGACCGAAACGCCCAAGCGCCGACTGCTGGACCGGCTGGGAGCATCGCCCACCTTGGTGGCGGCAGGCTGCCAGCTGACCGGGGATGTCGAGACTGACGGCCCGTTACTCCTCTGCGGCTCCGTTCGCGGGGACGGACGCGTGGGGGGAGCGCTGAATCTCACGGCGGAGGCGCACTGGGAGGGCGAGGTGCATGCCGCGGCGGCGGTCATTGCCGGCCGATTCACAGGACGCCTCGTGATCGAGGGAAAGCTGGAGATCGGCTCTTCCGCGGTGATCCACGCGGATGTCGTGGCGCAGGCGGTCGCGATCGCGCGCGGAGCAGTCGTGGACGGCGATATGACGGTCACGGGCGGACAGCCGGTCGTGCACTTCGACGAGAAGCGCCACCACAGGCACGGAAACACCAGCCGCTAGGCGCCGCTGAGCACCGGATCGAGCGCCGCCGGCTGCTCCCCGGTATCGAGCTCCGCGAGAATGCGCCGCTCCACCCAGGTGGGGCCGCTGAGCCGGTCGAGAAACCCGCAGTGGCCGCCGAATCGCGTCACCACGATGCGCAGCGACGGCGGGCGCGCCAGCCGCTCGAGCCCGCCCGCGGGAATGATGGGATCGTCGCGCGAGGTGATGAGGGTCGTCGGAGCCTCCAGCCCGAGCAACACCCCGCCGGTGATCGAGTAGCCGTCGAGATACGCCTCCAGGCTGCCAAAGTCCGTGAACCGACGGATGAGCTCCGCGGTCAGCCGCCGCAGGTCACGCACGCTGCGCAGCTCGGTGAAATCGTAGTGAGCGGGCCAGGCAGCCTGCTTCTTCAGCAGCGAGCGCCACCACTTGCGCACGAAGTAGAGCGGATAGCCGACGAAACCGCTTTCCAGCGCACGCAACGTATCGCTCGGATCCAACACCGGGGAGACCGCGACGATCCTGGCGATGCCGAGACCGGCGGCGCGAGCCTGCGCGCCGACGCGCAGCATGAAGTTGCCGCCCAGCGAAAATCCGACCAGTCGCAGCGGCTCACCGCCGAGAGCCGCTTGCAGCGCGCACAGCGCACCCACCACCTCCGGCAGCAGGCAGGAGTGGAAGAGCTCCCGGTTGAGATGATGGGTGTCGCCGTGATCGCGCAAGTTCAGCCGCAGGACATCGAAGCCGCGATCGAACAGCTGCTGGCCGAGCGACAGGACGTACAGGGACTCCGCGCTGCCTTCCCAGCCGTGCACCAGCACCACCGGGATGGCGCGGCCGGCGCGCGGTGTCGAGCGGAAACACTGCAGGCGCACGCCCCCGCCGCAGTCGAGGAGCATTTCCCGCTGGGCGGCGAGCAGCGAGGCGGCGCGGCGCGCGATCGGGCGCCGCCGGGCGGCCGTGCTGGCGAGCATCGATTGCAGATGGCGGCTGCGCAGCCATGCCGGAGGACTGAAATCGTCGCTCAGCGCACCAGGATCTCGACCCGATTGTTGACCTTGCCGGCTCGGTTCCATTCGCCTGCCGTGAGCTCGTCGGTGACTTGGGGATAAGGCGCTTTGAGATCCGCAGGATCGCCTACGGAGGTTTCAACGTCCAGCGCGCCGTGAGTCGAGCCGCGGATCCCGGCAATCAGATTCGCAAGCGCCAGCGGCATGCGCTGTGCCGGCGGCAAGGCATCGTCGGCGGGGTTGCCAACCACATCGCACTGCGCGAACGGCGTCTTGCCCGGAGCCAGCGAGTAGCCGTTGACCGGATCGCCCTTGAGGCAGAAGCGGCCGGCAAAAGTGAGGATCTGCACTACACCGGTGACGTGGTCCGCGACGAGCCGGTCCAGCATCTGGCGGATAACCGTAAGACGCGAGCCGCCCAAGGCATCCGCGCCGTAAGGAACCTGAAGCACGAGCGGCTGCGGCATGGCCTGCGGCGTGCTGCCTCGAGCCGCACCGGCGTCCGTCGATGAAGGTGCCGGCGCGGTTGCCGGTGGCGGCGCGGCGGCGTGCGTGGCGACGGCTTGCCGCAGCAATATCAATTCCGCTCGAGCCGCCTGCAAACGGGTGTGATCCCCCCACCAGAGGCCGATCGCGACCAGGGCCGCGGCACAGGCCACGATGGCGACGCCGGCGAGCCAGCCCGATCCGCCCGAGCGGCGTTGAGCGGGCAAAAGCTCGCGGATCTCGGCCGCGATGCGCTCCGTCTGGGCCTCGAGGCTGGCGTGCAGCCAGCGCCGCAGCGAAGGCACCGCGTCCTCCGAGTCCGCACCGGGCATGTTGACGGATGCGACATCGTGCGCATGAGGCTGCCGAAGCGGAGGATCGCCTGCCGCGGCGCGGGGCTGCCGGGCTGCCGATGCAGCGGCTCCGCCGTCCCTGCCGGCCCCTTCCCTGCCGCCCTGCGGCAGGATCGCTTCCAGCGGCCTGAAGGTCGTCTGCTCATCACTGCGGCGGTCGGCGATCAGGTGCAGCTGATACAGCACCTTCGAGACGTCGGCATGCTTGATCTGCTTCGGCAATACGCCGACGGCGCCCAGCGCCCGCGCCTGACCGAGGTAGACCTCGCCCTCCTGGGACGTGTACATCATGATGGGAATGGTGGCAGTGCGCGGATCGTTCTTGATGGCCTGCACCGCCTGGAATCCATCCATCCCGGGCATCATATGGTCCATGAAGATGACGTCGGGGCGCCTGCTCGCCAGGTAGCCGATCGCGGCCTCCGCGCTCTCGACGCTGTCGACCTCGATGTCGTACTTCTCGAGGATACGGGCGAGGAAGAGACGCGCCGACCTCGAGTCATCGACGATCAAGGCCCGCTTCTGCGTCATGGAAAAGAGTCTGACATGCGCTGTGCGCACCATGCAACGGTATTTGCCGGATGACAGGAACGTGAACAGCTCGTCGAAAGAGAGGCACTGCGGCTGCTGGCGGCTCGCATTGCTGGCGCTCGGCGCGGCGCTGGCGGCACTTGCGGCCGCAGCTCCCGCAAGAACGGGCAGTCGGGCCGTGCCGACCGCGGGACTGGCGGCGGGAGCCGGCGCTCTCGCGCATCTCTCGGCGGCGATATCAGGGAGCTTCGGGCCCCATGGCCGCAGTTTCAGCGTCCGGATTCCCGACCTCCCCGTGGCCGGCGGCCGGGTGCAGGTCACCGGCGCGCTGCGCTCCGGCCGCTTCAGCCTCGAGGCGCACGGCACAGCGGTCGATCTCGCCCAGGTCGCGCGGATCGCCCGACCCTGGGTGCGCCTGCCGCCGGGCTACGAGCTCTCCGGCCATGCGGACTTCAGCATCGTGCTGACCGGCCGCCGGGCGCAGAGACTGAGATTCGAGGCACACAGCACCGATCTCAACCTCAGCAACCAGCCGGGAACGATAGTCGCCCAACAGGTAACCGCCGCGGTAACGGCCGATGTGACTCGGGACGGAGGCACCTTCACCGCCGCGGCGCATGTGCAGGCCTCACGCGGCCAGGCGCTCGCAGCCACGGCAATCCTCGACTTCGCCGCCAATCCGCTGACTCTCGATGCCACCGTCGAACGCCGCGGCAACGGACCGCTGGTGGTATCCCGGCTCGACCTCGAGCAGCGGGATCTGCTGCGGGCGCACGCACGAGGCGTCGCCCGGCTGGGCGCGCACCCGCGAGTCGTGCGCGCTCACGTGGCGATCGAGAGCCTGGAGTTCCCCGCGGCTTACAAGAGCTACCTGCAGCTCGCGCTCGCCGCGACCGGGCTCGGCTCGCTACGGAGCAGCGGCAGAGCGACCGGCGCGATCGACATCGCCAACGACACGGTCACCCGCCTCGACTGCTCGCTGCGGAACATCGACTTCAGCGATCCCGATGCGCGGGTCCTGGTGCAACATGCGCACGGCGACATCCACTGGGTTGCCGCGCCGGGCGCGGCCGTGCGCGCGTCCGCTGTTGGATGGGAGCGGGCGGCCGCCTACCGCCTGAGCGGCGGCCCCGTGCAGCTGCGGTTCGTCACCTGGCAGCGCAACTTCGCGCTGCTCGGGGGCAACTCGCGGCTGCCGGTCTTCGATGGAGCAGTCGTCGTGCACACGCTGGTCGGGCGGGACCTCGGCACCGCGCAGGCGAAGGTCGACTTCGACGCCGACATCACCCCCATCAGCATGCCGCTGCTGTCCAAGGCTTTCGGCTGGCCGGTCATGAGCGGCGAGATCTCCGGCCGCATTCCGCTGGTGCGCTACCGCAATCGCGAGCTGACATTGGACGGCGACCTGACGGCCAGGGTGTTCGATGGCAAGATCATCGGCCGCCACATCGTCCTGCGGAATCCCCTCGGTCCGTGGCCGAGTCTGACGGCGGATGTGCTCGCGCGCGGGCTGGACCTTAACCTCGTCACCAACACCTTCGCCCTTGGATCGATGACCGGGCGCGTCGATCTCGACCTGCGCGGGCTGCAGCTCTTCGACTGGTCGCCCGTCGCCTTCGATGCCCGCCTGTACACCACGCCTGGCGATCGCTCGCCGCATCGGATCAGCCAGAATGCCGTGACGCGGATCGCCGGTCTCGGCGGTGCCGGCGGGACGGTGAAGGCCGCGCTCGAATCGGGCGCCCTCAGATTCTTTCACACGTTCCACTACGATCGCATCGGGATCGCATGCCGCCTGCGGAACGAGGTCTGCGAGATGTCCGGCGCCGCGCCGGCCCCGGGCGGCGGGTATTACCTGGTCGAGGGCGGCGGCCTGCCGCGGCTCGACATCATCGGCAAGGTGCGCCGGGTAGCGTGGCCGCAGCTCATCGCACAGGTCGAGGCAGGCATGCGCGAGCACAATTTTTCGGTGAGTACGGGCCGCAAGTGAGGGGCGGTCCCGAAGACCGGCCCGTGATGCAGTTCATGCCGCATTCAGTCCGCCGTGCCAAAATGAATGAATTGCCAGGAGCAATTCATAACGATGGGCGCGAAGCGCCTGTCGGCCCCCGCGCCAGCGGGGCGAGGCCCACGATGGGCCGAGTAATTGCCTGGAGCAAAGAGCGAGCGGATACCCCATGAAACGAGCCCTTGCGATCAGCGGCCTCACCAGCCTCCTCGGCCTCGCCCTGCTGGCCGGCTGTGTGACCGTCAACGTCTACTTCCCCGAGGCCCAGGCACAACAGGCCGCCGACAAGATCATCGACGCAGTGACCGGCAGTACGGCTGCGCCGCCGGCTCGGGGGCCGCAGTCGAAATCGCAGGACTCTCCGGGCGCCGAGCCGCCCTCGTCCGACGCGCGCGCGACCGTTAGACCCGCGTCCGTGCTGCTAGCCGCCACCGGCCGCATGTTGCAGCTCCTCGTGCCGGCCGCCTCTGCGCAGGAGCGCGCCGATCTCGACATCTCGACCCCCGAGATCCGCGCCATCGTCGCCTCCATGCACCAGCGGTTCCGACAGCTGCAGCCATTCTTCGCCTCCGGAGCGGTCGGCGTCACGGCCGAGGGAACGATTGCAGTGCGTGCTGCGGGCGCCGTGCCGCTGGTGCAGCGCGCGGCCCTCCTACGGCTGATCGCGCAGCAGAACCAGGACCTCACGCTGCTCTACGGCGAGGTCGCCAAGGCGAACGGCCACCCGGAATGGGCGCCGGACATCCGCAACGTTTTCGCGCAACGCTGGATGGCGCACGCGCGCAAGAGCGGTTGGTACTACCGCGACGGCGGCGGCAACTGGCAACACAACTGAGCGAGCCGCTCCGCGGCACCGGGGGCATGCGCGAAGAAGAGTGAGGGCTCGGTGAGCTCGAGCTCGAGCAGCCGCGGCTCGCCGCCTGCCGACCGGATCAGGTCGACGCGCGCGTAGAGCGGCATCGGGAACGGAACCGCTGCCAGCACGCGCTCGGCAATGCGCAGCTCCTCGGGGCCGGGCGCGCGCGGGGTGATGTGCTCTTGGAGGAAAAGCGAGCGCGCGGGGGCGCTACCCCGATGCAGCAGCGGTCCCTTGCGGATGGCATGGCTGAAGCGGCCGCCGAAGTAGATGAGCGCCGTCTCGCCGTGAGAGTCGACGTGATCGAGGTAAGGCTGCAGGAGTACGCTTTGCCCGGCATCCGTGAGACGCTCGATGTGCCCGCTGGCGGTCCGCTCTTCGCCCCGCGCATAGCGCGCGGCATCCCTGGATCCCGCCCCGACAGCGGGCTTCACCACCCACTCCGCGACGGTCGCATGCTCCGACAAAAAGGCGGCCAGCTCGCGCGCAGCGCTCGCGTCCGGCTCGACGAACCGCGTCGGCACGATCGGCACGTCCGCCCGCGCCAGGTCGCCGAGATAGTGCTTGTCGGTATTCCAGCGGATGACGGCGGCA
>DASYGA010000453.1:0-3613 GCA_036000265.1 Steroidobacteraceae bacterium | reverse complement strand
CTTCAACTCCGCGCGGCTCAATCAGGCGCTGTACGCGAAGTGGAACAGAGCCAACCCGAGCTCACCGCTCAACGTGCACAAGGACGGCAGCAGCGATTCCATCCGCATCGAGGCCCTGAGCTTCTTCAAGCGCGCGAGCGGCGCGTCCGATCTGGCGCAGGTGCGCTTCGCCCGGATCGAGCGGGAGGCAGACGGCGCGCCGGGAAAAGCAAGCCATTGGATCGCGAGCATCGAGTACCGCTACGGGACGCCGCCCGATGACCCGCGCACACGTTCCTGGAACCCGCTGGGATTCGAGGTGCTGGACCTCGGGATCGAGCCCGAGGTGGTGAGCGCCGCGCAGGATGCGGCGGTCCGCTGAGGCGGCCGAGGAGAGCTTGCGTGAACGAGATGATCGGCTTGATCGGATCGGTTGCCGGGTGCTGCGCTCGCAGAATCCCGCTCGCCATTTTCGTGGCGTACTGCACCTACAGTCTCGGGCAGGCGGTCGCGCAGGCGCAGCCTTCCCCGCCCACATTGCGAGCGGATCCCAGAATCCGGGTGGTTCCGTACCGGGCCGATGCGGTTTATCGGCTCAGGGGATACGTCGGGTACCAGATCGACATCACGTTTGCTCCTGATGAGCGCTTCGCCGGCCTCGGCGTCGGCGATTCGAAGGGGGTCACCATTGCTGCCGACGGCAATCACCTGTTCCTCAAGCCCAGGGCGGCGCACGTTGCGACCAACCTTACCGTGCTCACCAATCGGCGGACCTATCTATTCGACTATGAGGCGGACCCGCAGCCTCCGGACCCGGGCGGAGCCGATGTCATCTATGCATTTCGCTTCGAGTATCCCGCTACGCCGGCCAGCGCCGCGTTCCGCAGGCGCAGCCGCGTCGCGACGGACATTGCTGCGGCGCGGACAGACAGGCCGCGCAACTACGACTACTGGTACTGCGGCGATCCGCCGCTGAAGCCGGTTGCCGCCTGGGACGACGGTGTGCGGACGACGCTGGTGTTCGGTGCGCATGCCGAGCTGCCCGCGATATTCGCCGTGGGCGAAGACGGCAGCGAATCGCTGGTGAACTTCGATGTGGAAGGTGGGCGTATCGTGGTCCAGCGTGTCGCGCGGCGCCTGCTCGTGAGGCGCGGCAAGCTCGCCGGTTGTATCGTCGATCGCGCCTTCACGGGCGGAGGCGATCGCCTGTCCTCCGGCACGATAGCGCCCAATGTGGAGCGCGTGAGGCGAGGGGCTGCCGGGAGGATCGAGCCGTGATCCGATTCCCCTGGCGAAAAGGTACATCACCCGTAGGGCGGACCAAGCACCGATCGAATGGCTCGCCGGCCGCCACGGAAGACTCATCGGGCACAGGTTCGGATACCCCCTCTACGGGTGCAGTGCGCGGCGAGCGCGGCGCTTCCATCGTGAGCGGAGCCCGTTCGCTGCAGTCCAGAATGAGCAGCCTCCTCGCAGCCGGGTTGATGACCTCAGTGGGAGCCGGGATGTTGGCCTGGTATTACGGCAAGGCGCTCTCGCGCCCGGCTGCGGTGCACAGGCCGGCGCAACTCTCGTTGCCGGAAGCTGCCGGTGCGGGGATGACGCTGCCGCCCCTGGGGCCGATCGGCCGGCCAGCCGATGCGGCAGCTGGCGCGGCAGCGATGAGGGCGGCCTCCTTGCCGGCAAGCGACTCATCGTCCACGTCCGCCGCGGGGCCCAGTCCACCGGTGATGGCCCTCCCGATCCGAGCGCTGCTCGAGCCTCCACTCGCGCGTTCGCCCGGTGAGCTGGCTCGCGGCTACGGGGCTCCTTCGCGGCCCTCGCCCCGGGAACTCGCCCGCGAGCGCCGCCTGTCCGGCGAAGTGTTTGCGGGTCAGGAGGGACTTCCGTCTTCCGGCGCGGCCGGGGCGGGCCTGAGCGTACCAGCGAGGTCGCCCCCGCCTGCGCTGGAATCGAGAGAAAGCCCCCCGTCCCGGAGCACGAGCGAAAGCGTGCTGGACACTTTGTTGCAGCCGAGCGTGCTGAAGGCCACGCGGGCGCAGCTCCTTCCGACCCAGCGCCTGCTGCTGCCGAGAGGCACGTTCATCGATTGCACGCTGGAGACGGCGATCGAGTCGACGCTCCCGGGCATGACGACCTGCGTCACTGCCACCGACACATTTGGCGCAGACGGAACGGTTGTGTTGCTGGAGCGCGGCACCAAGCTGATCGGCGAGACCCGCGGCGAAGTTCGACAGGGTGAGGCACGCGTGTTCGTCGTCTGGACGGAGGCGCGTACTCCTGCGGGTGTGGTCGTGCAGCTCGACTCGCCGGGCACCGACGCGCTCGGCCGATCGGGACTGGAAGGAAAGGTCAACCGCCATTTCTGGCAGCGCTTCGGCGCGGCGGCACTCGTCTCCACCATCGATGGCGTCGTGCAGTCCGAGGTGCAGTCTTCGTCCCGGGGCGGCACGGTGGTTCTGGACCCCACGGCATCGGAGGACGTGCTGACCGAGATTCTGCGCAGCACCGTGAACATCCCGCCCACGATCCGCGTCCGTAATGGCGCGCGCATTCAAGTGCTGGTGGCCCGGGATGTCGATTTCAGAGCCGTCTATGAGCTCGAGCCCCGCTAGCGTCGTCGAGTATGCCTCGGCGCTGGAGCTGGTGCTCCGGCCGCTGCGGCCGTTGCTCTCGCGTCCGGATGTGATGGAGATCTGCATCAACCGTCCCTCGGAGATCTTTCTGGAAACCGGCCACGGCTGGCAGCACACACCCGCCGCTTACGCCGACCTCGACTGGTGCCGCCGCTTCGCCAAGCTCGTGGCGAACTTCAGCCGGCAGCGCATCGACGAGACCTCGCCGCTCCTGTCCGCATCGCTCCCCAGCGGCGAGCGCGTGCAGATCGCCATACCGCCGGCGACGACTCAGGGGTGCGTCGCGATCAACATCCGGCGTCCCTCTCAGGAAGTCTGGTCCGTCGGGGAGCTCGCGCGGCGCGGGATTTTCGCTCGAACCCGTGCGGCGGGCGACGGCCCGGAGGAAGTGGAGACGGAGCTGCGCGCGCTGCTCGCGGCGCGCCGGCATGAGGCCTTCATGCGCCTGGCGGTGCGCAGCCGGCGCAACATCCTGGTCTCGGGCCCCACCGGCTCGGGCAAGACCACCTGGACCAAGGCGCTGATCCGGGAGATCCCGGCGCACGAGCGGCTGGTCACCATAGAGGACGCACCGGAGCTGGTGCTCGACTCGCATCCCAACCACGTGCGGCTCTTCTACAGCAAGGACGACCAGGGGCTGGCCCGGGTCACCCCCAAGCAGCTGCTCGAGGCGACCCTCCGGATGAAGCCCGATCGCATTCTCCTGGCGGAGCTGCGTGCCGAGGAGGCATTCGATTACCTGCGCAATGTCAACTCCGGACACCCCGGATCCATCACCAGCGTACATGCCTCGAGCGCCGCGCTGGCCTTCGAGCAGTTGGTGCTGCTGGTCAAGCAGAGCGAAGGCGGCCGGCAGCTCGCCCGGCGGGATATCCGCAGCCTCTTGCGGCGCCTCATCGACATCGTCATCCAGTGCGGCGTGCAGGATCACGCGCGCTACATCCAGGAGATCTGGTATCGGCCCCGCTCCACTGCGCCGATGCGGCGGGTCGTTGATT
>DASYGA010000398.1:0-41271 GCA_036000265.1 Steroidobacteraceae bacterium | reverse complement strand
TCATCCACCCACCCGCCGTCATGCTCCAATATGCTCGCGACGCGAAGCCCCAATAATCCCTCGATGACCGGCGTATTGAGCATCATCTCAATACGCTGGCTCGGAGAGCCATGCTCTGTGAGCATTTCGGCTACATCAGCGCTCATTTCAAATGTATTGAGCACTGGCCTGTTGGTAATGTAACGAATGACGCCTCCCAGCGAGCCGTCACCGTAGAGAGTTCCCTGCGGGCCTTTGAGAACCTCCACTCTATTTAGGTCGTATAGCCCAGCATCCCCCGTGGCCAACCCTGCCTGGCCGGCCGTGCCCTCCGCAGTTATGTCCGCTTCGTCGATATACTGACCAACCACAGCGCCATTGCCGCTATCATTGGCTACGCCGCGGATGTAGACGGACTGACTGTATCCGCTGCTATTCATATACAAGCCGGGCACGTCGTACTGCAGGCTGCTCAGGTCAGTGATGCCATACGCCAGAAGCTCCGTGCCACTAATGACGTTTAGGCTGATCGGCACGTCGAATGCGCTCTGGCGGTATTTTTGGGCGGTGACGATGACCTCGTGCAGCAATGCTGCGGTCAAATTCGTTTTAGTAAGCGCCCTCCTTGGAGGCACTGGTGCTTTTTCCGGGTCCATGGGGCTATCTGAGGGCGGAGTTTCCGGATCATGAATTTGCCGTGGTTGGTGGAGGGGTTTCTCGCTACCTGATTTGTTCTGCGGGCTACCTACCGCATCGCGGGCATGGATAATGCTCACCGTTTCGCCACCCACGTAACGGTATTTCAAACCCGTGCCATCCAGTAGGCGACTCAGGGTTTCGTCGGCCGTCAAATATCCCGATGCACCGGGCGTGCTTAGATTCTTGACGTCAGCCGTCAAATACAGGAGGTGTATATGCTCAAGCTTTGCGAATTGCCGCAGTGCATCGACAAGGCGCTGCGGTGGGATTTGCGTTTCGATGCGGGTCATGGCCGCCGTCGAAGTCTGCGCGAAACAAGACCCAATCATGGACAGGCAAACGCCTGCCGCAATACCCGCCGTGCGCATTTCGGTTCCCCCGCCTTATAAGATGCTCTGAATCGCTGCCGCGCGATGTGGCAGGTTTTCATTCTTGTAGAGTGATCTAAGGCCAAGAATGGGGGGTGCCCGACCTACGCTATTTTCTGATGACAATGAACTCGTCGCTAGATTCTACTACCTGCAGTGTTGGCTGAGAGCGCAGAAATCCGATCAATGCAGCGGGGTCGGAGGCGGAGTATTCGCCGCTGACGCCGATGTGCCGCAAAGACTGATCCCCGATCACGAGGCGGCGCTTGCTATATAGATTGAACTGCTTGGCGACTTGCACAAGCGGTGTACCATCGAACACGAGACGCTGTTCTCTCCACGCCGTCACGGCGGTTACATCGACCGCGCTCGGCGCAGGGATTTGCTGTGCCAGAACGGTGACCTGCTGGCCCGCGGAGACCAGGACTGCCTTAAGCTTGTTCACCGGTTGTGCAAGCTCCTGGAGGAGCTCGCGACGCTCGACACTGTCGATCCAGGCAAGCTTCGCCACCGCCACTTGGCCCGCGAGCACCGTCAGCACAGTTCGATCGGCCTCTTCCTCCACATCGAATTCTGTGCCTATCGCACGCATGGAGCTCCTACCGGCATGCACAATGAATGGGCGGGCCGGTTCGGCCGTATCGTGGAAGTACGCCTGGCCGCGAGCGAGCGTGACCTCGCGAGTTCCCTTGGTCATGTGCACGCTCACGACCGTGAGCGCGTTGAGGACGACCGTTGAGCCGTCCGCGAGAATAAGCGTACGCTGCTCACCGACTCCCGTTTCGTAGGTGCGCCCGCCCTGGATAATCGTCCAGATACCCGTGCTAGCTAGAGCGATTAGCAGCAACGCCAGGGATCCGGTAAGCGCCCAGAGCCTCATGCGAGGCCCGATGAATTGGCGCGCGACGTCTGCCTTGCCCGATTGTAGGTGTACGACGTTTTCATCTTTGGCGGTCCGCGCTGCCGCCAAGAGCACCTCAGTATCAATTCGGTCTTCTGGATCCGCAGTCGGTAGCTCAGACCAGCCCGCAGCAATTTCAAGGTAGGCCTTCACATTCTCCGGAGAGCTGCGCAGCCATTTCTCGAACCGCGCACGTATCGCAGGCGTTCCATCACCGGCGCGGAATTCAACAAAGAATTCGGACGCTTGCGTTACGGAGTCTTGATGCAGATTCGAGGAGCGGTTGTCCATAGTCTCGCCCTACCCGCTGTGCCCGCCACCGCACTCTGTTTTGCGGCAGCGCCGTGCCGCCTCGGCCAAGTACCACTTCACAGTTTCGCGTGTCACACCCATTCGGCTGGCGGTTTCCTGCACGGAATAGCCCCGAATTCGGTGCAGAACAAGCGCCGCCCCCACACGAGGGGGTAGTCGGTCCAGGATCTCCTTTTGAAACTGCTCAACCCTCTGTGAATTCTCCACCTTCGCCGATGGCTCTTCGCCGGCCGGCAACGCCAGCTCTGGTACCGCTTCGGTGATGTCGGTGAAGGCCGTATCCGTGGCTTGGCGCAGCAGATGCTGGCGCACCACGTGGCCTGCAACAGTGAACAGGTATGCCTCGGGGTTCCGGATGGCCTCATGATGATCTACGCGCAATAACCTCAGATAGACCTCTTGCGCCAAATCCGGCACGTCCTGGGCATTGCGCAGGTGGACTGACAGAAATCGACGTAATCCACGTCCGTATCGAAGGGCCATTGCAGCGACGAACCGGCTGTTGGATGACCTGGACACGTCAGGCCACCCGAAAAACCGAGTCCGCTACTAGCGTAGAGCGCCTTGCGACAGGAAATGGGGGGGCGAACGCAGGATTCCTGAGGAGGCCAGGCGGGACAAACCGCATAATTTTTACAATTCGCCGCGTACAGGACTCCTTTCCCAGCTCTCTGAAGCAACGCGAGACCCGCGCAATCCCTAGGTGCTCCAGCCCCCTCCTTATTCTTATTTTGGCCCCATTGTCCGCACTAATGATGCGCGACGGGACCCTGCACCCCCTGGGTACATTGTCTCCGAGCGTAGCTTTGACCGTAACGCAAAATCGACGGGACCGGCGGGAAAAGCTCACTGCTTTGAGATGCTCGTCGAGCGACCCCCTATCGAGTCTCCTCGGCAACATGAGAGCGCTCCCGAAGAAAACATGAATACCCATTGGCTTTGCCCCTCAGAAGTTCGAATGACATGAACACGGCGATGGGAGTCATCTCAGATTCTCCGACCGTGTATGTCTAACGGCGCCTCACGATTCCTTAGTGTCACATGCCCGAACTCGTCGGGATCAATGTGGCCGAAAATTTCCACGCGTGATCTAGGCGTACTCCATATACACCCCTGCTGCGGTGCAGAGGCTACGGGCTCGAAGCACGCTATGTCCGCGTTAGTTATACGTAGTGTTTTGAGGCGTACTTCTCAGAGTAGTACATTTGCTCCGACGTCATTCAACGCAGCGACACCACAGACGGCAAAACCCCTCATCGACCAGTAGCATAGTCTGACGACGGGTGTGCCCAACGTCTGGCAGCGCCACGCCTGGCTCCACGGACCAGCGCCACCCAGTAGATTATTTCTCTCGATTCTTCCCACTGGTGCGACTAAAGTGCCGCGCACGTCACGCGGCCCGCCAACTAGCGCTGTGACCGCGACCAACCATCTCGTGGATGCAAATGCGCCAACTATTGGCAACAGATGCATGAGTCACTCGGATTCCACCCTCGCGAGGTCTCGAGGCGTGACGACGACGCCACCGTGTAACGATGACGCGGCTTTCAGCGCGTTACGCGCGTCTCATCGAGATCTGTCGGATGCGCGGCTGCTCTCACGAGGACGCCAGGGACTTGGTTCAAGAGGCGCATTTGCGCTTTTTTGAATACCAGCAGTCCACTAGAGTCAAGAATGCGGACGCTTTGCTGCGACGCATCGTCATAAACCTTTCGATCAATTACTTCCATCGCACGCTGTCGGCTCCCTTCTCATTTGAGAGCACCGACGAGCTCGACAGGCGGGACATGCTGATCAGTCCCGCGGCGAGCCACGAGCGCATATTTGCCGCCGAGCAGGAGCTCGATAGGGTAATAGATGCCCTGAGCACCGTTAGCGAGCGGATGTGCTGGATCTTTATTGCGCAACGCATAGGGTACAGCCACGACGAAATCGCGAGCGCATTCGGTATTATGCCGCGGACCGTCGAAAAGCATGTCGTGTCCGCGGGCTCTGCGCTGAGAGAGGTGATGCCTCTGGCCTTTGCCAAGCGCTCACATCGCGAATGACATGAAAACCTTCCGAGCTCGTGTGTCGTCTTCCACTATCACGTTGCGTGACATTGGCCGCGAGAATTCCTAAGCTATCAGTTATTCGGGGCGTCCGCGCGGAGGCTACAGATGGAACCCATGCACATCACCGTCGAAAGCGTCAAACGAAAGGATCGCAGTGGTCCCTTCGTAGCGAAGGTCCGGGCCACGAGTTGTGGGCGCATTGGCGGGATGCCTCGGGCTGTCATTGAGCTGACCCTTCAGCTGGATGAGGCGCAGACCACGGCAAGCCAGACCCAACTCCGGGAAATCGCACGAGACGAAGCGCTGCGCTTCCTCGATGTCGCCTAGCGACGTAGCAGGCGGTCGCTCATCGGCTCCGCGCGGCCGGTATATGCTCCTCGAACCACCCCACCATCCGCGCCGCAAAATCCACTGTCGCCGGCCACTTGCGCACACCATGTCCTTCCTGCGGGTAAGTCACCAACACCGACTTCACCCCATTCTCGAGCAAGGCGTTGTGGAACTGCACGGCCTCTTCCGGCGGCGTGCAGCGGTCGAGCGCACCACACGTGGACAGCGTCGGGGTTTTCGTCTTGTGCGCGTGCATGATCGGGCTGCGCTCGAAATACTTGCCGCCGGGGTTGGCGTAGGTGTCCTTGAGGAAGAGCGACACGAAATGCCCGATGTTGGAGACCAGATGCTCCGTCACCTGGTTGGTGACGGGTGAGACGGCGACCGCGGCCCCGAAGCGCGCGTCCTGGGTGATCAGCCAGGCCGTCATGTAGCCGCCGTAGCTGCCTCCGGTGACGCCAAGCCGCGCAGGATCGGCGATACCGCGCGCCACCAGATGATCGAGTCCGGAAAGATAGTCGTAGGTATCGGCTCCCCCCATGTCTCCGAGCACGGGCTGTACGAACTCCTGTCCCCGCCCGGTGCTGCCCCTAGGGTTGGGCAGGAAAACGGCGTAGCCCCGCCTCAGCAGCATCAGGGTCCCGATGCTCCTGCGGCCCAGCCAAAAGGGCCGGTAATGCCATACGGGGCCGCCATGCACGTTCAGAATGACGGGATGGGGCGCGCGGCCGGCGGGCTTCAGCAGCAGTCCCTGGATCTCCAGTCCATCGGAGGCGTGCCACTTTACCGTCTCCACGCCGCCGAGGACGGAAAGCTCCTCGTCTGCGCGGGGGTCGAAGGACTTGATGGTTTGGTATCTGCCGTGGCGAATGACGGCGATCTCTGGCGCGCGTTTGAAGCCCTCACCTACCAGTGCACAATCGCCTGCCTCACCAAAGCCCGCGACCTGCGTGTAGAAGCCGCTGGTGGTGATCTCCTCGCTCTGCCAGAGCTCCTTGAGCTCACCCCGCTGCACGTCGTATAGCGCGATGACCGTCTCGAAACCGCGGTGACCGGCGAGCAGCAGATGCCGGTCGGAGCGCCACTCCGTGTGAGTGACGTCGATTCCGCGGGTGGCGATCTTGCGGACCTCGCCGGTCTGCGTGTCGATCAGCCTGAGGTCCCCTGCCACGATCCAGCGGTCGCTGCAGAGCGCCTCGACCACAGCAACGTGGCGGCCGGACGGCGAGCCGCTCGGCCAGCCCAGCTGATCCTGCGGCACGAAAATGTCACGGCTGGCGCCGCCCTCTGTCGCAATGACCGCCAGGCGGGCGGTATACCAAAGACCCTCGCTGGGCCCAGGGGAGACGACCGCCGCGACGGCGTCATTGCCACACCAGGCGGCCTCCCAGATGTTGCTGTTCGCCGGACTGAAGTGGCTGACGCGGTTTTCCTCCAGGTCATACACCCAGGCCCGCCGCCAGCGGTAGGCTTCCTCTCCCGTGTCGACAGCCGGCAGCCAGGCCGGCAGGTCCTGAGCGGCCGTTTTGCTCGTCGCGGCGCCCTGTGCGCCGGAGACATCCGCTCCGTGCCCGGCGACGCTGAGCAGGATTCGGCGGCCGTTGGGCGACCACTGAAGGTACTCCACCCAGCCATCGACCGGGGGCGTGGCGCGGCACTCCCCGGTCTCGCCATCCAGGAGGTAGAGCTGGAAGTCGCCCGCCTTGCGCCGGTCCGAGAGGAAGGCGATCTGCCGCCCGTCTGGGGAGAGCTTGGGGGCGCGGTCGGTATTGGGACCGAAGGTCAGAACCCGGGTGTCACCGCTCGTCAGGTCCGTTACGCAAATGCGCGAAACTGCCTCGTTCCCGGAGTCGACCAGCGTGCCCGTGAACACCACCCGGCTGCCATGCGCCGAGATCTCCGCGGCATCCGCGATGAGCCCGCTGCCCGGCCGGCGGAACGTCCTGTACAGGGCCTCGGTTTCCCGATAAAGCGCGGTGTCCCGGATGTCTCTTTGCACGAGCTACCCCTTGTGTCTTCTGGGTCGAATCGGCCCTCAGGCCGCCAAAGCGGAAGGATGAATCTTCCGCCCCCCGGCGTCCAGTGGTCCCGAGGACGGCCCAGCCCAACTCAGGCGTTGACCGAGCGCTGACTCTACAGGATTGCCGGCATGACCAGGGGTCTGGTGTTGGCCGCGACTGACAACGCCCCTCACCCGGCCCGGTTGAACCTCGCGAGGGCGTACTCCCCGGAGTTGACTCGGGGCGAGCCTCCCGTCAGCAGATCCGACAGGAGTTGCCCTGATCCCGCCGCCAGGGTCCACCCGAGGTGTCCGTGCCCGGTATTGAGCCAGAGATTGCCTAGCGGAGTCGGTCCGATGATCGGCACGCCATCGACGGTCATCGGGCGCAGGCCGCACCAGGGCTTCGCCTGCGCTCGCGTGAGCCCTGCCCGCGGCAACACCTGGCGGACGAGGTTCATGAGGTTCCGGATCCGACTCTCAGGCAGCGACAGGTCGTAACCCGCGAACTCGGCAGTTCCCGCCACGCGGATGGCTCCTTCGAGGGGAACCACCACGGCGTGAAAGTCATCGTCGTTGATAGGCAGCTTGAACTGGCGCTCGAGCCGAGGATTCTCGAAAGTGAGCGAGTAGCCCTTGGCGGGCCTGATAGGAAGGTTGAGCCCGAGTTGTTTCAGAAGGAGCGGGCTGTAGCTGCCGGCAGCGACGATATAACGGTCGGCGGTGAAACGGGTCTCCCCGCTCAACACTGCGGTGACGTTGCCCTGACGGACTTCGATCGTGCTGACGGGCGTGCGGAAGCGGAAGTCCACACCGCTTCGGCGGGCCTGGTCCGCGAGGCCCACACAGAATTCGTAGGCGTTGCCGATCTCATCGGCAGGATAATGAATGCCGCCTGCGAGCTGACCGCCGATCGGCGCCAGTGCGGGTTCCATGGCTACGATCTCGTCGGGCGTCAAGCGCCGGAAGGCCGGTCCGTTCGCCGCCCGCAGCCTATCCCCCCACGCGAGCGCCCGCTCGAGGGCGGCAGGATCGCGAATGACCCGCAGCGACCCGTGCGATGCACAACCATATTGAATCCCCGTTTCCTGGCGCAGGCTGCGCAAGACCGCGAGCGAATGGAGCGCGAGATTCAGGTTCTTGAGGGTATTGCGCTCGTAGTTCTCCGGACTCGAGTTGCGCAAGAACTCGATCCCCCAGCGGCCCAGATGCGGTAGAGCCCCCAAACGCAGCTTGAGCGGCGAGTCGGCGCGTCCGATGGAAGCGAGCAGGACCCGCCAGCTCCCCGGCGCGTTCCAGGGCTCCGGCATGCTGGGTGTCAGGAGCGACCCGTTGGCGAAGCTCGTCTCCAGACCCGGACCCTCCTGACGGTCGAGGACGGTGACCTCCCAACCGCAGCGCGACAGGAAGTAGGCGGATGTAATGCCGATCAGGCCACTGCCAATGATGAGGGCTTTCACGGTTCGAGGCTTCGTTTAGAGACGGTGCCAGTAAGCGTTTCCCACACAGGGCACCTGCCCCACCTTGGCGGCGATGATCGAGAGATGCCTCTCGGTGAGCCCAGTGACGTCGATCCGGATGTACAACGTACCCGTCGTGCCGTGCTCCGCGACGACGCGGCGTGGTACGACGTTGAGGGTCTGGAAACAGCTCAGGACGCGTGCAAGCGCACCCGGATCGGCTTCAGCACTGACGCGCAGGCAAAGCGCCTGCGTTGCCGTCCCTTCTAATATTGCTTCTTCTGGAGTCATGGGAAGGAGTCCTCATCGCATTCTCACCTCGATCGAGCGCACGACAGCCCCGGCTTTCAGGCGAAAGCCGGGCAGGTAATCGAGCTGATCTGCTGGATGAGGAAGGCCATGACTCAGCTCAGTATGGCGCAAAATTGCCTGAACACGCAATCAAATCGCCTTGACCCTGCTTGCGCCGCCAGCCATTCTGTGAGCGTAGCTGATGCTTTGGCAGCGAGGGCGGGGCGCAGCCAACAATGGCAGAGGAAAGATGGACGATATCTTGAAGCGGCTGGGCGAGGTTGAGAACGACCTCTCCGGCATCAAAGCGCAGACACCCCATCTGGCGACCAAGGCCGACGTAAGCGACCTCAAAGCCTCGATTATTCAATGGGCAGTCGGCACGACGATCGCGACCGCAGGACTCGTGTTCGCCATCGCGAATTTCATTCACTAGTCGTCTGCCTACACCCACCCGCCATCCACGACATAGTGCTGATTCGTCACCGCGCTCGCCTCCTCCGAGGCGAGGAAGACGATGACCTTCGCCACCTCTGACGGCTCGATCTTCCGCTTCAAACACTGCCGGGCCACGATTTCGGATTCTCCCTCCGGCGTCACCCACTTCTCGAGCTGACGCTTCGTCATGATCCAGCCTGGAGCGACGGCGTTGACGCGTATACCAAACACGCCGAAGTCACGCGCCAGAGAGCGCGTCAGACCTAACACGGCCGATTTTGACGCCGTGTAGCCTGCCATCCCTCCCTGACCGATGATCCACGAGATCGATCCCAGGTTGATGATGGACCCCTTGCCCAAGGCCTTCATGTCCGGGATCACCGCCTGCGCGCAGAAGAACTGGTGCTTGAGATTGACGGCGATGCGGCTGTCCCAGATCGCTTCCGTCACCTCTTCGGTCGGATGGCGCTCATCGTGCGCAGCGTTGTTGACCAGCACCTGGATCTGCCCGAGGGACTTGCGGATCGCCGCCACGGAGCGCTGGACTGCGGGGATGTCCGTGAGGTCGCACGGCTCGAAGTGCACCTCCGCGCCAGCGGCGGCGAGCTCCTTCGCCAGCGCGCGCGAGGGGTCCACGGCGATGTCGATGAAGGCAACCTTGGCCTGCTGCGCTGCGAACTGGCGCACGATCGCTTCGCCGATGCCCGAGCCGCCGCCCGTGACCAGCACGACCTGGCCCTTCAAGTCAGGATAGATCGCCGCCATCTGCCGTCGCTCCCTCTATCATCTCAGGGTGGGGGAACGATATGCGCTTCCACCGGCCGCAGTCCCGGCGCCGGCGCCGCGAAGCTGAAGAGATCGCCCGCAAGAGGCTGCGCCGCGCGCTCCGCCTGCGTCATGCCCTTGCACGCGGTGGTGACATAGGCCGTGCGCAGATCCGGACCCCCGAAGGCGATCTTGGTGACATTGGCGCACGGCAGACGCACGGTTGCGAGGAGCTTGCCCTCGGGCGAGTAGCGGCGCACGCCCCACCCACCCCAGAGGGCGATCCACACGCAGCCTACCTGATCCACGGTGGTGCCATCGGGCCAGCCGGCGCCCTCCTCGATCCGCACGAACACGCGCTTACGCGTCAGGGTGTGCGGCTCGGTCCGGTCGAAGGCATAGACAGTCCGACGTGACGTATCGGTGTGATAGAACACGCGGCCGTCGGGGCTGAACGCTGGACCATTCGTGATGACGTAGCCCCTCTCGAGGCACACGCACCGGCCGTGTGCATCCAGGCGGTACAGGGCACCGCTCGGCTCGGCTTCCGCATCATGCATCGAGCCGAACCACAGCTCCCCCTCCGGGCTGACACTTCCATCATTCAGGCGGTTGGCAGGAAGGTCGGGCTCGACGTGCGCCAGATGAACGAACTCGCCTGCCTGGGGATCGAAGCGGTGCAGCCCGGTCTTGAGGCCCACGACGAAGCCGCCGCCGCGCAGCGGCGCCAGGAATCCCGGCTGTTCCGGCGCGGCCCAGAAGCGGTGCTCGCGCTTGCCCGGATGCCAGCGGTGCGCGCGCCGCGCCTTGATGTCGACGAACCAGAGTGCCGACTCGCGCTCGACCCACACCGGGCCCTCGCCGAGCTCAGCGCCCACTTTGCAGACGTGTTCCGCATCCACGATCACGCCCTCTGGGAAGAGGCCCTTGGCCTGTTGATGCTATCCATCCCGCATCCGTCTCAATTGTCGGAGTTGACCACGCTCAGCGTCACCCGGGCATCGAAGCGCTCTCCCGGCGCGAGCAGCTTTTGGCCGGTGATCGCCGGCGGCGCCGAGCGGTTGACCGCGTTCGGCATCTGGCTCACCGGCTCGACGCAGAAGAAGTCCTTGCCGGGGGGGCTGTAGATGTGCAGCCAGTGCAGCGCGCGGCTCGCCGTCAGCGCGAGACGAAGCCGCGGCTCGGGCAGCAGGATCTCGGCTACGCCGGGCCAGCCGGTATGGCAGTTATCGATCAGCTCCGGCCGGTCCAGCCCTTCGCCGCGGCCCCATTGCCCGAACCGCGTGCCGTGCGCGAGCCGCACGGGCAGGTACTCCTCGTCCGTGAGCCACACCCCTTCCAGATGGGCCTTGAGCGCCGCCCCCGGCCCCTTGTGGAAGTAGGGGTGCCAGCCGAGCCCCGCGGGCATCGGCGTCGAGTCGCGGTTCTCGAGCGAGAGAGACACCTCGAGGCTGTCGCTGCGCAGTGTCAGGATCTGCGTGACGCTGTAGCACCAAGGCCAGCTGTCGGGGGGATGCTCGAAGGAGAGGACCGCGCTCTCCCGGGCCGCCGATTCGACGCGCCAGGGCTTGCGCCAGGCGTGGCCATGCAGCGGATGCGCCTGGTCTGGCGCGTTTCGCGGGATACTGACCTCGCGATCGCCCACGCGAAAACGTCCGTCGGCGATGCGGTTGGCGAACGGCACGAGGGCGAACGCCGCCGTCTCGAACGGATCGGTCGCACCGGCCGGCGTCGGCCGCAGCACATCGCGTCCCTGATACCTCAGCGTCGCGAGCGCGGCGCCGAGCTCGGGCAGCAGCTCCAGCGCCAGGTCGCCATCGGCAAGCGCCAGCGTTTCGTGGCGCCCGTCACGCAATGCCTGCTGCACTTACTGTCCCGCTGCCGGCGGGGAGACGAGACGCGCATCGGATCCGCCCGGGTGCCAGAGCTCCTGGATGGATTCGAGCGGGCGACCCTTGGTCTCCGGCACGAAGCGGATGACGAAGAGCGCTGCGAGCACCGCGCAGGCGCCGTACACCCAATAAGCGAAGCCGTGGTTGAATTGGGCGTTGAGGTAGCTGTTGCCGTCCATGATGGGGAAGGTCGTCGACACCACGAAATTCATGATCCACTGCGCCGCCACGGCGATGGACATCGCCTTGCCGCGGATGGAGTTGGGGAAGATCTCCGACAGCATCACCCACACCACCGGTCCCCAGGAGAACGAGAACCCGAGGATGTAGACGACCACCGCCCCCAGGGCGATGTAGGAGGATCCGGCCGAGCCGCCGGCCTGCCCGGCAGTCGCGGCGGCCAGATGCCGATCGAAGAGGATCCCGAGGAAGATCATGGCCACCGCCATGATCAAAGCGCCCGCGACGAGCAGCGGCTTGCGCCCGATCCGGTCCACCGTGAAGGTGGCGATCAGCGTGAAGACAGTCATGGTCACGCCGCTGTAGATCGCCGAATCCCACAGCGCCTGGGTGGTCGAGGCGCCCATGTTCTCGAACATGTGCGGGGCGTAGTAGAGCACGGCGTTGATGCCGACGACCTGCTGGAAGACCGAGAGCAGGATGCCGACGATCAGCACCAGCCAGCCGAAGCTCAGGAGCGGCCGGGTGTGCACGACCAAAGTGGCCTTGATCTGCTGCAGGGTCGACTGCGCCTCCCCCTCCCCGACCAGGCGCTTCAGCAGCGCCAGCGCGTCCGTGTCGCGGTCCTTCAGCACCATGAAGCGCGGCGTCTCCGGCACCAGAAACATGAAGAATATGAGCAGCGCCGCGGGAATCGCCGCGGAGGCCAGCATGTGCCGCCATGCCGTCGTCATCAGGTACTCGCGGGTGTGGCCCGACTGGATCGCCCAGTTGACGAAGTAGACCAGGGTGATGCCAACCACGATCGCGATCTGCTGGAAGGTCACCAGCATGCCGCGCGAGGCGGGCGGAGCCACTTCCGCGATGTACATGGGCGCCAGCATGGAGGCCATGCCGATGGCCATGCCCGCGACCAGGCGATAGCCGAGGAAGGCCGGCAGGGCGTGATAGCCGGTGGCGCCGAAGATGCTCCAGAAGAACTCGGGGTAGGCGGCGCCCAGGGACGAGAGGAAGAACAGCACTCCGGCGATGATGAGCCCGCCCTTGCGGCCGATCCGGGTGGAGATCGGGCCGGCGAGGCCCGCGCCGATGACGCAACCGAGGAGCGCCATCGAGATCGCGAGTCCGGAGAGGATGTTCGCGTCCGACTCCGAGAGGTGCCACGGCAGCACGAAGTTGTGGGTGATCGCATCGGTCACGCCGGAGATCACCGCCGTATCGTAGCCGAACAGCAGTCCTCCCAAAGTTGCCGCGACCGTGAGCGCCGCCACCAGTCCCGGATTGCCCTTGCTGCTCATTTTTGAAACCCCCTCGATCTCGAGTTAAGTCTTCGTCAACCCGCATCCACGAAGCAGTCGTGGGCGGAACAGATTCTGAAGTATGCGCGCTTATTCATTGGGCCGCAGCAGGCCGCGGGCAGCGAGGTTGCGCATCAGCGCGGCGATGCCGAGCGTCCAGGGGGGCGCGTGCTCGCAATGGGTGATGCGGTTCAGCAGCGTCCCCAGCCGCTCGCTCGAGATCCGCACCAGATCGCCGCGCCGATGGGTGAAGCCCGAGCCCGGCGTATCGCGGTCCTCGACCGGCGCGAACATGGTGCCGAGAAAAAGTGCAAACCCGTCCGGATACTGATGATGGCGGCCGATGGTCTGACCGATGAGCTCCAGCGGATCGCGGCTGATGTGCCGCATGGAGCTCGAGCCCGCGAGCGCATAGCCCTCCTCGCCGCGCACCTGCAGCGTCACTTCCGCCGTGCGCACGTGGTCCAGAGTGAAGCCACCATCGAAGAGGCGGATGAGGGGGCCGATGGCGCACGAGGCGTTGTTGTCCTTCGCCTTGCCGAGAAGCAAGGCGCTACGGCCCTCGATGTCGCGCAGGTTGACGTCGTTGCCGAGTGCCGCCCCGACGGCGCGGCCCGCCGGATCGCAGACGAGTACGATCTCGGGCTCCGGGTTGTTCCACCTGGAATCCGAGCGCACACCGATCCACTCGCCCCAGCCGACCGACGACAGCACCGGCCCCTTGGTGAAGACCTCCGCATCGGGACCGATGGCGACCTCCAGGTACTGCGACCAGAGTCCCGCCGCGAGCAGCGCCTCCTTCAGGCGCGCAGCCTCCGGCGAGCCGGGCCGCACCGCGCCGATCTGCGTCCCAACACGCTGCTCCAGTGCCGTGCGGACGCTCTGCGCCGCGGCGAGCTCGCCTCGCGCGCGCTCCTCGATCACCCGCTCGAGGGCAGACACCGCGAAGGTCACTCCGCAGGCTTTGAGGCACTGCAGATCCACGGGCGACAGCAGGGTGGCCCCCGCCTGCCCCTCTTTGCGTTCCCAGGCAGGCTCGAGCCGCATCGCCTCGAGGTCGCCCAGATCCTTGCCGGGGATGACCGCCTCGCCTCGCCAGCGGGCGATGAACTCCGAGGTCGTGGCCGCGAAGGCGGCAACATCCAGCACCCGTCCGCCGCGGATGAGGATCGGCGTCGGGCCCTCGCGGGTGAGGAGGCGCCCGAGCAAGGTCGCCTGGCGCCAGTCTCGCGGTAGGGAATCGAGCATGGAAGCGCCTCCCCCGGCGCTCACGGGCGTTTCAATGGTAGCGTTACCATCCTGACTCACCGGCACCACGCTGTCAAGTCTGCCGCGCAGGCTTTGGCGCGGCCGCGGATTCACGCGTTATGAGGACGTGCGGAATGAGACGGTGCAGTGGGCCGTTCCGCTGGGCATCGGTGGCGGCGGCGCTCGCCTGGGATCCGGCGGCACGCGTCGGCAAGACACCGGGAACCCTCCGCGCATCGGGGCGCGGCCGCTCGCCGGCGGCTCGACCCCGTACCTCGGCCACCAGCATGTCGACGGCCTCCGCCGCCATGCGGGCTATCGGCTGTTGGATGGTGGTGAGCTCCGGCCAGATGGTGGAGGCGATGAGCGTGTCGTCGAAGCCGACCACCGTGAGGTCGCGCGGCACATCGAGTCCGCGGCGCTGCGCCTCGGCGATGACCGCGGCCGCCATGTCATCGTTGCTGGCGAAGATGGCGGTGGGCGCCGGATGGGCGGCGAGGAGCTTCCGCGCCGCATCCAGGCCCGAGCGGAAGCTGAAGAACCCCTGCTCCATGCGCGGCGCGGGCTGCCCGCCGCGCTTGCCGCGGGCCGCCTCCTCCAGCGCCGCGTTGAACCCGAGCCAGCGCTCCTCGCTCGCGCTCTGGTTGGGATGGCCCTTGATGAAGGCGAGGCGCTCGTGGCCGAGACTGAGAAGATAACGGGTCATCTCGAGTGCCGCCGCGTAGTCATCGATGCGCACGCACATCGACTCGGCCGGCGGGCGGCCCGCCGCGACCGTGACCACGGGCAGACGGGCGGCGCCGAGCTCCGCGCGCACCGCGGCAGACTCGCACAGCGGCGGCGGCAGGAGCGCGCCCACGACCGCCCCGGCAAGGAGCCGCCGCACCGCCCGGCGCGAGGCGACCGGAGTCGGCTCGCACTTCTCCAGGACCAGCTGCACGCCGTGCCGGGTCGCCGCCTCGAGCGCTCCGACCAGGAACTCGCTCAAGTACGCTGAGCTCGGATTGCCGTAGAGCAACCCCAGCCGCTCGCCGCGCTCGCTGGCCAGATTGCGCGCCGCCAGGTTGGGCGAATAGTGCAGCTCCCGCACGGCGCGCTGCACCGCCGCGCGGGTCGTGTTGCTCACATACTCGCTGCCATTGACGACACGAGAGACCGTCATCGGCGACACGCCGGCCAGGCGTGCGACATCCTTGATGGTCACGCCGGCGCGAAGCCGGCTGCGCGCCCTGGGAACAGGCTTGCTCATTGCACTGCGAAGGCCCGGTACGAGTGCGCCGCCAGCTGCACCACGAAGCTGCTCTCGCCCGCCTCTGCGGGAGCCGGCCCGGGCGCGACCGCGGGTGCCGGCGGCACGGACTCTCCTGAGGCGAGGTCGACCAGCCGCGAGGCGCCGCGCTGCACGAAGATGCGCACCGCTGTTGGGCTGTCACGGTAGGACTCGACCACCAGCGTGCGATTATCGTAGGCGAACAGGCTGACCTTCGCCGGAGCGTCGATGCGCAGCGGAAAGCGTGCCAGCAGCCAGCCTCTGAGCTCATCGAGCACCGGCTGCGGCAGCTGATAGAGCTGGCCCATGTTGGCCGGCACGTCGAGCACGTAGAGCTCGCCGCGCCCATAGCCGGTCCCGAGCAGGATCGGCACGGCATTCGCCGCGGCCTCGCCGCGGATCAGCGGCCAGGAGTCGTTGGTGTAGAAATGGATCTGCGGGAAGATCACCGGCTCGTTGGCGCGCCCGGGCACATCGAGGTCGCCGCCGCCGTGCGGCCCGAAGGTACCGTAGTAGTGGCGCGCCGCGATCGGCAGGCCGCTGTAGGCGATCTCGGCCACGTTGCCGATGCCCTTGTGCTCGAGCGCGTGCAGCAGGCCGGAGGTGATGATGACATCGCCGCCCGCCTGGAGATTGCCTTCGATCTCGTGCACGAGGTTGGGATCGAACGCGGCATTCTCGGTGAGCAGCGCCACCGGGGCGCCCTTGGGGAAGTGCGGCGTCAGATCGATCGGGAATCCGATATTGCCGAGGTAGTTCTGCAGGAAGTCCTCATCGGAGGAGGACTGGTAGGGCTTGTAGCTTTCGATGCCAATGGGCTTGCCGAGCTTGCCGACGATGCCGTCGACCTGCGCCAGCGAGTAGCCGGCCACCGCGGCCCAGCCGGCCACCGCCTCGCTGCCCGCCGGGGCGTGGAACGCCTGCTGCATGGCGTCCCAGTCGAAGCTCGTGTGCTCACCGGCCCAGGGCCGCTCGCCGGCAATCGCGGGCGCCGCCGAGGCGAGCTGACTCCAGCTGAAGAGCGTGATCTCGGGCGCCTTGGCGAGCATCGTGTCCCAGAGCTGCTCGGCGTAGCGGTCGGCGTAACGGGTCTCGAAGGTATCCACCCAGCCGCCGAGATTGCCGCCGTCAGGGCGGATGTTGGAGTAGTAGCGGTAGATCAGATAGCTCTCGTACTGCTGCAGCAGCTGATAGGTCGCGACGGGATCGCGCGTCTCGGTGCCGGTGTAGATGTAGTCGAACATCTGCGCCTCGCGATCGAGGTCGAAGCCCAGGCCCTGGAAGTGCTCGTACCAGTTCGGGTACTTGATGATCACCTTGACGTGCGGGTTGGCGCTGCGCGCCGTACCCAGGATGAGGTGCTGCGCCACCCAGCGCATCTTGTTCAGCCGGTACTGGGTCCAGCTCAAGGAGCCCTTGGCGCGGATGTCGGCGTCGCTGCGGGTGTTGTAGAAGGTGAAATCATCCAGGATCACCGTGTCGAAGTGACTGGCGGCCATCCGCACCGCGCGCTGCGCGGTGGCCACGTCCTGCGGGTTCTCGTAATCGAAGGAGCGGAACGGGCCGCCCTGGTCGGCGGCGGTGAGCGTGATGCCGCCATCGACCGTGATGCCGCGAGCGCGGAAGAAGCCCGCGATCCGTCCGAGCGAGGCGGGGTCGGCGAACACCCCGCTGCGATACTCCTCGAGATACACCTTGTTGAAATGAACCTGGCTCCAGATGCGCTCGAACTGCTGCTGCAGGACCTTGGGGTCGGCCAGCTGGCGGGTGGAGGCCACCGGGATGTAGATCGCCACGCCAAAGTTGTGGAACGGCCGCTGCGGCGCCGGCGCGGCAGTGCTCGCGCCCGCGATCAGCGTCAGTGCGGCGGCGGCCAGGGCGGTCAGTGCCCGCGCACGGGCCCGCGCATGGATAATTGTCAACGTCATGAGGCTCTCCTCCTGCGGCTGCAGGCTTGGCAATGGAATTGGAGGGGTGCGCCGGAGTACTCGACGCTGCGGTCGGGCGGCGCGCCGAAATCATCCCCGGGCCGCGAGTGCGGCGTGATCCAGCGGATGCGGAAGGTCCGCGTCGGCCGCATGCCCGGGAATTGCCCGGAGCGCCGCCCGAGGGTCAGCGTGCCGGTCGACTGGCGGTAGACGATCGGTATGGTGCTGTAGGCCCCATGCTGGTAGCTCGTGTTGGTTCCTTCATCCTCGTAGAGCGTGAAGGCGCCATCCGCCCCCGTGTACACGAGCAGGGTGATCGGCGCGTCGGGCTTCTCCCCCGTGTACTGGATCGCCGGTCCCACCGGCACGATGGATCCCGCCCGCACGAAGAGCGGCATGCGCGCGAGCGGCGCATCCGCCGAGATCTCACGCCCGCCCTGGAAGGTCCGCCCACTGTAGAAGTCATACCAGAGCGTGCCTGCCGGGAGGTACACCGCGCGCTGGCGGGCGTGGTACGTGTACACCGGACTCACCAGGAAGGCCGGCCCGAACATGTACTCATCGGCGATATCCCGCACCCTGGGATCGCGCGCGAAGTCCATCTCCAGCGCGCGCATGATCGTCGAGTCGTCGAGCCAGGTGTCGCCGGCGAGCGTGTAGATGTAGGGCATCAGCCGGTAGCGCAGCTCGTCGTAATAGAGCAGCGAGTCGTAAACCGGGGAGCCGGCCGGCGCCAGGTTGTAGATCTCGCGGTGGGGCGCCTGCCCATGCGAGCGGAACACCGGGCAGAAGGCGCCGAACTGGAACCAGCGGGTGTTGAGCTCGCGCCATTCCGCGAGGTCCTTGCGGTCCGGGTGGAGGTAGCGCGCCTCCGGCTGGTAGCCGCCGATGTCCATGGTCCAGTTGGGCAGCCCCGAGAGCGAGAAGCCGATGCCGGCGGCGATCTGATTCTCGAGGTCCGACCAGCGCGGCGCGATATCGCCGCTCCACACCGTCGCGCCATAGCGCTGCAGTCCCGCGAAGCCGGAGCGCGAGAGAATGAACACTCGCGTACCCGGGCGCGCGGCGAGGTTGCCCGCGTACACCCCACGCACGTGCTCCAGGGAGTACGCGTTGAAAAGAGCGGCCCCCGGCCCGAGG
Source organism: Steroidobacteraceae bacterium (assembly GCA_036000265.1). Classification (GTDB taxonomy): domain Bacteria; phylum Pseudomonadota; class Gammaproteobacteria; order Steroidobacterales; family Steroidobacteraceae; genus 13-2-20CM-66-19. The sequence goes on along the minus strand of DASYGA010000398.1, from coordinate 22,719 downwards.
GGCGTCGGTGACATGAGCGCCTGCCGCTGCGCGAGCGTGGTGTTGGAGATCACGTCCGGCTCGTCGGCGTCCAGCCACCAGGCATCGACCCCGAGGCTCGCCAGCCGCTCATCGATCTCACGCCAGTAGAGCCGCCGCGCGCCCTGCGAGAACGGATCGTAGAACCCGTAGGTATACCCCGGCCCCACCCAGTCCTTGACGCCGAGCTTGACGCTGAGCGGAAACATGTCGCCCTGCGCCGCCAGCGCCTTGTAGTTCGCCGTGGTCGGATAGAACTTGGGCCACACCGAGATCATCAAATGCGCGTGCAGCGCATGGATGTTGGCGATCATGGCCCGCGGGTCCGGGTAGCGGGACGGATCGAACTCGTGCGACCCCCATGCGTCATCCTTCCAGTAGCGCCAGTCCTGCACGATGTTGTCGAGCGGAATGCCGCGCCGCCGGTACTGCTCCACGACGCCGAGAAGCTGCTGCTGGGTCTCGTAGTGATCGCGGCTCTGCCAGAACCCGTACGCCCAGCGCGGCAGCAGCACCGCCTTGCCGGTCACCTCGCGGTAGCCCGCGATCACCCCATCCAGGCTCTGGCCGCGAATGAAGTAGTAGTCGATCGCCCGCCCCGCCTCGGAGGAAAGAGACAAGCTGTCGCGCGCCGACTGCGGACGCGGCGGCCGATGCAGCAACGCCAGGTAGCCGCCCTCCCGGTCCCACTCCAAGCGCAGCGCCAGCGGCTTTCCGGGCGACATCTCGAGGCTGAAGTTCCGGAACCAGGGATTCCAGTTCTGACGCCAGACATCGAAGATCTGACGGCCGCCGATCCAGAGCCGCTGATAATCGCTGCCGTAGAGGGAAAAGGTGTGCCGCCCAGCGCTGCGCGCCGCGATCTTGCCGGTCCAGATGACCTTCACATGCGGCAGCTTGACGAGCGCCGGCGGAAATGAGGCTGGGAAATTGCCCTTCCAGTCGAGATACTGATAATCGACGTCCTTCTCTGTCCGCTCGAGTACCAGCTTGCCATCGACGTAGTAACGCGCCGTCAGTCCGCCCTTCTTCCCATATGCGTCATACAGCGTCAGGCTCTGCGAAAGCTGCTCCCAAGGCTTCGGATCACCCAGCCGCGTGACCGAATCGTTGTCCCACAGGATGCCGTAATCGCGGCTCGAGACCACGAGGGGCACCGCCACATCCATGTTGTGCTGCGCGAGCGTGAGGTCTTTTCCCTTGTAGTCGATGATTCCCGTCTGGTGCTGGCCCAGCCCGTAGAAGGCCTCGCCGGGTTGCGAGTCGAACTGCTGGCGTATGGCGTAGTACGGCTGGCCATCGAGGGTGACGGGCTGCAGCTGCCGGCCCTTGGGGATCTCGCCGGTGATCACCTTGCCCTGCGCATCCTCGAACACCACCCGCCCATCGTCGAGCCGCACGACTGCCGCCAGCTTCCCTGTGGAGAGCGTCACCGCATCCGGCGCACTCTTGACGGTAAAAGCGACGTTCTTGCTCCCCGTCCTAACCGCCATGAGGCTCGCCGGCAATGCCAGGTTGTCACTCGGGAACGCCGTGACATGGATGATCGTCGGCGACACCACCTCGAGCCGAACCTGCTTCGCCACGCCGCCGACAGGTGTAACCACCACCCCGTCGGCAATTCTCTTGTAGACCGTCGCAGCCGCGTGAGCCGGCATGGGAGCCAGAGCCATCGCACCCAAGGCGAGCGGCGCGAGAAGCGCAATCACCAGGCGCTCAGTACGTGGCCAGCCGTACATGCAACACCTGCGGTATGGAGGTAAAATTCAGCCCCCAGTCCACCTGGTCCCCATTCCAGACACGGATCGGCTTCCAGACTCCATCCACATAGGTCCCCTCCTCCACCCGCGCGTACTGCACCTGCCGCCCGCTCTTCCCGGCAGCGAGCTCGAATGACACCCGCGCATGCACCCCGGTCACCAGGAACTCATCCGCCCCCAGCCGCCCGACCAGCACGCCCCCCTCGGGCACCGGATTGCCCGGCGGCGTCCCATTGCCAAAGGCCGGCAAGCCGTAGGAGACGATGGCCTGCCACCGCCCGAGATCGACGATCTGCCGATGGACAGCGCTGTCTTCCGCCACCCCGAAAAGATCGCCGCGATAGCTCACGTCCGCGATCTCCGCGGCGAGCGGCCCGATGAGCGCGTACTCCAGCGCCAACGGCGCCAGGGTCTTCTCATCGACGACCTTCGCCCCCAGCGGATAGTTGCTGTAGCCGCTGAAGTCGATGCCGAAAGGCGAGAACCCGATTCCCTGATGCCCCAGGGCCGCAAAGAGATAGCGCGCGTACGAGGGCTTGCTGCCCGTCTCCGCAACAAAGAGCGGGTTGTCCGGTCGATGATAAAGATCGAGCACCTTCACGTAGCGCGCATAGTCCGGCATGTAGATGTCCGGCGCGATGACATCGATCGCCGGCGCCGCGGCCTTCCAGACTCCCAGCGCATCATCCGTGGGGCCCCCGCTCTCGTACGTAATCGGCGCGCCGGGATGCAAGGGATCACGCAACGCAGCATTGACGTACATCGGTAGCGGATAAACCGCCTTGCCCGCCGCCGCAACCTGCTGCACGAAGCGCCCGATGCTCCAAGCGTGGAAGAGCTCGTCAGCCTGCGATCCAAACACCTGGCGCCAGGTGCCGTTGCGCTTGCCCAGCGCCCGCGTGAGCTGGCGCGGCACGGGTGCGGCGAAAAGCCGCTGCGCGCGCGCCGAGTCATCGCGCACACAGCCATAGGTGCCGGTCTCATTCTCCACCTGCACCATGATCACCGTGTGCTGCGGGTCGAGCGCCTGCAAGTGCCGCATCAGCGCGACGAAGGCCGTCCGATCCGCATCGAGTGTTGCCGGCGCGAGCGGCGACAGTGACGGCATGCGCCTGCCCTGCGGATCGACCACGCGCGGGAATCTCGCATCATCCAGCTTGACCCATTGCGGCGTATACGCGGGGCTGCTGTTCTTCCAGGTCCCGAACCAGAGGAGAATCGCGTGCAGCCCATGCTGGCGGGCCTGCTTGAGAAAAACATCGAGGAAGGAAAAATCGAACGTGCCTTCCTGCGGCTCGATCTGCTCCCAGGCGATCGGCATGAGCACCGTATTGGCGTGTACCTGCGCCATGGCCGGCCAGACCGCCGGCAGCATCGCCGGGTAGTTGCTGGAATTGTTGACCTGCGCGCCGAGGATCAGATACGGCTTGCCGCCGACCAGCAGCTCGTACCGTCCGTGAGAGCCCACGATCCGCGGCAGCGGCACGCCATCGGCGGCGGCCCGCGCGGAACCGGCGAGCATGATCAGGACGGCGGCAAGGAGAGCAAAGCCGAGCGAGTGTGCCGCGCAGCGTCGATTCAAGGCTTCCCCCCACCTACCCTTGGTGGCCACGATGGTAGCGCTCTCAGGCTCAGGGCGCCACCGCACCGGCATGGACGCATGCTGCTCACGCAAGCCTGGCAACCTCCTCGAGATACTCTGCGTGCGTGGGAAGCTTGCCGACCGCGCGCCGAATGACTTCGCGCATGGCTTCGAAGCGCGCGCCCGCGGTCCCGGCTGGGAGCATGTCGATGAGCGGCTCGTGACGCTCCGGCCAGACGTTCAGGCCGGCGTAGATCGCGAGCCAACTCGCCGGCGGGAAGGTTTCCTCTTCCTGCATGGCGATCCGGCCCGTGCGCGTGAACAGATCCTGCTTGTACGCCAGTGTCTCCGGGAGCCGCATGGCGCGGCATTCACGCCAGAACGGCGCATCATCCCGCTTCGGGGCGGCGTAGTGCAGTATGAGAAAATCGCGCGCGCGCTCGTACTCGAGCGCGGTCAGGCGGTTGTATTCGGCGTTGATGGCCGGATCGAAGTCGCGGTCCGGGAAGAGCGAGAAGAGACGCCCGAGGCCGGTCTGGATGAAGTGCAGGCCGGTGGACGCGAGCGGCTCCAGGAAGCCCGCGGCGGACCCGAGCGCCAGGCAATTGCCCGTCCACACGCTGGCGCGGCGTCCGCTCTTGAACCGCAGCAGCCGCGGATCCGCCAGCGGCTCGCCCGCCAGGCGCTCGAGGAGCCTCGCGGCCGCTTCGTCATCCGAAAGATGCGCGCTGCAATAGACATAGCCGTTGCCGAGGCCATCTCGCAGCGGTATGCGCCATTCCCAGCCGGATTGCAGTGCCGTCGCCTGCATGAGCGGCGCCGGATCCGCGGCACTCGCGCATTGAACCGCCACCTCGCAGTCGCACGGCAGCCAGTGCGACCAGTCCTCGTAGCCCGTCTTCAGCTCCCCCCCGATGAGGAGCGCGTCAGTGCCGGAGCAATCGATGAAAAAATCGCCGCCGATCGAGCGGCCATCCCGCAAGCGCAGCGACTCGATCCTGCCTGCCGGATCCAGCGTCGCCGCGGCGAGCTCACCCTGAATGCGGCGCACGCCGCGCTTCTGCGCATGGCTGCACAGAAAGCGCGGATAAAGCGTCGCGTCCAGGTGGTATGCGTAGGAGAGATGCCGCAGAGCGGATGAGTCCCTTTCCGGCACGGCGCCAAACCGGCCCAGGGCCGCCGCGAGCGCCGTTACCGACCATTCCTCGAGCGGTGACGTCCGTCCCTCTTGTCTGCTCGCCAGCCAATACGCCTGAAACAGCTCGTGCCTGGTGTCGATCCCGTAGGCGCCGAAGGGGTGCAGAAACGTCGCGCCGCTCATCTGCCAGTCGCGAAACCGGGTGGCCAGCTTGAAGGTTGCGCGCGTGGCCTGCAGAAAATCGCGCTCATCGACACCGAGCAGCCCATGAAAGGCCCGCAGGCCGGGCATCGTGCCCTCCGCGTTGGCCGCCGCAGCACCCTCATCGGGCTCGACCAGCGTGATTTCGCACGAGGAGCGGCCGAGCACGCGCGCCAGCGCCGCGGCCGCCATCCACCCGGCCGTTCCACCGCCGAGGATAACCACGCTGCGCAGCCCGCGCGGTGAGCGTTGCCCCAATTCAGTCACGTCCCCGCCCGGCAGTACCTGTCGATGAAGGCGCCGTGCATCGGCAGGGACTGCGCAGCCCCTGCCACTATGCGCGCACGGCGCTGCAATTCACGGCTCAGATCGGCGTCCTCGATGAGATCCGCCATCGGGTCGTGGCGGCGCGGAAATATCCCGAGCCCGAAGTAGAGCGCGACCCAGCTGGGCTCGGCGAAAGCGCCGCTGTCATAGAGCGCCACGACGCCGGCGGCTTTGAACAGCTCGATCTGATGGTGCAGACCATCGGGAATGGCCATGTTCCGGCAATGATCCCAGAGCTCCCCCTCGCGGCCGCTGGCGTGGTAATGCAGGATGATGAAGTCGCGGATCGACTCGTAGCTGCGGATCATCAGGCGGTTGTATTCCTGCGCGAGCTTCGGCTCGAAGCCGCGGTCGGGGAAGAGCTCGATCAGCCTGCCGATTCCGGACTCCACCAGATGAATGCTGGTGGACTCGAGCGGCTCGAGGAAGCCGCCGGCCAGACCGAGCGCCACGCAGTTTCGTTTCCACATCTCACGCCGGCGTCCGGCGACGAACTTGAGCAGCCGCGGGGCCGCGAGCGGCTGCGCGTCCAGGTTGGCGAGCAGCGTCTGGGCGGCCTCGTCCTCACCGATGTAGTTGCTGCAGAACACATGCCCGTTGCCGGTGCGGTGTTGCAGCGGAATCCGCCACTGCCAGCCTGCCCGATGTGCGGTCGAGCGGGTAACGGGCGCCGGCTCACCCACCCCGGCGCAGGCCACGGCCAGGGCGCGATCGCAGGGCAGCCACCGCGACCAGTCCTCGAAACCCGCATGCAGTGCGCGCTCGATGAGCAGCGCCGCGAAGCCGCTGCAGTCGATGAAAAGATCGCCGCTCACCGCGCGCTCCCCCTGGAGAAGCAGGGCGTCGATGAAGCCGTCATCGGGGCGCAGGCGTACATCGATGATGCGTCCCTCGATGCGTTTGACGCCCCGCCGCTCTGCGAATGCGCGCAGGTGCGCGGCATAGGCCGTGGCATCGAATTGAAATGCGTAGGAGTAGGAGCCGAGAACCGATGCGCGGTCCGGCAGCGGCGGTGCGAATCGGCCGAGCCGCGCCGCCACGGTCGAAATGGAGTAATCCGCGTACGAGCGCGGGTCGTCGGGCGCATGCATTTTGAGCCAGAGCTGGTGCGGGGAAACACCCCGCATGTCCGGACCGAAGTCGCTGAACCCGTGGAAGAAGGACCGCTGCGGATTCCAGCCCCGGAACTCGATGCCGAGCTTGAAAGTGGCCTGGGTCTTGCGGATGAACTCGATCTCATCGAGGCCGAGCGTCGCATTGAAAGCCCGCAGGGTCGGCAGCGTCGCCTCACCGACGCCGATCGTTCCGATCTCTGAGGACTCTACGAGGACGATCTCCGCCACCCGCCGGCCCACCAGCGCGCTCAGCGCCGCGGCCGCCATCCAGCCGGCACTGCCGCCGCCTACTATCACGATCCTGCGAATGGCCGAGCCTGGCATGACCCTTCTTCCAGCCGAACCCGCCGGCGATGAGAAGAGGGCGCCAGGTATGGCGCCCTCCCCCGAGCCCGATGGCGACGGCTCAAAACGTGACGCGCACCTGCGCCGAGTACGTTCGCCCGCTGTCGTACCAGGCGAAAGTCGTCGTCGCAACGTGCTGCTGCTGCAGCTCCTTGTAGATCGAGTCGGTCAGGTTCAGAGCCTCGAAGCCGAGCGTGACGTTGGAGGTGATCTTGTAGAAGACCGAAGCGTCGAGCTGCCCATAGTCATCGGCGTAGAACGGCAGTCCATAGGCCACGTTCTGGGAGCCAAAGCCGGCGCTGCTCGCGTCGGTATTGAGCGCGTTGGTGCCGTTGACCGGGTGAACGTTCACCCCCATCAGATACTTGCTGCGCCAGCTATATGCGAGACGCGCCGAAAGAGGTCCCCTGTCGTACAGCAGAGCGAGATTGTAGGTGTACTTCGAGAGGTTCATCAGCGGCAGGTCGCCAAACGTGCGGCCATCCGTGTCGCAGCCGTTGAGGTTGAGATTGAGATTGTCGGGGTTGCCGCTGCTCGAGGTGCAATAGGCGGAGGTTATCGGGTTGTTGAGCGTCTGATGGCTGTCCACATAGGTGAAGTTCGCCTGCGTGCCGAAGCCGCGAAGTATGCCGGGCAGAAAGTCGTAATATTGCTGATAGTCCAGCTCGAAGCCTTTGACCTCGCCGGAGGCGCCGTTAATGGGCCCGGTCGTCGTGAACTCGTGCGCGGCGCCGGCCGTGTCCGTGGCCTGCACTTCGAAGACGTTATTGATGATGACGTCCGTCAGATGCTTGTAAAAGACGTCCGCGGTCAGCGAGCCCGTCGACGCGAAGTACCACTCGAGAGTTCCGTCGAGCTGGAACGCCCGCGTGGGTTTCAGATGCGGATTGCCATTGCCGGCCCCGGTAAAGGACTGTATGCCGCTGCCGCTGTCGATGGACGAGCCCAGCGTGGTGAACGCCTGCAACTGCGAGAAGTCCGGACGCGACATCCCTTCCGATATGGCGAGGCGCGATTGCAGGTCGCGACGCAAATGGAAGACCAGGTTGAGGCTCGGCAGGACGTCCGTGTAACTGTCGTTGGCGGTCAGCGCCTGAGCCGAGGCGTTGAACGCGGAATATCCGGCGGCAGAGAAGCCCTTCGGCGGATTGGGCAGGAACTGGCTCACCACCAGGTAGCCGTTGGCCGCGTCCACAGTGCGCACGACACGGACTCCGACGTTCCCCTCGAACGGCAACGCGCCGACATGCGCGCCGAAGGGAAGCTCCAAATACGCCGCGTACGTATGCTCGTTCTGGGTGTTGAGCCCGCCTGCCGGAGCGGACCCGGGTGCCTGAACGAGCGATGCAGGCGTCCACGTGTAACCCGCACAGTTCGAGTTCGGCTTCTCGTTGCACACCGCGTTGCGGAAGCTCTGCAGCAACGCAAAGCTGTTGGGCCAACCGTTCGCCAGCGACATCGCCGGGAAAATCGCCGCGGACGGCAGCTTGACACGGCCATTGAAGAAATTCGGGAAGCTGAACGAAGTGGTGGGCGCCGGGAACTGATTGAGGTATGCCAGCTCCCACAGGTTCCAGGGCACCATCCAGGTCTGACTGACCGCCGCCCATTGGTACGCGTTGCCCGGCTCCGACACGTCCGTCTGCGCAGTGCGCTCGTCCGCGCGCAGCCCGGCGCGAATGGACTTGAAGAAGCCGTCGCCGAGGGCGTAATCGGCATCCTCGCGCCACGCCCATTCCTTGCCATATGCCTGGCTGAGACCGTCCTGCGTGAACGACCAGTAGTAGTTGGCGGGATTGCCCATGAAGGATTGATCGATCGATGCGTCCGGAAACGCCCCCGTGAGATTGATCGTCTCCGATGGGGCATTCACGCCGGTAGCGACCGTGAAGTCATCGCCATGCGTGTTACCGCGCACCAGTTGCAGGTCGGATGTGAGCTTGAGCTTATCGGTCACGTCCCAAATGAGATTCCATGAGAGGTCGTTGGTGATGGAGCGCTGGTCGGCCACGCGCGCGTCATCACCAAAGGGCAGGCCGCCTTCGGCCGGATCGGAGAGGGTACCCGATTGAAACAGTCCGTTCGGGGCGAACGTGAAGCTCGTCCCGGCGGCAGGCGCGACATCGTAGGGATTGCCCTGCGGGAACGTCGCGAATTCATTCCAGTGGAACCTGTAGTCCGAGCGAAAATACGTGAGCGAAGTCCGGATGTTGTCAGTCGGCTGCCACTGCAGCGCCGTGTAGGCGCCCTCGCGGGTACGCTTGAACTGCAGGTAGCGCCACGAAGCGACTCCTCCCGGAACCCAGAGCGTCTGGCCGGCCGGAATCCAGGGACTCTTGGACCCTTCCACGCTCGCCACGCGCGGGAAGTAGGGATTCGCCTCCATGGCGTCGGTACGCTCCAGGCTCTCGGAGTAGGCGATGTCGGCGAGAAAACCGATATCGCCGATTCCCGTATGCCAGCGGTCGCTGAGCAGCAGGGAGGTCGACGGCTTGACGTTCCCGCGGCTGAGATCGCCCCAGGTGCCTCCCGCCGAGCCGCTGATGCGCGCGCCGCTGAAATCAAACGGCTTCGCGGTGCGCAGATTCACGATGCCGCCGATGCCGCCCTCGATCTGCTCGGCGTCGGGATTCTTGTAGACATCCACTCCGGCCATGAGCTCGGGCGGGACATCATCGAAGCTGAGCGCCCTGCCGCCGTTGGCGCTGAAGACGTTGCGGCCGTTGACCTCGGAAAGCACATAGGTCAGGCCACGAATCGTGACGCCGGATCCCTCCACGACGAAATGCTCCGGATCCAGGCCGCCGGCGATGTTGCGGAAGGTATGGTCGATGTCGATGCCGGGGATGCGCTGCAGCACTTCGGTCACGGACCGGTCGGGCAGCTTGCCGATATCCGCGGCAACCACCGAGTCGACAATCTGATCCGAGAGCTGCTTGATGCGCTGCGCCGACTGTATGGCCGCGCGCTGACCTGTCACCACGACCTCCTGCAGGACCGCATTCGGCTCATTGCTCGCGAGCAGTGCCGGAGCATCGGCGGTCTGCTGCTTCACATTTGCCTTGGCCTGCCGCGACGGCTGACTCTGCGCATGAGCGGCGGTGCCGGAGAGTGCGAGGACGAGCGCCAGCGCCGAGGCGGCGGCGGGCACGCGCAGCGGCAGCCCGGATGCGGCGCTCGCGCTGGATCGTTGGCTGCAATGATTCGAACGGTTTGCCACGATGTTTCCCCCTTTATATGTCAATCAGCGAAGCGGGCGGCGATTGGCGCGGGCGCTCACAACGGGTCGGTCCATGGCGATGTTGTTTGAGACGGCCGGCCACGGCTCGTGCCCTGGATTTTCCGCGGTCACGATAGCGCTGTCATGCGAGCGTTACCAATGAAATAATGACCAGGGGGCATATCCGAAATCGTATGTTATGTTCCGACTCAACTCCGGCGGGTCACGCCGGCACGCTCGCAGCCGACATACAGCTTGGCGGCGATTTCACGCAGCGTGGCCAGCAACAGGCGCGCTCCCGGAGACAGCTCGCGCTCGCGGCGGGTGATGAGACCGAAACCCCCGATGTCCACGGGAAGATCCGTCATGAGCACCTTGAGGATGCCGGCCTCGCAGCAGGAAGCGACCGCCACCTGCGGCAGCGCGACGACCATGCGGCCCTGTTCCAACAGAGCAGTGATCATGGGAAGCGACGCTGTCTCGATGAGATCGCGCGGCTGCGGCAGACCTTGCTGCAGGAACATCGCCGCGAGCTTTTCGCGCACCAGGCTGCCCGGAGGCGGCACTATCCACGGCTGCTCGATGAGGTCCTCGAGGCGCAGGTGCGCGTGCGCCGCAAGGGGATGCCGCGCGCTGGCGATCACGGCGTGCGGCTCATCCAACGCAAGCGGCTCGTACACGAGCTCCTCGGCGGACTCGGCATCCAGCAGGCGCGCGACGACCACGTCCAGGTGTCCTTGCAGAAGCCTCTGCACGAGCTGCCGGCTGGCGTCGACCTCGACACGAATGAGAGTGCGCGGGTCGCGCTGCTTCAGGGCTGCTATCGCCGCCGGCACGAGATTCGCGCCGGGCTCGATGACGGTTCCGACGGCAGCGCTGCCTGTCCGTCCGGCCTTGAGCGCCGCGAGCTCCTCCCGTGCGAGCCCGATCTCCGACAGCGCCGAGCGTGCATGCCGGACGAGAATCTCGCCGTAACGGGTGGGGGTGACGCCGCGCGCGTGACGCTCGAAGAGCTTGACGTCGAGAGTCTCCTCGATCTGGCGCAGCAGCTTGGAGGCGGCCGGCTGCGTCAGGCCGGCGGCGGCGGCTGCCCGCGCCAGCCGGCGCTCCTCATCCAGATGAACCAGAAACGCAAGCTGATGGGTCTTCAGTTGCGGGCGGGGGAACGACCTCACTGCGCGCGCTGCCGTGCCGAGCGCACGGACTCGGATCGACATATCTGGGCGCGAGGTATTCACAGTCGGGTGCCCTCACATGGAGACGGACCCATCGATCTGCACCCGCTTCCATCCGAAGAGCTTCGCGTCCAGCGACCAGGCGCCGGGTCCGAGCAGGGCCAGGGCGGCAGCCACGACTGCGGCCAGCAGCCAGAATGGGTACCCGGCCGCGACCGACAAGCCGACCAGAAGCGCATCGATCGCCGCGAGCATTGCCGCAATCGGCGTCCAGAGTCCGGCGACGAGGAGCACACCCAACGCCGCGGAGGGCATCTGCAGCGCGACCCCGGAGAATCCCTGCGCCCGCTGCAGCGCCGCGACGGCGTGCGACAGCAGGATGGTCGCGCACGCGAGCCGCAGCAGGAGCAGCCCTACTCCAGGCGCACCGCAGGCAAATGTTGAGAAGAGTCGCCGCACAGCACGGCAACCATAGCGGACCGGCAGCGGGCGGCACCGTCCAAAAGATAGTAAAGGCCGCTCTTGCGGAGCGGCTGGCGCTGCAACTACCCCTCGATGATGCCGCGCCGCAGGCCGATCATCGCCGCCTGGGTACGGTCCTGAGCGCCCAGCTTCGACAGAATCGTCCGCACCTGCCACTTCACCGTGGTTTCGGTGGACGACATCATTCGCGCAATCTCCTTGTTGGGCTTGCCCTGGGCAATCAGCTGCAGGACGCGGATCTCGGTCTTGGTGAGCATGTCCTCGGCGACGTGCTCGGCAAGCTGGTAGGAAACCTCGGGCGAGACGAACCTCTTGCCCGCATGCACGGCCCGAATGGTCTCCAGGAGCGCGCGTTCCACGCTGTCCTTCAGCATGTAAGCGCGGGCTCCTGCCTGCATCGCGCGCTGCGCCTGCACATCACCCGCATAGGTGGTCAGGACGATGATCCGCGCCTCGGGGAATTCGCCGCGAATGGCGCTGATCGCATCGAGGCCGCTCATCTGCGGCATTTGCAGGTCCATCAGCGTCACGTCCGGGCGGTGCGCCCGGAACTGCTGGATGGCCTCGTGGCCGTTGGCGGCCTCCGCCACGAGCTGCAGACCGGGTTCCGTCGACAGCAGCAGAGCAATGCCTCGACGCACGATCGGGTGGTCGTCGGCCGCCAGGACACGTATGTCAGAGCCAGAACTCATGGGTTCACCTCGATGGCGGCGAATCCCTGCGTCGTGCGCTGGGGTAGGCCCTGGATGCCGGAATGACGAGCTCCACTTCCATGCCGGCATTGGGTGCGCTCCAGAGCGTCAGCTTGCCGCCCGTGAGGGCAGCACGCTCCCGCATGCCGCGCAGCCCGAAGTGGCCCGCCCAGTCCCCTTGCGCAAGAACATTCGGATCCATTCCGCGGCCGTCGTCGCGCACGCGCAGCCGAAATCCATGCGCATCGTAGCGAAATTCCACCTCGATCTGGGTGCCTTGCGAATGATGGACTGCGTTGCGCAGTGCCTCCGCCGCGATCCGAAAGGCCTCGTCCCGCTCGATCGGATGCAGCGGCCGCACTGTGCCCTGCACCTCGATGCGCACGGTCGGAGCCGCGGCACCTTGCCGCTCGGCGGCCAGCTCTTTGGCCAGGCGCGCAATCGGAGCGGCAAGATCGCTCGACTCCTCGGCGGACATGCGCAGCCCCTGCACCGCCTCGCGGCCTTCCTTGATCGCGTGCGCCGCCTGATCGATCGCACCCGCAAGCACGGCGCGCGCCTTTTGCGGCTCTGCGGCCAGCAGGCGCAGTGCGGCGCCGAACTGCAGCAGGACACCCTGGAAGCTCTGCAGCAGGGTGTCGTGCAGATCGCGCGCAATGCGCGTGCGCTCCTCGACCCGGGCATCGAGAGTCCTGTTGAACTGCAGCGCCAGCTGCCGCGCACGCAGCCAGTACAGAGCCAGGAGCAGCGCGACCAACGCCATGCCGCACGCGATCCTAAACCACGGGGTCTGCCAGAACATCGGCGCGATCGAGAACTCGATCGCGGCGCCCTGCTCGTTCCAGGCGCCGCTGTTGTTACTGGCTATGACATGGAACCGATACGCGCCCGGGGGCAGGTCGGTGTAGAGCGCCACGCGCCGATTGCCGGCGTCATACCAACCACGATCCCTCCCGTCGAGCCGGTAGCGAAACTGATTCGCCTCCGGTGCGACCAGACTCAGAGCCGCGTAGTCGATCTCGAGATCGCGGGTTCGCGGCGGCAAGCGCAGAGTGGCCGCCGTGCCCTGCAGGAGGTTCTGCCAGTAAGGCTTGCCGTCGGCGATGACCCGCTCGATGTGTACGGGCGGCGGCAGCCTGTTGAAGACGATATGCGCCGGGTCGAGCACCTGGACGCCGCCGCCCGACAGAAACCAGATCTTGCCATCGGCGCCGATGGCGGCGCGCGGCGCGTACGGACCGGCTGAAGTGCTGCGCAATCGCACGCCATCCTGCGGACCCAGGACTGTCGCCTCGATCCTGTGATCCGGGTGTGCAATCCAGGCGTCGAGCTGCGGCCGGGCGATGCGTACCAGACCGCAGGCCGTGTACACCCAGAGCGCATGTTGGTTGTCCTCCAGGGTCCACATGGCCGGATCGCACGGCAGGCCGTTCTTGCGGGTGAGCGTGGCGATGCGCCCGTTCTCGATCCTGCTCACGCCGCCCATGGTTGCCACCCACAGCGCACCGTTCTGCAGCCGTAGATCGGTGACATGGCCCCCGCTCAGCCCGTTGGCTGCCGTGTAGGACGCGCGCACCCGGCCATCCTTGAAATAAGACACTCCTCCGCCCTGCCAGAACCCCAGCCACAGCCCGCCGCGCTGCGGGTCGGAAAGCAGCACCGAGACACTGTGTCCAAACGACGACCACGGGACCCGCGCGACCAGTCTGCCGGCACGCAGGTGCAACAGCGACTGTTGCCCGGAAAGCCACAGGCTGTCCGCGCCGTCGCCCGTGATGCTGTTCACCTCTCCGCCGGGAACGCCGGGTACGGCGCTATAGCGCCCGTGCTCGAGGTAGCCGAGTCCGCGGTCCGTGTATGCCCAGACTCGCCCCGAGCGATCCTGAAACAAGGACTGCACGGAGTCATCGGGAAGGCCGCTCGCCCGACGGTAGGTCGTCACTTTGCCGTTCTGCCAGCGGGTCAGACCGTCATGGGTCGCTATCCAGACACCGCCGTCCGACGCCGCAAGCACCGCGCTGGTCACATCGCTCGGCAGTCCCTGTCGCACGGAAATGGTGCTTACCGGCAGCTCCCGAAAGCGATCCAGCCCGCCGGTGGTGGAGACCCACACACTGCCCTCACGGTCCTCGAACAGGCTGAGGACGATATCGCCCGAGAGGCCATCCGCCTGGGTGAACGTGTCCGCCCGGCCATCATGGAGGTGGATGAGTCCGCGCTCGATGGTTCCGATCCACAGGCTGCCGTCACGGTCGCGCAGCAGCCTGTTCGAATCGCCGATGCTGATGGGATAGGGCTTCACCTCATCGCCGACGAGCCGCATCAGGCCGGCATTGTGCACGGCCAGCAGCAGCGACCCGTCGCCGGAATGGGTGAGGCCAATCGGGCCCGAGCCCGGCAACAGCGCTGCGCCCAAGGCATTGGTCGTCGCGACTCGCCGCGGAGTACCCGGCTCGATCCGCCACAACCCCGTCTGTGTGCCAGCCCAGAGAGTGCCCGAGTCATCCTCATACACCGTCCATACGGCTGTGCCCAATTCGAGCTGCGCGCCGTAGCAGTGGGCGGCACGGCCCTCTCTCAAGGCGCAGAGCTGGGCGGAGGATTGCATCGTGCCCACCCAGACCCTGCCTTCACGATCCTGGTAGAGCGCGGTGATGACCTGACCGTCGAACTCGCGCAAGCGGGTGAGCCTATGGCCATCCCATGTCACCAGACCGCCAAACGTTCCAATCCAGAGAGTGCCGTCGTGGGCGACCATGAGATCGTTGACGGCATCGTTGGGCAGATGCTGCCCGGACGGCGGCTGCCAGAGGACGCTGTGAGCGCCGTCGAAGCGGAAGAGACCAAACTCGCTTCCCAGCCAGAGATAACCGTCGGGCGTCTGGGCGATCGTGTAGATGTTTCCCAGCGAGAAGCCGTCCCTGACGGTCCAGGCGGTGTGGGCGTACTCGTTGATATCGAGAGCGGCATCCAAGGCCGAGGCCGAGTGCCATGCTCCCAGAATCAGTTCGAGCGCAAGGATCACTGCTATGCGCGTGGCTGCGTCCCCCCGTGATCAGACGCGCCGATTCTAGTGCATCGTGCGTGGCGCGCGAACCACAGTCATTGGGCGTACATTAACAAGCTCTCGGCGGGCGCACAGGCTTCTGCGCATTGAGCGGCACCGCATGATACCGCTATCATAAGGGCCGACGCCGCACTGTCCGAGAGAGTTCCCATGCCGAAACCGATCCCGCGAACCAGCATCCTCGAGGGCATGCGGCGATCGTCTGCGCTGGGCGCCTGGGTGCTCCCGTGCGCGTTCGCGGCGGCATGCCTGCTCGCAGCTCCGACGGTCCATGCGGACAGCCGCCCGGCGCAGGACGGCTATCGCCTCTGGCTGCGTTACGTGCCCGTCCACGGTGAATGGCTCGCGCGCTATCGCGGCTCTGCGACCGAGCTCATCGCCTCTTCCTCACCCTCTGCCACCTTGCGTGCGGCAAGAGCGGAGTTGCTGCGAGGCCTGACGGGTCTTTTGGGTGCGGCACCGCGTGCGGCGGGTGATGTGACGCAGGATGGGGCGGTTCTTTTGGGCACACCGAACTCCTCGCCCCTGGTGCGGGGCCTGGCACTGGATCTGCGGCGGGTGGGCGCCGAAGGCTACCTCATCCGCACGGTTGCGGTGCATGGCCACCGGACGACGGTCATCGCAGCGAATAGCGACGTCGGCGTGCTCTACGGCGTGTTCGGCTTCCTGCGGCTGCTGCAAACGCAAGCGCCGCTCGGCCATCTCGACATCGCCTCGAGCCCCAAGATCCAGCGCCGCGTGCTCGATCATTGGGACAACCTCAACGGCTCGGTGGAGCGCGGTTACGCCGGCGACTCGCTGTGGAAATGGGAGAGCCTCCCGGAGCACCTCTCCCCTCGCTATACCGACTATGCGCGCGCCTGCGCCTCGATCGGCATCAACGGCGCGGTCCTCAACAATGTCAATGCGACGCCCTTCATCCTGACGCCCCTTTATCTTCGCAAGGTAGCCGCACTCGCAAGCGTGCTGCGCCCGTATGGCATCAGGGTGTACCTCTCCGTGCCGTTCAGCGCGCCGGTGACGCTGGGGAGACTCAAGTCCGCCGATCCTCTGGACCCGCACGTGCAGGCCTGGTGGGCCGCCAAGGTCGATGAGATCTATCGTGACATCCCCGACTTCGGCGGCTTCCTGATGAAAGCCAACTCCGAGGGGCAGCCGGGGCCGGGAGACTACGGACGCACCCAGGCGCAGGGCGCCAACCTGCTCGCGCGCGCCCTCGCCCCGCACGGCGGCATCGTCATGTGGCGCGCCTTCGTCTACACGACCGGCATCCACTCCGAGGATCGCGCCAAGCAGGCGTACGACACCTTCAAGCCCCTCGACGGCAAGTTCGCGGACAATGTGCTGGTACAGGTGAAGAACGGGCCCATCGACTTTCAGCCGCGCGAGCCCTTTCACCCCCTCTTCGGCGCCATGCCGCAGACCCATCTGATGCTCGAGCTGCAGGTCACCAAGGAGTACCTCGGGCAGCGGACCAGCTTCGTCTACCTCGGGCCGCTCTTCGCGGAGGCGCTGCAGGACGACACCTGGGCCAGGGGCGCCGGCTCGACGGTGGCGCGGGTCATCGACGGCTCGCTTTACGGTGAGCACCTGACGGCCATCGCCGGCGTCGCCAACACCGGCTCCGACCGCAACTGGTGCGGCTCGATCTTCAACCAGGCCAACTGGTATGCCTTCGGCCGCCTCGCCTGGAACCCCGGCCTGTCCGCGCGAGCGATCGCGCAGGAGTGGGTGCGGATGACCTTCAGCAGCGATGATCGCTTCGTGCAGCCGGTAGTGAAAATGATGATGGCTTCGCGCGCGGCGGCGGTCGATTACATGACGCCGCTCGGCCTGGCGAGCCAGATGGCCGCCGGTACGCACTTCGGCCCCGGGCCGTGGGTGGCGCCCGCGCATGGCACGCCGCCCGACTGGAGCAGCACGTACTACAGCCGCGCCGACGCGCAGGGCATCGGCTTCGATCGCACGGCGACCGGGAGCAATGCCATCGCAGAGTACTCGCCGCACGTCGCCGCGCAGCTCGGGAACCTGGCGACCTGTCCGGAAAACCTCCTGCTGTGGTTCCATCACCTCTCGTGGGACTACCGCATGCACTCGGGGCACACGCTGTGGGACGCACTGGTGCAGCACTACGACCAGGGCGTCGCTACTGTCAGGCAGGCGCGCAGGACCTGGAGCACCCTGTCAGCTTATGTCGATCCGCAGCGCTATCGCCTGACGGCGGACTTCCTTGCGATCCAGGAGCAGGATGCGCAGTGGTGGCGCGATGCGAGCATCGCCTATTTCCAGTCGATCTCGCATCGGCCGCTGCCTGCTGGTGCGGCGCCGCCGCCCGACACGCTCGCGCATTACGAAGCGTTCTGCGTTCCATATGTAGAGGGCTCGCCGGGGCCCGTCCCGGCCTGTCCACCGGCCGATGTCGCGGTGCCCCGGTGAGATGTGATGCTCTGGCTACCAGTCCCACATGGAGCCGTCTTCCAGGCGCGCGATCGGCAGCTGCTTCGGGTTGTAAGGAAAGCGCTGCGCGAGCTTCTCGTCGATGGTGACGCCGTGACCCGCACTCTCGCCGCAATGCAACCGGCCATCGCGGAAAAGATAGTCGTGCGGAAACACCTCGTCCGTCTGCTCCGCGTGCCGCATGTACTCCTGGATACCGAAGTTCGGTACCCAGGTATCGAAGTGCAGTGCCGCGCCCATGGTGACCGGCGACAGGTCGGTCGCGCCGTGAAAGCCGGTCCGCACCTGGTGCATCGCCGCCAGATCCGCAATGCGCCGCACGTGGGTGATGCCGCCGGCATGCACGATCGTGGAGCGGATGTAGTCGATGAGGTGTCCCTCGATCAGGCGCTTGCAGTCCCAGATGGAGTTGAACACCTCGCCCACCGCGAGCGGCGTGACCGAGTGACGGCGGATCATCTCAAAGCCGTCGGGATTGTCCGCGGGCGTCGCATCCTCCAGCCAGAAAAGCCGATAGGGCTCGAGGTCGCGCGCCAGCCGCGCCGCCTCCGTCGGTGTCAGCCGGTGATGTACGTCGTGCAGCAGCTCGAGCTTCGATCCGTGGTCGGCGCGCAGGCGCTCGAAGAGCTTCGGCACGATGTCCAGATACGGCGCGGTCGACCACTCCGTCTCCGCCGGCAGCTCGCTCTCCGCAGGCTCATACGCGTCTTTGAGGCGCGAGACGCCGTACGGCTTCTTCAGTCCCGGGACACCGCACTGCGCCCGCACCGCGCGATAGCCCATGGAGACATAGCGCGCAACCTCCGCGCTCGCCTCCTCGATGTCCTTGCCGTTCGCATGTCCATACACCAGCACGCCCTCGCGCGAGCGGCCGCCGAGCAGGCGATAGAGCGGCAGCCCCGCCATCTTGCCGAGGATGTCCCAGAGAGCGACATCGACAGCGGCGATCGCCGTCATGGTCACCGGTCCGCGCCGCCAGTACGCGCCGCGATAGAGGAATTGCCAGGTATCCTCGATGCGCCCGGCATCGCGCCCGATCAGGTTGGGGATGACGTGATGCTCGAGGTATGCGGCGACGGCGAGCTCCCGGCCGTTGAGCGTCGCATCGCCGAGACCGAAGACACCCGCGCGGGTCTCGATCTTGAGCGTCACGAAATTGCGTCCCGGACAGGTGACGATCAGGCGCGCGGCGACGATCTCCCGCTCGCGCGCCGTGCCCTCTCTCAGACCCGCCTGCGCTGGGGTCGAATCTTCAGGATACGGATTGGTCATGAACAATAACTCCAAGCACGATTCCACCGAGCCAATGCATCCGGACCGCCTCTTTCCCGCGGATCCCGGCACGCGCGCCATCGCACGCAGACTCTACAACACCATCGGCGCCCTGCCCATCATCAGCCCGCATGGCCATACCGACCCGCGCTGGTTCGCCGACAACGCGCCCTTCAGCGATCCGGTGTCGCTGCTTCTGACACCGGATCATTACATCACGCGCATGCTCTACAGCCAGGGCCTGAGCCTCGAGGAGCTGGGGGTGACCCCGCTGGCCGGTCAACCGGCGGCCGCCGGCAGCGGTTCGCCCGACCCGCGCGCGACCTGGCGCAAGCTCGCCGCGCATTACCATCTCTTTCGCGGCACCCCGACGCGTCTGTGGCTCGATTGGGTGCTGAGCGCCGTGTTCGAGGCCGAGGCGCCGCTCACAGCCGCCAATGCCGACCGCACCTACGACCGCATAGCCGAGCGCCTCGCGCAAGATGCGTTTCGCCCCCGCGCCCTGTTCGACCGCTTCGGCATCGAGGTGCTGGCCACGACCGAGTCGCCGCTCGATGACCTCGCTCACCACGCCGCGATCGGCGCGAGCGGTTGGAAGGGCCGCATCATCAGCGCCTACCGGCCCGATCCCGTGGTCGATCCCGAGGCCCCGGGCTTCGCCGCGGGATTGCAACACCTGGCGGCGATCACCGGCGAGGACACGAGCTCCTGGAGCGGCTATCTCGCCGCGCACCGCGCCCGCCGCGCCTTCTTCGCGCAGATGGGCGCCACATCCACCGACCACGGCCACCCCAGCGCGAGCACCGCGGACCTGAGCGAGCGCGAGGCGGAGTCGCTCTTCGGCCGCGTGCTGCGCGGCGCGCGAAGCGGCGCGGTGGCGAGCGCCGATGCGGAGCTCTTCCGTGCCCAGATGCTCACCGAGATGGCGCGCATGAGCGTGGACGATGGCCTCGTCCTGCAGATCCACCCCGGCTCGTGGCGCAACCACAACACCGCGCTCTACGAGCGCTTCGGTGCGAACGTCGGCGGCGACATTCCGATGACGACGGACTACGTCCGTGCCCTGCGGCCGCTCCTCAACCGCTTCGGCAACGAGCGCTCCCTCACTCTCATCGTCTTCACCCTCGACGAGACCGCCTACAGCCGCGAGCTCGCGCCCCTCGCCGGCCACTACCCCGCCCTGAAGCTCGGTCCCGCCTGGTGGTTTCATGACAGCCCGGAGGGCCTGATGCGCTTTCGCGAGCAGACCACCGAGACGGCCGGCTTTTACAACACGGTCGGGTTCAACGACGACACGCGCGCGTTCCTCTCCATTCCCGCCCGCCACGACGTCGCCAGACGCATCGACTGCGCCTTCCTCGCCCGCTTGGTGGCGGAGCACCGGCTGCCGGAGGAAGAAGCCGTCGAAGTCGCCCGCGACCTTGCCTATAACCTGCCGAAACGGGCGTACAAGCTCTGAAGCCCGCTGCCTACGGCGACGGCTCGGCGGGGCTTGCCGTGAGCAAGCCCCGCCGAAGACGTGATGAAAGCCCGCCCTCTTCGATTAGAACTTCGCCCGGAAGCCGATCATGAGCTCGCGGCCCGGGTTGTACTCCGTGAACGTGGCATTCGAGAACTGGAAGTACGAGCGCTGCTTGCCATCGAACAGATTGAGCGCGTTGGCCGTGATCTGGAAGCCCATCGGCCAGTGCAGCAGCGTCCCGATATCGACGTACGATGACAGATCCCATTCCCTGTAGGAGCTGGCATAGAGGGCCGCTGCCGGGATACCGTTCTGGTTGAGGCCGGAGACCACGTTAGCGGCATTGTAGTTCTCCGCCATCCGGAAGCTCCACGGACCATGCTCGTAGTAGAACGTCAGATTGTAGGTGTCGGGCGGCACGCCCGTTGCAATCGCGGGCGCAGCACCGGTGCCGGTCTGGTTGATATGCGTATAGTTGGCCACGAAGCCGAAGCCGTCCAGATTGAAGCGATGCAGCAGGAAATCGAACGGCTGCGTCCAGTCGATCTCCTCGCCCCTGACGGTCAGGAGCCCGGTGGCATTGACCTGCTGCGTGAGCACCACCGTCGCCGCGTCCGGACCGCCGCGCGAATTGACCGCCAGCTGCTGAGTGGGCGTCAAGGTGCCGTAGTTCACGCCATATCTGCCGAGGAAGGAGAACGGATAGGTCGTATTGGCATTGGCGGTGAAGCCCGTGATCTTCTTCTGGAACAATGCCAGGGCGACATAGCCCTCCTTGCCCGTGTAGTACTCCAGTCCGAAATCCAGATTCTTGGAGATGTAGGGCTGCAATGCGGAGTTGCCGATGTTGCCCGTGGCGGCCGAGGGGTCGCCGAAGCTCACGCCGGGCAGCATCGAGGCCGGGTTGGGACGCGTCATGGTCTTCGAGGCCGCGAACCGCGCCAGGAAGTTCGGCATGATGTTGTACACCAGCTCGAGCGACGGCAGCGTGTTGTTGTAGTTGTTCTCGAGCGTCGGAGCAATGACCACGTTCCGATAGAACGAGCCGTCGCATTGCGGCGCCGCCTTGGCCGAGCCGCCGGTCGGGCAGGCAGTGCTTCCCGGCACACCCGCGTTGCGCGGGTCGGAGAGCGACTCCGGACCGCCGATGTATTGCAGTGTGCGCACTTCGCGGACGCCGGCATTGTAGCGGAAGCCGTGACCGAAGATGGTCGTATCCCCGGTGAACTCCACGTACACCCCGGTATCCGAGTTGCGGATGTAGCCGCCGCTCGCGCCCGTGTTCGTGCCGGTTCCGAGCGGCTCGGCCGCATGGAAGGCGTTGTAGTTCGAAGCCGCCTTGAACTGGTTCCAGTTGAGCGTGATGAAGCCGGCCGGGCCAGGAGAGAGATAGCCCGGGAGCGCAGCCGTGGGAACGAGAGATCCATTATAGGCGAGCGGCCCCATGCCTGCGGAGGCACCCTGGCCGAGGGCCGGATAGGTCGGATAGCCGGCGCCTGGAGCGCCGGTGCTCAAGCCCTGGCACGGGGGCTGGCCGTTCGGACTGGTGAGCGAGATATTGGGATTGTCGCCGCAGACCGCGTTCTGCCATGCCTGGCTGTTGTCGTAGCCTTCGATGTGGCGCCAGATGTCGTCATAGGCCAGACCGGTCTTGACGTTGAAGGCTCCGCCCTTGCCGAAGGTCGCGTTGAAGCGGATCCCCTTGGTGGTGGTTTCGCGGCGCTCGTCCTGAATGTTGACGCGGCCGCCCGCCCAGCCGAAATCGGCCGGATTGTCCAGATCGATGGCAGAGGTGACCTTGGGAACGCCGCCGTCGTTCTTGTAGGTCACGGTGTCCGGCGCGGTGGCGACGAGCACGCTCGGCACCTCGCGATGGAAGGTGCTCTTGGTGTAGTTCGCCTGAACATCGCCGCTCAGCCACTCGTTGGCCCGCCAGTTGAGGCCGGGGTTGGTACCCCAGAAATCCGTATCCTCGTTGTACGGCCGGTACTCGAGGACGAACTGCGAGTTCGCGAACGTGCCGCCGGTGACGGTGCAGCCCCTCGTGCAATCGCTGCGATCGAAGGTCTCATCGAGCGGGATCGCGGCGCCGTTACGCACCGTCCAATCCATGTCCTCGCGGGTCAGCCGGTTGTGCTCCTTGCCGAACATGTTATCCATGTAGAAATGCAGCGCATCGTCCGGGCGGTACTCGAAGCTGAGGACGGAGTTGTAGGTGTCCTCGAAGCCAGCCTCGTATGACGGCCGCCCGAGGCGGGGGATGATGCCGTTGTCAATCTGCGTGATGTTGGCACCGGGATTCTGGGCAAGCAGGAACGCCTGGTTGATGGTTGCGCCGGGCGTAAGGCCGTCGGGGCCGGAGCTGGGCACGGTCCCGGGAATGGTCCAGTTGCCGCCGCCCGTGC
>DASYGA010000393.1:0-2244 GCA_036000265.1 Steroidobacteraceae bacterium | reverse complement strand
CCCGCCCCGGCACGTGCAGCCCGTCCCACTCGTAGTTCTCCACGGCGTGCCCCATGCCCATCTCGTAGGTATAGGGATAGCGACGCGCGATCACGCCGCGGCTGGCCGCGTGGGCATAGTTCCAGTTCTCCATATCGTCCTGCTCGGTCATGCCCGCCGGCCCGGAATAGCGGATGTAGTAGTCCCGCAGGAAATTCTTGACCTGCTGCGGCGCGTCGCGATCGACAAAGAAGAAGCGCCACACCTCGGTCTGGTGCGCGCTGACAGGATGCCACACCGCCAATGTGCGCGGCTGCCGGGGAAGCAGCGCCACATTGGGGAAAATCTCGCCCGGCGCGCCGATCAGCCTGCTGTTGGCGCCCGGCCGCCGCCGCCGCTCCTCCTCGCAATGGCGGAAATACTCGGCGACCTCGGGCGAGTTCTGATAGGCCGGTTGCGGCTGGTAGTCCTTGGGCAGCATGTAGGTGATCGTCTGGTGCCCGCGATCGGGCAGTGCCACGTGCAGCCTGCGTGCAACGTTGAGCTCATTGTAATCGCGCCGGCTGCGCCCGCTTGGACCCGCACCGACCAGATCAACCGAGCGGTGCGAGATGTTGTGGTAGGTGTCGCCGCTGAAGTTCTCAGCCGGGAACTTCCAGTTGCAGGGAATGAGCCATTTCTGCACGCCGCCGATCAGCTCCGCCTGGCCTTCCCGGCCATCCCAGCCGTCCAGGATCAGATCGAGGAAGCGCCGGAACTCGCCAAGATATTCCAGAAACGGTGGCGCCGAGGCATCCCAGTTGGCCCATACGGTGCCCTTGTAGCAGCACAGTTGCGCGACCTCGACGAGGCCGTATTTCGACTTGTCGAGCGCGGAATGATAGGCCTCCCGGAAGAACGGCACGCCGACCAGAGCGCCATCGGTGCCGTAGCTCCAGCCGTGATAGGGGCAGGTAAAGACCGTGGCATTCCCATCATCGTAGCGGCACACCTTCATGCCGCGATGGCGGCATGAATTGAGGAAGACATGCACCGCGCCCGCGCGGTCGCGACACAGGATCACCGACTCCTCGCCCATGCGCGAGGCGAAGAAATCGCCAGGATTGGGTATCTGGCTTTCATGCCCGACAAACAGCCAGGAACGGGCGAAGACGCGCTCCTGCTCCTCGGCATAGATGTCGTCACTGACGAAGATCTCGCGGCTGACGTGCCCCGATGCGAGATCAACGAGGCCGGGGCGATAACGCCGCGTTCCGTTCATCGTCATCGCCGTTCCTCCGCTGCGAGCGTGATCGTCGCGGGCGGTATCGCCGCGGACATGAATCGCGCTCTGAAACATTGACCTCTTAGGCCATGATCGGACCACACAGGCCCGATCATGTTCTAAAAGAAGAAAGTCAGGTTCTTCGTCATTAGCACACTCTGATCAAGGATGATCTTCCGCCGAGCGATCATCCAGCCGTCACCTGCTCGGCGCAGCGTGTCCTCGCGCTTGCCGATGAGCAGGTCCGTCTCGGTCTCGACGCGGTTGCGGTAGATAAGAAACCGGCACTTGGCCGCGACCTCCCGCGCCATTCCGGCATCCGGCGTCACCGCGAGCAGTTGCACGTTGGATACCATGTGGGTGATCCGCGACTGCGGCTCCTCTGCCCAATGGATGCCGGTTTGAATCTGACGCACCCGGCGGGTCAGAGTGTCCTTGCCCTCATCGAACCAGTTGATGTCCTCACCCTCGCGGGTGAATTCGCGGGTGGTGTCGCCGTATTTGACGTTGCGCCGCATCGGCATCCAGTAGCGGATGTCGTCGGCCAGCAGGGCCAGCCACGCGTCGTGACGCCGCTCATCCAGCAATTCCGCCTCGGCATACAGGAACTCGGTGATCTCCTGCGTCAGCAGCAGCCGGGCGAGGCGATCATCGCTCATGGTTTGCCTCCCGGTTTGGTCCCTGGGCGCAATTCGGTCCCGGCCATCGCCTCCAGCACGCGGGCGACGACCGGGAAGCCCTCCTGGCCCCACCCCTGCGCCTGAGCGCGCTTGTAGAGATCGGACGCAAGCGCGCCCAGCGCCGCCGGAGCACCGACATCGCGGGCAAGCTGACAGGCGAGATCGACATCCTTGGCGACAATGTCGAGTGTGCCGCCGGCGGCAAAAGTGCCCGGGAACACGCCGCGGGCGATGTTGTCGAAGGTGCGGCTTTGCCCGGCGCTGACCGGCACGATCCGGGCCAGGATGTCGAGATTGATCCCGGCCTTGGCGGCGACGAGC
>DASYGA010000440.1:0-4541 GCA_036000265.1 Steroidobacteraceae bacterium | reverse complement strand
CGCCGCCGATGAGCAGCGGCAGCTCGAATCCCTGCCGCTGCATCTCGCGGGCGACATTCACCATCTCATCGCGCGAGGGGGTGATGAGCCCTGAAAGGCCGATGAAATCCGCGTTCTCACGGCGGGCGGTGTCCAGGATCTTCTCGCAGGGCACCATGACGCCCAGATCGATGACCTCGAAGTTATTGCACTGCAGCACCACGCCGACGATGTTCTTGCCGATATCGTGCACATCGCCCTTCACCGTCGCCATCACCACGCGGCCGTTGGCTCGCCGGCCTCCGGAGCCTCCCTTGCTCTTCTCGATGTAGGGGATGAGGTATGCCACGGAACGCTTCATGACACGCGCGCTCTTGACGACCTGCGGCAGGAACATCTTGCCGGCGCCGAACAGGTCGCCGACGATGTTCATGCCGTCCATCAGCGGTCCTTCGATGACCTGCAGCGGCTGCTCGTAAGCGAGCCGCGCCTCCTCGGTGTCCTCGATGACGAAATCGTCGATCCCCTTCACCAGCGCATGCTCCAGGCGCTTGGCCACGGGCAGCGACCGCCACTCGAGATCCTCCTTGCGCTTGCCGCCGCCGTCACCCTTGAAGCGTGCGGCAATCTCGAGCAGCCGCTCCGTCGCGTCCTGACGCCTGTTGAGGATGACGTCCTCGACACGCTCGCGCAGCTCCGGCGCTATCTCCTCGTAGATGGCAAGCTGTCCGGCGTTGACGATCCCCATGTCCATGCCGGCCGCGATGGCGTGGTAGAGAAACACCGAATGCATGGCCTCGCGCACCCGGTCGTTGCCCCGGAACGAGAAGGAGACATTGCTGACACCGCCGCTCACCAGCACATGCGGCAGCAGGCTCTTGATCCGTCTGGTCGCCTCGATGAAGGCCAGCGAATAGCCGTTGTGCTCCTCCATGCCGGTCGCCACGGCAAAGATGTTTGGATCGAAGATGATGTCCTCGGGCAGGAAGCCCGCGCGTGTGAGCAGGCCATAGGCTCGCTCGCAGATGGCGACTCGCCGCTCGACCGTATCGGCCTGGCCCTGTTCGTCGAACGCCATGACCACCGCCGCCGCGCCGTAGCGGCGCACCTTGCGCGCATGGTCGAGGAACACCTCCTCACCCTCCTTCAGGCTGATGGAGTTGACGATGCCCTTGCCCTGCAGGCACTTGAGCCCCGCCTCGAGCACGGTCCACTTGGAGGAGTCGAGCATCACCGGCACCCGCGCGATGTCGGGCTCCGCGGCGATGAGATTGAGAAAGCGCACCATCGCCGCCTCGGAATCCAGCATTCCCTCGTCCATGTTGATGTCGATCACCTGCGCGCCGCTCGCGACCTGCTGGCGCGCCACCTCGACGGCGGCCGCATAGTCGCCCGCCTCGATGAGCTTGCGGAAGCGGGCCGAGCCCGTCACATTGGTCCGCTCGCCCACGTTGACGAACAGCGACTCTTCGTCGATCGCCACCGGCTCGAGCCCGGCGAGGCGGGTCTTGACGGTTACTGCCGCGACGGCGCGCGGCGCGCACCCTCCGGTCCCCTGCCGCAGCAGGCGGATGTGCTCGGGCGTGGTTCCGCAGCAGCCGCCCAGGATGTTGACGAGACCCGAGGCCGCGAACTCGCGCAGGACTTCCGCGGTCTCCTCCGGCGCCTCGTCGTACTCGCCGAAGGCGTTCGGCAGTCCGGCGTTCGGATAAGCACAGACCCGTGTGTCGGCCACGCGCGCGAGCTCCTGAATGTACGGCCGCAGCTGACGGCCGCCCAGAGCGCAGTTGAGGCCCACCGCCAGCGGTCGCGCATGGCGGATGGAATTCCAGAACGCCTCCGCGGTCTGTCCCGAGAGGATGCGGCCGGAGGCGTCCGTGATGGTGCCGGAGACGATGATCGGCACCTCGATGCCGGTCTCATCGAATAACGACAGCAATGCGTAAATCGCCGCCTTGGCATTCAGAGTATCGATCACCGTCTCGATGAGGAGGAGGTCGACACCGCCCATCAGGAGCGCTCGCGCCGAGTCGAGATAGGTCGCGGCGAGATCATCGAAGGAAGTGCTGCGGTATCCGGGATCGTTCACGTCCGGTGAGAGCGAGCACATCCGGCTGGTCGGACCCAGCGCGCCTGCGACGAAGGCCGGCCGCGCGGCGGAGCTGGCGTAGTCGTCCGCGGCTGTGCGCGCTAGTCTCGCGGCGCGATAGTTCAGCTCCGGGACCAGCGCCTCGGTGCCGTAATCCGCCTGGGATACCGCGTTGGAGTTGAAAGTGTTGGTCTCGATGATATCGGCGCCGGCTTCGAGATAAGCGCGGTGGATACCGCCGATGACATCTGGACGCGTCAGTGTCAGGATGTCATTGTTGCCCTTCAGGTCGCGCCCGTGGTCGCGGAAGCGTTCGCCGCGGTAGCCGTGCTCATCGAGCCCATGCTGCTGCACCATCGTGCCCATGGCGCCGTCGAGCAGCACGATGCGCTCATCGAGCAGGCGTTTCAGGCGCTCGATGCGCTGCTGCCGCTGCGCCTCGTCCACCGGCGCGACCGCGTACGGCGCTGCCGCCGCGCGCGGCGCGGGGGCGTCGGCGGAACCTGGCCGGTCCGACTTCGGGGCGGTATGCCTGCACATGCCAGTCATGTCGATGCTCCAACGGCGACCGGCACGGCGGCCGGCTGTCTCTGCGGACGAACCCCCAGCGCGTGGCAGATCGCGAAAGTCAACTCGGCACGGTTGAGGGTATAGAAGTGAAAATCGCGCACGCCATGGCGCTCGAGCGTATGGACCTGCTCGATGGCAACGCTGGCGGCAATGAGGCGGCGCGTCTCCGGATCCTCATCGAGGCCGTGGAAGCGCTCCTCCAGCCATTGCGGAATGCGAGTGCCGCAACGGCCCGCCATGCGCACCACCTGCGGGAAGCGCGTGATCGGCAGAATTCCCGGCACGATGGGCGCGCGGATTCCCGCGGCGGCGCACAGGTCGCGAAAGCGCAGGAAGGCCTCCATGTCGTAGAAGAACTGGGTGATCGCCCGCGAGGCGCCTGCATCCAACTTGCGCTTGAGATTGTCGAGGTCGAAGAGCGCAGAAGGGGCCTCGGGATGCACTTCCGGGTAAGCGGCAACGGAGATGTCGAAATCGGCAACGGTCTTCAGGCCCGCCACCAGGTC
The DNA here is from genome assembly GCA_036000265.1 of Steroidobacteraceae bacterium. GTDB lineage: Bacteria > Pseudomonadota > Gammaproteobacteria > Steroidobacterales > Steroidobacteraceae > 13-2-20CM-66-19. The sequence continues at coordinate 1,397 of DASYGA010000440.1, read as the reverse complement.
CGCGGCGTAGGCAAAGCCGTCTGGATGGGGCTCGTAGCGCGCAGCACCCTTGGGCGGATCGCCCCGCAGTGCCACGATGTGACGGACACCCTGATCGCGATACTGGCGGGCGATATCCAGGACCTCGCCGCGGCTTGCGCCCACACAGGTGAGGTGCGGTGCGCCGGTGAGCGGGGTCTCCTGCTGAATGCGTCTCACCAGCTGGTGAGTGCGGTTGCGAGTCGAGCCGTCGGCACCATAAGTGACCGAGACGAACCCTGGCGCCAGGGGAGCGAGTCGTTGCACGGACCGCCACAGCGTCTCTTCCATTGCCGTATCGGCCGGCGGAAAGAACTCGAAGGACACATTCATGGGTGATACCTTTTTTCCAATGCCGCTCCGCCACTCGCAATGCACGACGCGCACGTCCCGAAGTGTCATGCCGCGCTCGCCCGGTCGCGCGGGTGCTCCGCGGACAACACGGCGAGCGCCGCCAACACGTGTTGACCGTCGGCCTCGATGGGACTCATGCGCTCGCAGCTGAGGCCCGCCTCGCCGAGGAGCCTGCGCAGCCGCGCCAGAGGATGCTCGACCACACGGGCCGTGCCGCTGCCGGGTTTGCGGGGAGTCTCGAGAGAGTCGTAGCGCTCGAAGAGCAGGACGCACCCGCCGGGCGAGAGTGCGCGCCGCCCGGCCGCGAGCAGCCTGCCGAGCGCCTCATCGGCGGTGGCCAGCCGGTCGAGGAGCACGGCGTCGAAGGTGCGCCCGAGGCGCGCGAGGTCCCGCGGTCCAAGAGCTTCGCCGCCCGCGGCGAGAATCACGCGGCAGCGCAGGCCGGCGCGCTCGGCCATGGCGCGGGCAAGTTGCGACGAGCGCCGGGAATGCGCAAGAACGGTGCACTCCGCGCCCAGGCTCGCCGCGGTCTCGATCAGCTCGGGATGATCGGCGCCGACGAGCAGCACCGATCCGGTGGGGATGACAGCCGCAGCCGATTCGAGGAAGCCGCGCAGCTCTCTTCCCAGCCGCGACGCCGCCGGCGCTCCCGTGTGCAGCGCACCGCTCTGCAGCGCCTGCATCCGCTCCCGGTCGCGCGCCAGCAGCGCTTCCGTGCGGTCGAGCTGCCCGAGCAGGCCCGAGACGAATCCCGCCGCGGGGCCGCTGCGCGCCAGACCGTAGTGCACCCACTGGCCCTGCCGCAGACGCTCGATCAGCCCCGCTGCACCGAGGATCTTCAGGTGGCGCGATACGCGCGGCTCGCTTTGGCCGACGATCTGTGCGATGTCGGACACGCTCAGCTCCCGCACGGCACACAGGCAGAGCAGCCGCAACCGGGTCGGCTCCCCGGCTGCTCGGAGCCAGGTCAACAGTAGATCGGACGTGGGTGCGGGCATCGGCGCAATATAAAGACTTGCACAATT
>DASYGA010000391.1:0-4517 GCA_036000265.1 Steroidobacteraceae bacterium | reverse complement strand
AGATCAAGCGCGAAGGCACGAATGGGCGCCGCGCCAGCATCGCCGATGTCCTGGAGATGACCGTCACCGAGGCGCTCGACTTCTTCCGCGACTCGCGCGAGGTCGCCGCACGGCTCGCTCCCCTGTCCGACGTCGGGCTCGAGTACGTCGCGCTCGGCCAGCCGGTCCCTACACTCTCGGGCGGCGAGGCACAGCGCCTGAAGCTCGCGGGTCACCTCGCCGAGGCAGGCTCGGTGCTCTCGAGCACCACGCACAAGGGAAAGCTCTTCCTGTTCGACGAGCCGACGACCGGCCTGCACTTCCAGGATGTCGCGAAGCTCCTCACCGCATTCCGCAAGCTGCTTGCCGCAGGACACTCCCTGCTCGTCATCGAGCACAACCTCGATGTGATCGGCGCCGCAGACTGGATCATCGATCTTGGGCCCGAGGGTGGCGAGCACGGTGGACGGATCGTCTGCGCCGGCACGCCGAGCGAGGTGCGCGCGCACCCGGACTCGCACACCGGCCGGGCGCTAGCCGAGTACGCGCGGGCCATCTGCAGCGAACCGACACGGCCCGCATCGATGCCGCTCGTAGCTGTCAGCGAGCCTGCAGCAAGATACGCGAGCGGCAATAGGGGTGACGGCCGCGACGGCAGCGCCGTGGTCATCCACAATGCGCGCGAGCACAACCTGAAGAGCATCGACGTGCGGATCCCGAGGGACTGCCTCACGGTGATCACCGGCGTCTCGGGCTCCGGCAAGTCGACACTCGCATTCGACATCCTCTTCAATGAAGGCCAGCGCCGTTATCTCGAGTCGCTGAATGCCTACGCACGCCAGTTCGTCCAGCCCGCCGCCCGACCCGATGTGGATGCGATATTCGGGATTCCGCCCACGGTCGCCATCGAGCAGCGCACCAGCCGCGGGGGACGCAAGAGCACGGTCGCGACGCTGACGGAGATCCACCACTTCCTGCGCCTGCTGTACGTGAAGCTCGGCACCCAGTTCTGCCCCGATTGCGACCTCGCCATCGAGTCGCAGAGCGCCGCCTCGATCGCCGCGCGGCTATTGCGCGAATACAAGGGCAAGCGCATCGCACTCCTCGCTCCGCTGGTCGTGGCGCGCAAGGGCTACTACACCGACCTGGCAAAATGGGCCGCAAAGAAAGGCTTCAAAACCCTGCGGGTGGACGGGGCCAACCTGTCCACGGCGCAGTGGCCGCGGCTGTCGCGCTTCAAGGAGCATACGATCGAGCTGCCGGTCGCGGAGATCGACGTCGCGGCGAAGACCGACACCGCGCTGCATCAGGCGCTCGCGCGCGCCCTCGACTTCGGCAAAGGCCTGGTGCATGTCCTCGGGCCGAAGACGGATCGGCCGACCGTGTTCTCGACCAAGCGGGCCTGCCCCGCCTGCGGGCGCAGCTTCGCGGAGCTCGACCCGCGTCTCTTCTCCTACAACTCCAAGCACGGCTGGTGCGCGGGCTGTTACGGTACCGGCGTGGAAGCGACGGCGGAGGATGGCGAGGCGGCCGACGGCGCTGCTGCGCCGGACGGCTGGGGCGAGGATGCGCCGGAGATCTGTGCCAGCTGCACCGGCAAGCGGTTGAACCCGATTGCTCTCAGCGTGCGCTTCCGCGAGCGCTCCATCGCCGATCTCGCGGCCGAGTCCGTCGCTCATGCGGTGGAGTTCTTCCGTCGGCTGAAGCTCACCCCGCGGGAACAACAGATCGCGCGCGACCTGCTGGCGGAGATCCGGGCGCGCCTGCGGTTCCTCGAACGAGTGGGGCTCGGTTACCTGCAGCTCGATCGCTCCGCGCCCACGCTCTCGGGCGGCGAGGCGCAGCGCATCCGGCTGGCCGCGCAGCTCGGCTCCAACCTGCAGGGAGTCTGCTACGTGCTCGACGAGCCGACGATCGGATTGCACCCGCGCGACAATGCCATTCTGCTCGATTCACTCGCGGAGCTTTCGAGCCACCGCAACACGCTCGTGGTGGTGGAGCACGACGAGGAAACCATCCGCCGGGCCGACCACGTGCTCGACCTCGGCCCCGGCGCAGGCGTGCTCGGCGGCGAGGTGGTCGGCGAAGGCACGGTGAAGGATCTCATCGCGAACCCGCGCTCGACCACGGGGCGGTTCCTGCGCCAGCCGCTGCGTCACCCGAGGCAGCCCCATCGGCCAGTCGACGCACGGACCCTGCAGCTGAAGCTCGAGCGAATATCCCTGCATAACGTGCGCGGTGCGGACGTGCGCATTCCGCTGGGGCGGCTGGTGGTGATCACCGGAGTGTCCGGCTCGGGAAAATCAACCGTGGCGCGCGACGTGCTCTATGCCAACCTTCGCCGTCAGCTCGGCGATGCCGCCGCGGGCAGGCCGGCCAATGGTCCGCCCAAGCGCTCTGCGCGACGCAACGGCACGGCTGGCCGGCAACTGATCGGCTGCGCCGGCCTGCGCGGGCTCGAGCAGGTGGACCGCGTGCTGGAGGTGGACCAGACGCCGATCGGCAAGACCCCGCGCTCCTGCCCCGCCACCTACATCGGCCTGTGGGATGAGATCCGGCGCATCTTCGCCGCCACCACCGAGGCGCGCCTGCGCGGCTACACCGCGAGCCGCTTCTCCTTCAACACCGCCGGTGGCCGTTGCGACGCCTGCGACGGCCAGGGCGTCAAGACGATCGAGATGAGCTTTCTACCGGACGTGAAGGTTCTCTGCGATGTCTGCGGCGGCCGGCGATTCAACACGGAGACCCTGTCGGTGCTATGGCGCGAGAAGAGCATCGGCGATGTTCTGTCGATGGACGTCGACGATGCCGTCGAATTCTTCCGCGCGCATTCGCGCGTTCACCATGCGCTCAAGCTGCTCCAGGACGTGGGACTGGGCTATCTGACACTCGGTCAGCAGAGCCCGACGCTCTCGGGCGGCGAGGCGCAGCGCATCAAGCTGGTGGCGGAGCTTGCCAAGGTGCGGACCGATGCGCTGCTGCCGAAGCACACGTTGTATGTACTCGACGAGCCGACGGTCGGCCTGCACATGGCGGATGTCGAGAAGCTCATCCACGTTCTGCACCGGCTGGTCGCTGCCGGCAACACGGCAGTCGTGGTCGAGCACAATCTCGATGTCATGGCGGAGGCGGACTGGATCGTGGACATGGGTCCCGAGGCGGGCGAAGGCGGCGGCCGCGTCGTCGCGCAGGGCGCACCGGCGGAAATCGCGCGGCGCAAGCGGGACTCTCATACCGGTCGTGCGCTGGCGGCGTTTCTCGACGGCCGCTTGACCGATCAGCCGGCGAACGGCGCATAATTGCAGGCGCATGCCCTCCTCCGACCTTGTCTGCTGGAAGTGCGGCGCCTCCCTCGCCGAGCTGACCCTGCCCCTGCGGCGGCTCGAGGAGTGCCCGCAGTGCAGGGCCGAGCTGCACGTGTGCCGGATGTGCGTCGATTACGATACCGGCGTCGCCAAGCACTGCCGCGAGCCCATCGCCGAGGAGGTCCGCGACAAGACCCGGGCCAATTTCTGCGATTTCTTCAAGCCCCGGCCGGGGGCCTACGTGGCGCCCAACACCGCTGAAGTCGATCGCGCGCGCGCGCAGCTCGCCAAGCTTTTCGGCAAGTAACCCGAACAAACCCGTCAGGTCTTTCTGACTCGCTCGCTCAGGCGCTCGAGCAGCCGCGAGAACGGCGTGTTCTTCTGTATCTCGACGCGCAGATGCCGCACGCCGGTGTCATTCAGAGACTCGCCGCTGCCGTTGTCGATGGCCAGCTCGTTGGCCCCGAGGATCTCGAGGGTTTCCTCCAGCGTCTGCGGCGTGCGGCGCTCGCGAGCGCCAACCAGGCCCGGTTGGGCCCGGGACGTGCCGCCGCTCTTGCGAGCGCTGCGAGCCGCGGCAGCAGGCTGCTGCGAAACCGGTACCGCCGCAGCCGGGGGCGAGCTGCCCCGGGCAAGGGAGCGTTCCGACACCCCGTGCTGATCTGGCCCACGGCCGCCCGGAGCGGCTGACGGTGCCGGATCGGCATCCGAATCGATCAGCTTGAATTCATTGTCGGCGCTCTCGCGCCGCTTGCGCTGGACGCCGGCGCCGGAGAACCGCTGGTTGTCGTCCGTGGCGCGCTCGCGCTCCTGCGGGCTCACCGGGACCACGGCGACCGAGTTGAACTCCGAGCGTACGTAGTAGGCGACCTGTTTGGCCGAGATCGCGTCGTTGAAGAATCCGAGGCGCAAGCCGTACCACCTGCGACCCTCACGGCTGCCCTCGACGGAGTAGAGCGTGTAGGCGCTGAATATCGCCAGCGGCGGTACCTTGTCGAGCTGCACCGGCTGGACCGACCATTGCAGCTGCACCGCAAAGGAGACCGGCTCGTTGTGGGAGACGGCTTCCTTCAGGGCGCGCCGCGTCCCGGTGTCGTCGGGTTTGAGCAGCGAGATGCCCGATTCGGCGGCAACGTCGGACTGCAGCGGCGACGCGGTCCGTGGAGTACCGGGCTCCTCGCGCCGCGTCTCGAGGAACCGCAACACTTGTGTATCGGTGAGCGAGCTGTCCTC
>DASYGA010000379.1:0-1947 GCA_036000265.1 Steroidobacteraceae bacterium | reverse complement strand
TGGCGTTGTTGCTGAGGCTCGCGGCCGCGCCAAAAGTGATGCTGTCCTTGGGCGAGATGGTGTAGCCAACTATACCCGACAGCCAGTTGTACTTCTTCGAGTAATAGCCGTCCGTCAGCGCGACCGAGACGCTCAAGGGCCCGTGCGCATAGTTCGCCTGGACGCCGCGATTGATCGTGCTGGTCTGGTTGAACAGCAGCCCGCGCTCAATGTTGAAGTTCTGAAAGGTGAAGGCGTTCTCAGCGCCCTGCAACGTGTAGAGCTTGCCGACTTGGACGTTGAAATCTGAGGTCGGAACGATCTTCACATAGGCGACAGGAACGTAGCCGAAGGTGTCGCGCACATAGTCCTTGGCCTTGAAATAGGGCGTGCCGAGCGTGGCGATCGAATATCCGCCTGCTTGCACGTAAAATTGCATTGGCCCTTGAGTGGTCTGGACGATGACCTGGCCGTTGCTGAGGTCGACGCGGCTCTTTTGATCGCCGGGAAACGGATGGTCTTGGACGAAGCCGAGGCCGCTGATGACGCCCGATATATAGACCGGGCCGAGTGGACCGCCGTCGACGTGAAGTGGGCTCGAATTGAGGTGCAGCGGCCCGGTCATCGAGGGACCGAGTGAGGGTGGGGATGGCACTGCCTGGACCGCCTGCTCTGGCTGGTCCGCGGGCTGTGCTTGCGCGAATGCTGGTGAAGCGATTGGGAAAGCCGTCGCAAGCAGCAGAGCAAGCGATTTGCCAGCCATCGCAGCTCTCCTTTGCGACGCGAGCTCATTGCTCGCGGCAATTGAATGTGTGTGACTTGCGGGGACGGTGCCGATATGCGGAAATGTCCCTAGCCCGGCCAACTGAGCGAACATGCAGTCAACTCCCGACCGGATTGGCGATTCCCCCGGTCGACAGCTCAAATAGGATCGACGGCCGTTATGGCTCCATGTCGAACCGAGCGACAAAGATTAGGAAAACATAAGAGGCCGCTGAGACTAGCGAGCTGCCGCGGACCTGCGGCGCGGCGGTTCGGAGTCCCTTGCCCGGGTCAGAGCCAGCGCCGTTTGATCCAGGAGGCTTTTGAGCAACGGCTCCTGCTCGTCCGAAACCGGGCCGGACCCGTCGTCCCGAGCCAGTCCGAGCGCGGCGAGCACGGATGCTTCGGACCGGATCGGATGGAACACCCAATCGGCGGGCGCGAGGTTGCCCGACCCGCGGCCTGCAACCTCGCCGCTTTGGAGCGTGTGCACGGCCGCCGCGATATCGGTCGGAGTGATGGCGGCGCTATCCGGCGCAGTTGCGATCTTGGCGGGTTGCGGAAGTCCCGACAGCACGACGGCGTTGCAGTCGAAGATTGCGCTGATCTCCCGACATGCGGTCTGGGCTATTTGGGCTTCGCTCGAACAGGAAAGAAGGTCCCGTGCGAACCCGGCGATGGTGGCGTTCCGCGTCGCGTGCGCCTCGGCGATCTGGGCTTGGCGACGGATCGCCGACGCTAGCTGGCTGGTGACGACGGCTACGAGGAAGAGAATGGTGACGTCGACGATGTCGACCGCGCGATCGATGCGGAAGGTGTAGAGCGGTTCGGTGAAGAAGTAGTTGTAGGATAGCGCGGATGTTAGCGCGGCAAGCACGGCCGGTCCGAAACCCCACCAGACGCCGGCCGCAAGCACTGCGGGAAGGTAGATCATTTCGACCGCAGCATTGCCCCAGCGACTTGCAATCCAAAGCGCGATCAGGGTGGATACCGCAACGAGCGCCTGGGCGGCGACGTAGCGGCCGAAGCTGAAAAACAGGGCCCGATACTCTGCCATTTCGACGTTCCTAACCTGAACTTCCGAGCCCTCCGCTCGGCCACAGTTTGGCCGCAAGCCGCATTAAGTATCCATACGGATTAGGACGTACCGAAATTAGCAACTCGTAATGTCAACGCTTCTCTAATGGGCCACTGTGTCAAGCTGCC
>DASYGA010000331.1:0-7230 GCA_036000265.1 Steroidobacteraceae bacterium | reverse complement strand
GTGAGTTCTGTTCCCCGCAGAGTGCGAACCGTCAATGACTCGACCGCATGACCCGCGGGAAACAGCCTCACTTCGGTCACATTCGCGTGCAGCAGCACGCGCACGCTGTGCTCAGTGCGCAAACGAGCGGTATGGCGGGCGCCGAAGTCCGTCGGGCAGCTGAAGCGCTCGAGCCCGTCGCTCGTGAAGTGAGCGCTGTCGAACCCTGCGATCATCGGGCGCAGCGGCCCCCGGAGCGCCTCGCCAGCCCGATACTCGAACGCGCCGGCCTCGCAGAGCTCGTTCGCGCGCGGATAGAAGGGCAGCAGCGCATCGAGGCCGATCGGCCAGCCGGAGTAGGGGATGTACTCCCGCGCCTCGAAGTCGATCGGGTCGAAAGGAACGCAGCGTCCGCCCCAGACGGTCGTCGAGCCGCCGAAGCGTCGTTGCCGAAAGCGATGGGGCGGGCTGTGCAGACGCTCGTCGGCGACGGCTCCTTCATAGAGCTGCTGCGTGTCGCGCTCGGCCTTCAGTCCTCCGGACTCGAGCAACAGCACCTCGATGCCGCTGTCCGCGAGCTCGAGCGCGAGCGTGATGCCTGCCGGGCCCGCGCCGACGATACATACATCCGCTCTGAGCGCTTGCGTATCGCCCAGCTCAAGAGCGTCATCGATCACGGCTCGATGGGTCCGAACTGCGCGAGCACCGGAACGCCGAAATTGCGCTCGAAATCGTCCCGACAGCGCAGCCGCCGGTTGAGCAGCAGCTCGTACGCGAACGGAATGCCGAAAGCAAAAGCGAAAGCCGCCGCGCATGCGACCAGGAAGTACTTCGGCTTGTTGGGCTTCAGGGCCTTCGCCGGCGGCACCGCGCGGCTGATCAGGACCACGTCGTTGGCGGCGTCGTTGGCGGCAAACTGGATCTGCGGATAGCTGTCGAGGGCGCGCTTGTAGGTCGCTTCCGCCGACTCGAGCTCGAGCAGCAGTTTCGAGCCCTGGTCCTGTACCTGGCGCCGGCCGAGCGCAAGGGTTTTCTGCGCCTGCACGGCAGCCGAATACTGCGAAACGAGCTTGCGGGCGTCAGCGAGCTGCGAGTTGAGATCCGCGGCGATGGCCCGTTTGATCGACGCCATCTGCGACACGAGCTCGAGAACTTGCGGATGCCGTGGACCGAGCGTCTCGCGCAACTTCGCAAGTTGCGCCGCGTCGGCGGAGAGTTTGGCCGCCAGCTCGCCGCTCCCCGGCGCTGTCGCCGAGGAGATGCCCCAGGCCTGGGCTTGCAGTTGCGCCTGCACGTTGCGCTCCTGGTTCTCGGCCGCGAGCAGCTTCTCCTCGAGATCGCTCAGGGCAGTCTCGGCCTCGTTGCCGTTGGCCGGCGCGAGATCGATCATCCCGTTCTTCTGGCGAAAAGCGGTAACCTGCTCCTGTGCCTGAATGGTCTTCTGCCGCAGATCCTCGAGCTCCTTGGTGTAGAGCTCCGCGCTCTGCGTGGCCGGCTCATCGATCCGCTGCCGGTTGAGCAGCAGGTACTGGTCGGCGACGGCATTGGCGAGCGTCGCCGCTTCCTCGGGATTTTTCGCCGAGGCGGCGATGTAGAGGAGATCACTGCCCGCTCCCTGGCTGACGTTGAGCGAGTCGGCGAGCCGGGTGAAGATCGCCTCGCGCAATGCTGCCTGGGGCCCCTTGAAGCCATCGGCCCATTCCTTGTTGCTGAGCAGGTGCAGCTGATCGATCACCGGCTGCAGCACGGCAGGACTCTGGATCAGGTCGATCTGGGTGGGAATGAAGGTGTTGTCAAAGCCGGCGGCAAAATCGGGCCCCGCCAGCGGATTCTTGTCGCCGTGATTGACGATGAGGGTGGCGGTAGCAACATAACTGTGAGGCAGGATCTTGATGAGCGACCCGAAGACGAGCACCAGTACGAGCAGTGTGATGAGACTGCGCTTCAAATGGGCGCGCACGATGCTCGTGATCTGAGCCATGGACATTCCTGGACTCGCGTGCTCCTCGTCCGAAGAGGGGGGTGGCGTGTGCAGTGACAGCGCGGTGCCCACCACCGCCGGCAGATTGGCTCGGTGATTGTTCAAAAGATTCGCTCCCTCACTGTGACGATGTCCCCCGGCGCGACGGTGTCGGTGAGCCTCGCCGAGATCTCGCGATACTTGCCATCAGGTCCCAGGCGCCTGATGAGGATCCGGCGGGTACTGCCCATCTCGGTCACACCGCCCGCCCGGGCCAGGGCCTCTACCACCGTCATCCCGGATGACAGCCGGAATCGGCCGGGTGCTTTCACGTCGCCCATGACATAAATCGAGGGTGCGCGCGGGACAAAGATCTTGTCTCCGCCGCGCATGGTGATCTGCGCCGCCTCGGGGGCCGCTCCAGTCTCGGCCAGCCCTTGCAGGTTGACCGCGAGCCGGCGGATCGGGCCGCCGGCAACCGCACGCAGGATGTAGATCGTATCCGCCCCTTGCTGCGTCTCGCCGCCGGCCTGGGCGAGGAGGTCGAGCAGCGTGGTATTGGACTGGATGGGGAAGATGCCCGGCCGCTCCACCTGGCCGAGGACGGAAACTTCCTGGCTGGTCGACTTTACGATGGTAATGCTGACGTGCGGATTCACGAGGAACTGTCCTTTCTGCAAGGCAGTCTCGACCGCGTGTGCAGCCTCGGAGGGCGAAAGGCCCGAAACGTGGACCGGTCCTGCCAGGGGCACCTGGAGCACCCCGTCGTCGGCGATATAAGTGGTGGTATCCATGTTCGGCTGCTCGAAGACGTGGATGGCCACTTCATCGCCGGGTCCGAGAACCAGGATCGGCTGGCTGGCCGCTTCCGGCGTTGCGGGCTCGACGGCCTGGCCGTACCCGAGGATGGGCGTGAGCCCGAGCCCCAGTGCGAGCACGAAGAGTATTTTCAGATGCCGGTCGCTCCGGTGCATGCGATCCCCCGAGACTCGCCCCGTTTGGGCAAAGCGGCAGTCGGTTCGGCCGCTGTCCGCTGTCGGCGACTGAGGCATTGTAGCTCCAACGCAGCGGCCGGGATGAGAATCGCGGCTCAACGGGATCAGAGACCTTCGCGCTTGGTCCGCGTCCACTCGGTGCGCTCGCCCCGGCTCAGCATGATCAGGACCTTCCAGAGCAGGTAGAGCGGTGCCCGGGCGAGATCCAGCAGCCCCCGCGGGCCGACGTGGCTCAGTTGCCAGCCACGCAATGTGTAACAAATGAGAGCCGCCCAGCACCCGATGCTCGCCCATATCCAGGGCCGCTCGGCCGGCTGTGACAGGCTCATCAGTGCCGCGACCGCCGTGAGCAGCCCTACATTCAAAACGACGTAGGACACGGGCAGCACGAGCAAATCGAGGCCGAGATCGAGGCACACTCTGCTGCGCCGCTGGAGGGCAGCCAGAAGCAGGGCCGTGGTGCGCGAGCGGATCAGCTGGAATCGGCCGCGCTCCCATCGTTGGCGCTGCTTGCGCGAATCGCGCTCGCCGGAAACCATCTCTGCATTCGAACTCGCCTCATCGGCATAGTGGACCCGATGGCCGGCGAGTCCGAGCGCGATGCCGTACTCCACGTCCTCGGTGAGAGAGAAGGCGCGGTAGGGCACCGCCTCCAGCAGCGCATGAGTGACAGCCCAGCCGTTTCCGCGAATGCCGCAAGAAAGTCCGAGGCGCTCTCGAGCACGAGATCTGACTATATGGAAGGAAGCCTTGGCAATGCTGAGAAGGCGCGTCCGCCATGATGCCAGGGGATTGGATACTCCGTAATGAGACTGGACCGCTTGCGCGCCGCGCTCCATTCGCGCCGCCATGGCCTCCAGCAGATTTGCCGACACCTCCGCATCCGCATCGATGACCGCTACGGCGGTGGCGAAGTGCGTCGCGCGGCTCGCCTGGAACGCAAACTGCAGGGCGTATCCCTTGCCCCGTAGCTCAGGATCGCGACGCTCCAACACAACGGCTCCCAGGCTGCGCGCCAGGTCCGCGGTATGGTCGGTGCAGTTATCGGCGACCACGAGGACGCGGTATTGGTCCTTGGGCCAGTCGAGCCGCTGCAGGCTGCCGAGGACTCGGGGGAGCACCGCGACTTCATTATGCGCCGGTACGACGACATCGAATCGCAGCTCCCGCGAGGATGCAGGCGGACGGCGCAGCCGCGTCGAGAGCAGTGTGAGAGTCAGAAGATAGAGCGAGGCCCCGATTGCAGGGAGCGCAATAATCGCCAACAGCAGGTTTGCGAGCAGGTGCACCGGACTTCACATGGGTGCGTGACGGGTAGGGGCGGGTCAGAACCGGGTGATCACGGCGCCGAGGATACGCGACCGAGCGGAGGAGAGATTGCGCGCGATCTCGGAGAGGTCGGCGAAGCGGGTCTCCACCGCGCGCCCGAGGATGAGCACGTTGCCCGCGACGGCGGCAACGGCCAGGGCATCGGAGAACCGGGTGCTCGCGGGCGTGTCGAGGATGACGAACTCGAAGTTGCGCCGCCACTCCGCCATGGTGCGCTCGAAAAGGCGGCCCGAGAGCAGCTCGAGCGGATTGGGCGGCAGATCCCCCGCAGTCATCAGCGCCATCCGCGGCAGTCCATCGACTCCATGGAAGTGCTGAGGGCCGCCGTCGGTGAGCGCCTGGGCGAGGCCGATATCGTTATCCGTCCCGAAAAGCCGGTGCTGAGTCGGCTTGCGCATGTCCGCATCGACCAGGAGCGTGCGCCGGTCGAGCTGGGCGAAAGCGATCGCCAGCTCCGCGGCGAGGAACGAGCGGCCCTCGCCGGCACAGGGACTGAGAAGAGCCATCATGCCTGTGCCGCGTTGGCCCTTGCAGCGCAGCAGCAGCTCGGTGCGCAGGCCGCGCACAGTCTCACTGTGCGCGTGGTCGGGCTGGTGGGCGAGGATGAGCCGCGGCGACGGCTCGAGCTGGTCGCGCTCCCAGAGGATCGGGTCGCGCTTGCGGGCGGTGCGCTTGAGCACCTCCTCGATCAGCCCCCGGCCGGCTGTGGCCGGACGCGCACCGATCCATAGCAGCGCCTCGTCGAGCTCGTTTTGCGTCACCCTCCCTGACTGGAGCGCGGCCTCGGCAAAACGGATATGGAGGCGTTTCATCAGGTCGTTGATCTGCTCGAGCGCTTCCTTCGGGAGCTGAAAGAGCAGGACCAGGCTGCGCGAGAGCGCTTCGTCGTGGTTGCTGCTGAGCGGATCGACGGCTTCTTCTTGCTCTGAACTCATGGGGAGGCCAGCCTTGGGTCTCGGCCGCCGATTGTACAGCTTGCTCGCATCGTTGCCGACTCCCGGGCGCCCTCCATCCCTTGCTCGGTCTCACAGAATCAGGAAGTTGCGCGCGGCCGTGCCGGCTACACGCCGTGGCCCTCTTAGTGTGACGGCTGTCTCAGTCTTCCCGGACCTCCTGCGGCGCCCGGAAGGCCCATTCGGCATCGGGGAAGGCCTCTGCCCTCGGGGAAGGCCCTTTCCGAAACCCTCAGGCCGGTAAGGGGCACTGGCCGGTGCATGCGCCGGGCGGCGGACGTCGCGCCGACGGAGCACGGGCCGTCGATTCCGCGCCGCGGACGCGGCGGACTTCAGCGCCGGCCCATCATTCCGACTCCCGATGCCGGCGACAGTCGCGCTGCTGAGCGCCGGCTGTTTGTTTCAACAGAAGGGTGTGTTGGCGAGCCCAAGCGTGAGCTGTGTCTGGTTTGTCGCCTGATAAGTAAAGTGAATTGCAGGGTCGATATTCGCTGCGCGTCGCTGATCGCAGACGGATTGCGTAATGAAAGGAAAGCAAGTTCAATATGCGGCGAGCGGTCAAAGGCAAAGGCGCCGTGAGGCGTCGACGCAAAGCCTCCGGTCTGCGGTCAAACGCAGATAGCGGGGTTGCCGATAGCGGTTCCTTCAGCTGTCGTCAGCTCCCCGGAGTGGTAGGCATGTCATGGGTAGGCTCTGGGGAGAAGTGTGGTCAACGCTAACAAAGTCTGGCAGTGGCGCACGATCGCCGCGATGGCGGTCGTACTGGCATTGGCCGCCTGCGGCGGCAGTGGCGGTACTAACTCCGCTGCCGATGCATCTTCGAGCTCCGCGAGCACGTCATCCAACAGCGGCTCGACGGCTGGCAACGGCTCGAAGACCGCCACCGGCTCTTCAGGTGGCAGTTCTTCGGGCAGCGGTTCGTCCGGCAGCGGTTCGGGTAGTGGCTCATCGGCGACTGCTCCCTCGGCTCCGGGTACGGTCGGTGCCACGGCGAAGAGCATCACCACGCCGCTCACGAGCGCATCGATCGCCACGTGGTATATCGACTGGAATGCGGCGACCCCGGGCACTAACCCGATCGCCAAGTACAACGTCTATTCCAACGGGAAGCTGATCGGCACCAGCACCACCACGAACTATACCGACACCACTCTCGCGCTCGGGCAGTACAACACCTCCTCGAATCCGGTCCCGGCCTACACGGTTGCGGCAGTGGATACGCAGGGTAACGTCGGACCGCAGTCGGCGACGGCGGTCTTCTACGTCTATCACGACGGCGTCGGCACCTATACGGGCGCGCCGGGATACACCAGCGCATTGTGGCAGTGGGATCTTTCCTATGGCGGCGCGGTCAACGGCCGTGACACGACTCACCCGGAGAGCGGCCAGAGCTATGATCTCGTGGTGCCGAGCGGCACCGGGTGGCAGCCGGCATCGAGTTTCAATTCCGGCTTCCCGATCAACGACACCGACTACGGTCCCTACGGGTTCAACATGCGCCAGGGCGGCGGCAGTCCCTATACCTGGATGACCGTCGATGTCTGGACCGCCACCCCCAGCGATCAGTTCCTCCTCTATTTCGAATACCTGGGCAGCTGGAGCGGCAATTCGGCCGATCAGCCGGCGAATGCCAACGTTCCCTCACTGCTGACCGTCCCGGGAGCGTCGGTCAGGGCGGGCACCTGGTCTACCGTCAAAGTACCGCTCGCCTTCGTCGGACAGCTCGGCGTGCCGGGCGTGTACAAGTTCAGCATCAAGGATAATTCGGGCCCCAATAGCTTCTATGTCGACCGCGTGGGCTTCGTCCAAGGCGCCTTCTCGTGGATCTACGACGGCGGCCAGCCGACGAGTTGGAACAAGAGCAGCACCGCGATGGCAAATGGAGGCTGGAGCCAGGATCCCGCCACGCTGCTCAACGGCTGGGCGGATGCCAGCTCCGGCGCCACGGCAAACTACTCGCTCGATCCGGCCACCAACGCGCACCTGCAGAATACGCTCACCTTCAACGGCGGCT
>DASYGA010000282.1:0-3095 GCA_036000265.1 Steroidobacteraceae bacterium | reverse complement strand
GACCTCGGTGGCGCCCTGGCCGCCCTGGTTTTGCGGCGGTTCGGTGACGGCGGTGACGTGGGGGTGGTTGCGGAGATACTCGCGCAGCGTGCGGCGGAGCACGCCCATGCCCGTGCCGTGGACGATGCGGATGCGCGGCAGTCCGGCGAGGAAGGCGCGGTCGAGGAAACGCTCGACTTCGTCGTGGGCCTCGTCGGCGGTGCGGCCGATGACGTTGATCTCGGAGGGAGTGTAGTCGGGGTTCTGCACGGTGGAGACGGTGACTCCGCCGCGTTTACGGGCGGCTTCTAACGGCGTGGGAATTTTGCTGGACTCGACCTCGGCGATGTCGTCCAGCGCGGCACGCATCTTCATGGGGCCGATCGAGACCTCGTAATTTTTGTCGTCGATCACCCGGTCCACGCGCGCCTGCCGTCCCAGTGATTTCAGTTTCACCAGGTCGCCCGCCTTGATGCTTTTGGGAGTGGCGGGTTGAGCAGCGGTATTCTTGTCGGCGCCGGTGTTGTGGGCGACGACAGTGGAGTTGAACTGCTCGGCAAACTCGCGCTTGGCGCGAGCGATGGTCAGGTCGGAGTCGCGGGCGAGCTTCTTTGCAAGCGCCTTGTCGTCGATTCCCTTGACGGTTTCGCGGAGCTGCGTGGCGACGGTTTCGATCAGCGAGTTGAGTTTGGTTTCGAGTTCTTTGGTGCGGGCTTTTTGTTCGGCGCGGCCTTCAAGGTCGAGCCGGATGCGTTCGCGGGCAAGCTCGCGCTCGCGCTGCTGGAGCGTCTCCCGCTCAGCAGCAGCAGCGGTGAGCTGCGCGTGGAGATGGTCGAGGAAGCCGCCAATGTCGGCGGTCTGGGTGGTCATCTGCTCGCGGGCCGCGGCGATGATTTCGGGTTGCAGGCCGAGTCGCTGAGCGATGTTGAGACCGGCGGAGGCCCCTGGTACGCCGAGGCGCAGTTCGTAGGTAGGCGTCAGGGTCTCGTGGTCGAAGCCGACGGCGGCGTTGAGGACTCCGGCGCGGCTGGCGGCGTAGACCTTGAGCGAAGTGAGATGCGTGGTGATGGCGCACCAGGCATCGAGCGCGAGAAAGTGCGCGGCAACCGCTACGGCAAGCGCCGCGCCCTCTTCGGGATCGGTGGCCGAGCCGAGCTCGTCGAGCAATACCAGCGACGACGGAGTTGCTTCGCGGGAGATGCGGTCCAGATTGACGACGTGCGCGGAGAAGCTCGAGAGGTTGCGCTCGATCGACTGCGCGTCGCCAATGTCGGCGTAGATGCTGGTGAAGAGCGGCAGGTGCGCCTCTTCCGCGGGCACCGGGATGCCTGCCTGCGCCATCAGGGCGAGCAAGCCCAGGGTCTTGAGCGAGACGGTCTTGCCGCCGGTGTTGGGGCCGCTGATGATGAGCTGCTTTGTTGCGGGCGGAAGCACGATGGTAAGCGGAACGGGTGTCTTCGGTTCAGTGGACGCTTCCCGCGCTTCCGCCCTCATGCGGAGTTCGAGGAGCGGATGGCGCGCCGCGACGAGGGAGAGTTGCGACGCGCCGGAAGAGATACCGGGGTTCTTCGCTTCGCTCAGAATGGCCGCGTCTTTATTAATTTCGTCATTGGGTGAGCGCCCTGGTTCGGGTAAGGCTGTGCTTCCCCATCCATCGTGGTGAGACTGGGATGAATGGGGCGCCCGGGCATCCTGGGAACCGGTATCTGAGAACATGGGTCTCACGCAGTTGAGGTCGAGCGCGAAGCGGGCGCGGGCGGCGTGCGACTCGACCTCGGCGAGGATGCAGGCGCCGAGGTGGATCGCGGCGGCGTGCTCGCCGAGGGCGCGGGTCATGGCAACGAGGATGCGGTGGATCTCGGACTGCTCTTCGTCGAGCAGGCGGACGAGCTCATTGTTTTGTTCGATGGTTTCGAGCGGTTCAACGAAGACCGTTTGCCCTGAAGAAGACGACCCATGGATGACGCCAGGGACCTTGCGTTTGAACTCGGCCTTGACCGGGATGACGAAGCGCTCGCCGCGAATGGTGATGAGGTCTTCCGTGCTGGACGACGTGCTGCCTTCTTCGCGCAGGCGGCGCGCAGCGCGGCGGAGGCTCTCTTCGATTGCCTTGTGCTGCCGCTCCATGGCGCGGCGGATGCGGCGAAGCTCGGGCGAGGCGTCGTCGGAGAGCGAGCCGTCAGGCTCGATCTTGCCACGCAGCAGCCGGAGCAGCGGGGCGAGGTCGTGGTTGAGCAGAGGCGCGGAGAGCGCGGCGACGCTGGGCCAGTCATATCTTGTCTGCGATGCCGATGAGGCGCGTGGATCGATCAGGTTGCGCCACGCGGCAACGCGCTCGACGACGGTGAGCAGGCCCAGGATCTCGAGGGATTCGAGCGCCGCGCCTTCGATGCGGGCCTGTTCGAGCATCGCGGTGGGATCGAAGAGGCCATGGAAGTCGAAGCTGCCGTCGCACTGGAGCATGGTGCGCAGCTCGGCGGTGCGCTGCTGCTGGCGGTCGATCCAGCCGAAGTCGGCGGAGGGCGCAAGCGCAAGCACCCAGGCGCGGCCCAGCGGCGAGAACGTGCGTCCGGCGATGTGGTCGCGGAGGCGCGGCCACTCGAGCGCTACAGCGCTCGATTCGCCCAGCGGCGCGGGAATGGACGGCAGTAGCTCGGAAGAGTTCACTGGTTCTATCGTAATGGTGCAGGGAGCAAGTTGCCGGGAACCGCTGGCCGTGCGATTGCGTAGCTGTACCTGGGCGGCACGATGCCCGGAACAATCTGGAGGTGCTGAGATGGTCTGTCAGGCTTGTGGCGCGCCGGTCGCGCAGGATGTTCGGTTCTGCTCGAAGTGCGGAGCGCAGATGCCCGCCCAGATGCCCGCCCAGCCGCACGCTCCGCCAGTGTATCCGACCCTGCCGTATGTCTCGCGTGTGCGGCGGCATCTGCAGACGATGGGCATCCTGTGGTGCGCGTACGGGGTCTACCGGATCGTTCGCGGACTGGTTGCGATGACCATGCTGCGGGCGTTTACGCTCCATGCCTTCGGCGGAGGCTGGCCGTTCTGGGCCTACTACCATGGGCCGTCGCCCGCGCCGTGGATGCACACGCTGCTTCCGGTGATTGCCACGATCA
>DASYGA010000230.1:0-26003 GCA_036000265.1 Steroidobacteraceae bacterium | reverse complement strand
ATCATCGGGATGGGTGACATCCCGCACATTGCGGCCGACCAGCTCCTCGCGCGTGTAGCCGAGCAATGCGCAATAGCGATCATTGACGAACCGCAACCGGCCCGCAGCATCTGCCTCGGCGATGCCTACGGAAGACTGCCGCACCAGGTTGCGCAGGCGCTCTTCGCTCTCGCGCAGGCGCTCTTGCGTTTGTTTTCGCCCGGTGATGTCCTCCACGATGGCGATGAAGTGCTCCGGCAGCCCGGCCGGGTCGCGCAGCAACGAGACGGTGAGATTCGCCCACACGACGGACTGATCGGGCCGCAGGTACCGCTTCTCCATCGAATAGCTCGTAATTTCACCTGCGACCAGGCGCCGCACGTTGCTCCAATCGGTCTCGAGGTCCTCCGGGTGCGTGATATCGGCGAAGGTGAGTCGCTCGAGCTGCTCACGGGAGCGGCCGGTGATCGCACAAACCGCTTGATTGAAGCGCAGCCAGCGCCCGTCCAGCGCGACGTGAGCGATGCCGATTGGAGCATCGTCGAAGATTACCCGGTAACGGGCCTCTGCTTGCCGGCGCGCCGTAACATCGGTTGCGGCGCCAAACCACTCGGTGATGTTGCCCTGCTCATCGAGGAGCGGGGCGGCACGCGAGAACGCCCACCCGACGCTGCCATTCGCGCGGCGAACACGATGCTCGAGCGCAAACACGCCCTTGCTGCGGATCGCCGCCGCAATGGCGGCGGTGACCTGCGCCTGGTCATCCGGATAAATGTACTTGTCAAGCCAGGTGCGGCTCGGCTCGCGAGTATCGGACACGAAATTTCCGCCTTCGAGGCAGCGCATTTCGCTCCAATCGGGGCTCATCCGATAGACGACCTCGGCAAACGCGCTCACGAAGGCGCGAAGTTGCTCTGCCTCTGCCCTATCCTTCCGAGACTCGGCGGCAGGGCCGCGCAACGTCGCCGACATCGTTACCTCGAGTTGCTGCCAGGGGCCACGCCGGCCGCCCGCCGGTGGGAAAATGTAGATAGCTTGTCCCTGGACATAGCGCCACCTGCAGTGTCGCGAAGCCCTCCCTGCCGCAAGCCACATGCCGGGCAGGACACGTCAGCCCGGCATGCCCCCCACCCGACGACTTATGATCGCATCATGACGGACGCGCATGGACGAGAGCTTGCCGGCCAAGGCGCGGGCGGAGCGGGTCTGGACTTCCGCGCGGCCCTACGGCATGGAATCCGCGCAACCCTGGATCTCAACTCCGATCCGGGCGCTCCGCTGCGAGTCCGCGCTCGAGTGCAGAGAGATCCACGGGCTTGACCAGATGTACATCGAAGCCGGCATCTTGCGTGCGTTGGTGATCCTCCGGCTGGGCGTAGCCGGTGAGAGCGACGAGGCGGATATCCTTGAGCTGCGGCATCGCCCGCAGCCGTCGCGCGAGGGCGAAGCCGTCCATCTCCGGCAGACCCAGATCAAGGAGCGCCACATCCGGCTGAAAGCGCTCGATATCCTCGAGAGCCTGCCGAGCGTTGAAAGCCACATGCGTCTCGTGGCCCTGAAGGCTCAGGAGCGCGGCGAGTGAGTGGGCGGCATCCCGATTGTCATCGACGATGAGCACGCGCCGCGGCGGCACGTTGCGAGGTTCCGCGTCCACACTGAGCGCTTCCGGCCGGGCGATTCGCGGCAGGCAGATCTCGAAGGTCGAGCCGTGCCCGAGGCCCGCGCTGCGCGCGGTCACCTCGCCGCCATGCATCTGCACCAGGCGCTTGACCACGCAGAGTCCGATCCCCAAGCCGCCTTGGGCGCGGTCGAGCGTGCGATCGCTCTGGACGAAAAGATCGAAAATTCTCGGCAGCAGCTCCGCGGTAATCCCGGCCCCGTTATCGGCGATCTCGATCATCGCCTGGCCACCCTGCGCGCGGCTTTGAATTCGGATCTCGCCGTCCGCATCGGTGTACTTGATGGCGTTGGTGAGGACGTTGCCCACACACTGCACGAGTCGCGTCGGATCGCCGCTCACATACAGCGGCTCGTATGTCTCCACGTGCGTGGACAGCCGGTGTTGCTTGGCGCGCAGCTGCGGCTCGGCGGTCTCGATGGCCTGAGCAATGATGCTCGCAAGATCAATGGGCCGGCACTTGAGCTCGATCCGGCCCTGGGTGATGCGCGAGACATCGAGCAGATCATCGACCAGCCGGGTGAGTTGCCCCGTCTGGCGCTTGATCATATCGACCGCTCCGCGTGCGCGCTCATCGTCCGCACGCGTGCGCGAGAGTATTTCCGTGGCGTTGGCGATCGGGGCCAGCGGATTTCGCAGCTCATGGGCGAGCATCGCGAGGAACTCGTCCTTCTGGCGATCGGCGGCTTCGAGCGCGAGGCGCGCGCGCACCTGAGCCGAGATGTCGCGAAAGTAGCAGACCACTCCGTGACCGCCGCCGGGCAATCGGATGCGGTGCAACCGCCAGTCGTAATACTCGGTCACCCCGCGGTCCAGCCGCTGGCGGCTGAACTCCGGAACATGGCACGGCTCACCTGTCTCGAGCGTACGGCGGAAGTGCAGGACGAGCTCATCGGCGTACGGCCGCGGCCAAAGGATGTGCAGCACCTCGTCGAAGTCGCGCCCGATGAGGTCAGTGATGTCGCCGAATACCGGCAACGCGGTCGAGTTGACCTGACACAGGCGAAAGTCACCGTCGATCAGGTACACGCCGAGCGGGCAATCGTTGACGATGGCCTCGAGCTGCTCACGGCTGTGGCGCAGCGCCCGTTCCGCTTGCGCGCGCTCGATGAGGTCAGCCGCCTGGCGCGCGAGCACATCGAGCCGCTGCAGGTCGCTCTCGGATGCGACATGAGGCCTGGCCCAGTGCGTCGAGATCATCCCGAGCAGACGCCCGGAGCGTGAGAGGAGCGGTGTGCTTTGGACCGCCCGAATGCCGGCTTGCAGGTAGGTCGTCCGATCGGCCGTGCCCGCCATGAAATCGCAGGTCTCGACGTCCGAGGCGATCGCCCGCCGCCCGATGCGCAGGGCCATGCCGCAGGAACAGCCCGAGTCGGCGCGTACCCATTGCCAGAACTGCACCGCTTCCGGCGTGAACCCCCGGGACGCCAGCAATTGCAGCTCGCCCTTTTCGCCGCGCTCCGGATGGAGCATCTGCATGCTGGCGCAATCGGACCTCATCACAACGGCGGCAGCGTCGACGATCTTCTGATAGAGGCTCTCGACAGACTGGCCGTCGAACAGCTGCGCACTGATGCGCTGCAATTGGTGATTCGCCGCGATGTCAGCCGTCAGACGTGCCTCGCTCGCGCGCAGCGCCTCCTCGAACTGCTTGCGCTGGGCAATATCGCGTTCCACGGTGTGGATGAGCCTGGCAAAGCTGGCCAGTCGAGTCATCGTCTCGACGGTGCCGGCATCGAATCCACGCCCCTCCTCGTGCGAGACGATCCAGATCGTTCCGAACGGCCGCCCGGCTTCGTCATGGAGCGGCAGGACCAGCCCTTCGACGATCCGCGGCGTTGCCTCATTGAAATACTCGAACACCCGGGAGGGACGCGACAACAGAACCGGCTCGTTGCGATCGAGACAGATGCCGCAGGGGCTGTGGTCGCGGGGAGTTGATCCGCCCACATAAGACTCGAGCGCGCCGGCCAGCGCGACCCAGCGAAAAGCGGTCTCGCCCGCCGGGGACTCTTCGAGAAGACTCACGCCGGCCGAGCCGGCGTCGCAAAGCTTGACCGCGAGCTCAGCCAGTCGATCGAGCACCCGAGCAGATCGCGTGGCGACCTGCTGCGCCAACTCGTGCATCGCCTGAACTTCCGCAGGCAAGTCCTGGCTGCGGCGCGGCCGCTGCGTCAGGGCCTCTGTAATGAGCAGGTCAGGCGGCCACACCCCGCGCTTGGGGGGTAAGGCATGAGCGGTTACTGCGGCCATTTTTGCAAGCTTCGGCCCGGCACTTGTCACCTCGTCTCACGGCGGCAGAACCGCCTCGCGTATTACAGCTCTTCACCCTATGCGAATCGAACCACAGCCGTCGGCGTGGCCTTGGCAGTTCCCGATCGTCCCGGTTGGCCCCGTTTTCTTGTCCATTTGTGGGATGTCGCCTCCCCTCTCTGGCCGTGCAGAATACCGCATCGGGATTCGGTTGACCTCTCTCTCTCATCGCGGCCGACACCCGCGCCGCAGAGCGCGGTATTCGAGATAGATGAGCCCGATCACGACGAAGTCCAGCGCCGAGAGAAGCAGCAATCCGATACCGTGCGTGAGCGAGTAGCGATACACCTGATAGATGATGAAGCACGTAAAGATCACCATGGAGATCGGAAACGCGAAAAGCACGCGCTTGAGCAGCGCCCAGACGAGGATGATCTTGACGGTGCCGTGGACGAGTAAGTAGATCGCAACGAAATGCTCGGTCGCGAAGGTGAGGTGCCGTGCGAAATGGCGCAGCCCGGTCGCAATCAGGTCGGGCGGGTTCTCGATGACCTCGTCCTGCGTCAGGGCGCGCACGACGGACAGAATGAGGCCAGGACTCACCGCGAAGAGAGCGATGCCGCCGAGGAGCTCCAGCAACCCATCGATGCCCTTGGCCCAGACGCTGATCAGAAAGAGCAGCTCCCGCGTGCCACGGCGGCGCAGCGCGACGGTGAGTCTCCGCAGCAAGATCATCGGGCCAACTCCCGCTCTCGACTCGCCGCGTCAGGCCTCGCGTGCAATCTCCGAGCGGACGAGCAATCGTGCACCGCGGCTCGTCGTGATACACGGGTGGCGCGACCCGGCGTGCGCGATGTGCAGATCGCTTGCCAGCAGCCGATGCGACCCGATGATCAGATCACCCTCCAGAACCAGGCACTCCTCCAGCTTGGCGTGCTCGTGTGCGGGCACGATGCTGCCCGGCTCCATGCGATAGAGCGTGATCTGGAGATTCTCGGCCGGATCCCGCTCCAGCACCTTGGCCCACACGCCCGGCCACCACTGCTCCCACGCAAGCGTCTCCGCGCGGATGGTTTCTGTGCACCGCGGCGCCGCCTCGGCGATGCGCGCCTGAATACGCTGGCGCATGACCTCTCTCGCTTGCCGATTGATCGGGACCGCTGGTGCCGCCTGCACCAACGCATCGGCCAGCAGTGCCGCGAGGGCCTCGATGTCGTCAGGCCGACTTGCCATCTTCACCTCGGCGTGAGAGCGCGGCCCGCAGCGTCGCCAGAGCCCTGCGAATGTGAGACTTCACCGTTCCCCTGGCAAGGCCTGTTTGGTCGACGATTTCCTCGTGTGTCAAGCCTTCGAAAAAGGCAAGCCATACCAGCCTCCGCCGCAGCGGCGAGAGTCTCGCCATGGCCCGGCTTAGAAGCGTGCTCTGCTCGAGCGCGTATAGATGCTCGTGCGGACCGGCAAGCGGACCCGCAACTACGCCTTGCGCGAGAAGCAATGACTCTCCCCGTTCCGATGCGCGTGCGCGCAGGCGCCGGCGCAGGTCGAGTGCGCGGGAACGACAGATCGTGAGCAGCCAGGCAAGCACGGAGCCCCGGGATAGATCGTAGCGATCAGCGGATTGCCAAACCTGGACGTAGACATCGCAGATCACCTCCTCCGCATCGCGCGCATCTCGCACGATGAGGCAGGCGAAGCTATACAGCCTGCCAACGGTCGCATCATACAGCTCTGCCAGTGCTGCCTCGTCGCCCGCCAGGATGCGGTGCAGGAGCGGCGTGAGATCCTCCGTCGAGCTTTTGCCCGGCGCATCGCGCGGCACCGCCGGCGCCGCGCCAGGCTGTCCAGCCGCAGCACCAACTTCGACGTCATGCATGGGTGAAGGGGAGCCCTCCGTCATAGTCACGCTGTAACCGTATCGTGACGATAGCTGCAGCAGTTTCCATTCCGCCGCCCAGCAGCACCGTCGCACCTAGAATCGATAGTCGAGCTCCGCCCGCCAGGTCCGCGGCACGCCCGGATGAATCACGTAGTCCGCCCGGGGCGAGGCTTCGTCCCTGAATCGCGTGACGTAGTAGTACTCGATATCGTTCCATTTCACATTGGCGATATTGAACACGTCCAGCGCCACACGCCAATGGCCGCGGCTGCGGTAGCCCATTCTGACATCTACCGTGGTGTACGCCGGCGATCGCGCGCTGTCGTCCTCGACGAGCGGCGACTCACCGAAATGACGCGCCCGCAGAGTGCCGAACCAGCCGCCAGGGAGATGCCATGACAGGTCCGCATCCACGACATTCGTCGGACTGTTGGGGACATGGCGGCCGGTGATTGCGATCGGCAGCGGGCAGGGATGGCTTGCCGCCGCATTCCTGGCCGATGGCGCGCTGCTCACCAAAGCGATCAAGACGGCAGCGGAGCAGCCTCGGCGGCTTGACCACACGTGGCTCGCTAACCTGACACTGCGGGTGAGCGCGGCGAACCAGATGGGCCTGCTGGGTTTCGGCGGACCTCGCGGGAATTATCACCTGCTGGCCGAGGGAAGTGTCGGCATGTTTGTTGGCGACAACATGATCCTCGGGGCGGAATACCGCGGCGTTCGCGGACCTCGGCAACATCGCCGCATGTCCGCAGCGAATTGCCGGATGGGGCACACCGCCAGGTCTTTCCCGATGAAATCCGGCGGGGCCAGCCATTCCCTGACGGGATGATGCGGCGCTTGAGACCGCATGGATTCATTTGTGCTAACCTTTCCGGATTGGCGGTGCGCCGCACGGAGTGCCTACCGGGCCCATCGTCGCCAAGGGCAGCATTCAGCTTTAGTCCCGCCCCCTCCCCGGGGGGTGCATCCCGCGGCGCTCTCGACTCGTATCTCCTGGTGAAATTCAGGTCATCGGGAGAGATGCATGTTCGAGCGGATCGCCGTCACCGTTCGGCGCTGGTTCGACACCGGCGCAATGGACGGCTCTGACAACTGGATGGGGCGGCATTTCTTCACCGGCGGCTTGATGCCCTCGCTCGAGACCCTGCTCTGGTTTCAGCGCGATCTCGCACTGACGCGGCGCTGGGTCGTTGACGGCACGCATTACCAACGCACCGCCGAGCATTGGCTGCAGAATCAGGACCGGCAGCAGGCAGCAGCGCTCGGCGAGCTCGCCCGCGCGTACGGCAAGCACAACGCAGCACTCTGGCTGCAGCGCTGGCGGATGTTCTGGATGGCCTGCGCGGAAACTTTCGGCTACGCGCATGGGCGGGAGTGGCTGGTCGGTCACTATCGCTTCACGAGGAGCGACGGCTGACGGGTGCATCCAGCCGCGAAGATGTTACGTAATACCGACGCGTCCCTCTGTCCTCGAAAAACGCCTCGGAGTTCAGCCGCCATGAAACGCCCCGCAAAAGTACTGCTGACGCTCACCGCAGCGGCGCTGCCCATGCTCAGCCTGGCATCCAGCCATCGTGAAGCGCCGTTCACGTCCACCATGCCGCAGATCGATGGCACGGATTTCTACATGTTTCGCAGCTACGAGCCGGGACGCAGCGGATACGTCACCTTCATCGCGAACTACATCCCTTTCGAGGACCCATCGGGCGGACCGAACTTCTACCCGCTCAATCCGAATGCCATCTATAGCATCAATGTCGACAACAGCGGCGATGGCTACGCGGGCATTTCATTCCAGTTCCGCTTCACCACGATGCAAAAGAACTTCGCCGTGCAGGCCGGCAATCAAAGCGTGGCGATTCCGCTCATCAACGATGGCCCGGTGGATACGACCGCCAAGACGCTTAACGTACAGCAGAGCTATACGTTGACGGTCTACAGGAGTGACAAAGGATCGTTCAAGGGAACCCCCGCGACCGATATGACGACGGGCGGCACGACCTTCTACAAGCCGGTTGACAATATCGGCAACAAGTCGATACCCAATTACGCTGATTACGCGAATAACTTCATTTATGACGCGATGATTCCCGGCTGCTCGACGCCGGCGCGCGTATTCGTGGGCCAGCGCAAAGAAGGGTTCGTGGTCAATCTCGGCGATATCTTTGACCTGGTGAACACCAACCCCGCCGGACCACGCGACGCCGAGCCCAATACCCTCTCGCGCTTCAACGTCACCTCCATCGCGCTCGAGGTGCCGATCAGCTGCCTCACCAACGGCAGCGAGCCGGTCATCGGCGGCTGGACCACATCGTATATACCGCGCCAGCTCAACGTGCCCACCCAGTGGGACAGCCAGGGCAAGCCGGTGAATTCGCAATCCTCCGGCCCCCAGGACTTCGTCCAGGTTTCCCGGCTCGGCATGCCGCTGGTCAATGAAGTGGTGATCGGTCTGCCGGACAAGGACCGCTTCAATGGCAGCCGCCCTGCCGATGACGCCCAGTTCCTCAAGTACGTCACCAATCCGACTCTGCCCGTGCTGCTGCACACGTTGTTTGGCAACGCCGCCATGATGCCTGCGACACCCCGCAACGACCTCGTCGCAACGTTCCTGACTGGTATCAAGGGCATCAACCAGCCGGCCAATGTCCATCCGGCGGAGATGCTGCGGCTCAACACGTCGATTGCGCCCACCCCTGCCGCCTCGCAAAACGACCTTGGTGTGCTGGGGGGTGACAAGGCCGGCTTTCCCGACGGACGGCGACCTTACGATGACGTGGTGGACATTGAGCTGCGGGCAGTGGAAGGCGCTCTGTGCGGCGTGGCCGGAACTTGCGGCTCGGAGACTTCGGATCCCAACCATGGCACGCCCTACACGGACGGTGCGCGTTCCGCTGGCCCGGATGCGGCAACTCCGACCGTATCGGCTGCGATCAATCCAGCAGACACCTATCTCGATGCATTCCCGTACCTGAACACGCCGCGACCGGGCGCGCCCAATGGCAAGAACGGCGTTGCGACGACGCCGCCTCCCAGCACGACAATGCCCTACTGAGCCGAGGATGATGCCGCTTCGCGACTCGCGGCGCTTCGAGTCGCAGGACCCACCGAGTCTGCATCCATTTCGATGCAGACTCGGCGGCCTCCTGGTCGCTCTTTTTGCGCTGTGCGGCGGCGGTGTGGGAGTAGCGGCCGCGACGACTCATCTTGCTCCCTACGTTCCGGATTCGCCCGTTGTCGTGCTGCAGCAGGTGCCCTCGTTCACGGATCCGCGGGTGCGCCATTTCGAGCTGCTGCGCGCGCGGCTGAGTTCCGATCCGCACGACATGGGTCTGGCGGTCCAGTTGGCCAAGGCCTACATCGACTATGGCCGCTCGACCGGTGATGCCCGTTATATCGGGCGCGGCATGGCGGTGGTGCAGCCGTGGCTCGGCCTGCGTCCTGCTCCGATTCCGGCGCTGCTCGTGCGCGCCACTGTGCTGCAGAACCGTCATCTGTTCCGGCAGTCCCGCTCGGTACTCGCCGGGCTGCTCGCGCGCAGTCCGCGCAATCTGCAAGCCTGGCTGACCCTCGCCACCGTCGAGATGGTGCAGGCCGACTATCCTGCCGCCAATCAGGCCTGCGTCCACGTCGCGCAGATCGGCGGCGACTTCATGGGCATGCTGTGCACGGCCCAGCTGCGCGCGCTCACCGGACACGCCAGGCAGGCGTACGCTCTGTTGCAGCTGATCGAGCATCCCGGCCCCAT
This sequence comes from Steroidobacteraceae bacterium, assembly GCA_036000265.1. Taxonomy (GTDB): domain Bacteria; phylum Pseudomonadota; class Gammaproteobacteria; order Steroidobacterales; family Steroidobacteraceae; genus 13-2-20CM-66-19. Next base: position 16,466 of record DASYGA010000230.1, on the reverse strand, counting down.
TGCGCCACCTGCAATCAAAGCCTACGTCGAAGGGCTGCTCGCCGATACGGCTGTGCGGCTCGGCAACGATGGCGCGGCGGATCGGCACTTCCAGGCGGCGTTGCAATGGATGCCGGCGGATAACTTCATGCTCGCCGATTACGCGGACTTTCTCCTGGACAGGCGGGAGCCGGCGGCCGTGGAGAAACTGCTCGCAGGCTACGAGGCATCGGATACCTCATTGCTGCGGGTCGTCTTCGCGGAGTGCGCCCTGCACGATGCGCGGGCCAGCCGGGACGCCGCCGAGATGCAGGCGCGCTTTGCCGCCATGGACCGGCGCGGCAGCCGGCTCTACCAGCGTGAGCACGCCGAATTCGTGCTGTACGTCCAACACGACCCCGGCCGGGCGCTGCGGCTCGCGCAGCAGAACTGGACCGTTCAGCGCTCGCCGCAGGACATGCGTATCTTCCTCGAGGCCGCACTCGCGGTGCGTGAGCCGCAGGCGGCGCAGCCGGTTCTCGCGGTGCTGGCCCGCAGTCACCTGCAGGATCCTGCGATCGCACGGCTGCGGTCGCAGGTTGCGAGCGCCTTGCAGGACTCGCATGCAATCACAGCGCGCAACGCTCCCACGTCATGAGAGGCTTCCACTGGCATCTGGCCGCGCTGCTGCTGGGTCTTGCGCTCAACTCCCTGCCGGCCGCGGCTCACAAGGAGAGCGATGCCTTCCTGACCCTGCGCACGGACCCGGCGGATCCGCATGCCCTTCAGGGGCAATGGGACATCGCGCTGCGCGACCTGGATTTCGCGCTCGGCATCGACAGCAACCGTGACGGTCGGATCACCTGGGGCGAGGTCCAGGCGAATCGCCGGGCGATAGAGAGCTATGCGCTGGCACGGCTCCAGGTCAAAGGCGACGGTCTCACCTGCACGATGCATCCGACAGGACAGGAGATCGACGATCACACCGACGGCGCGTACGACGTGATCGAGTTCCGAGCCGTCTGTGACAAGGACATCCCCGCGAAGCTGGCCGTCGTCTATCGACTCTTCGACAACGTCGATCCCTATCATCGCGGTATCGTGACGATTCGCGCCGATGGCATCACGACGGGGGCTGTCCTCGGGCCGGAGAATCCGGTCACCACGCTCGACCTGCGCGAGCCCAATCGCTGGCAGGAGTTTCGCAGCTTCGTGATCGATGGGGTGTGGCACATCTGGACGGGCATCGATCACCTGCTCTTCATCCTGTCATTGCTGTTGCCGGCCGTCATGATGCGCCGCCGCCGGGATGAGCTGGGCGGCGGCACGGCGGACTGGCCTGGCGGAGGCGGCGCGCTCGTCGCAGGCGCCGGCGGCGCGGGGGCATGGATCGCCGCGCGCACGATTGCGCGCTATGAGTGGGTGCCGGTGAAGAACTGGTGGCCCGCGTTCGTCGACGTCGTCAAGGTGATCTCCGGCTTCACCCTGTCGCATTCGGTGACGCTCACCCTCGCCACGCTCGGCATCGTCGATTTGCCGAGCCGCCTGGTGGAGTCGGGCATCGCGATCTCGGTGATCGTGGCAGCGGCGAACAATCTCCATCCCATCGTCAGGCAGCGGGTCTGGTTGATCGCCTTCGCCTTCGGCTTCGTGCACGGCCTCGGCTTTGCGAGCGCTCTCTACGGCCTGCAGCTCCCTCCGCTCTCGATGGCAGCATCGCTCGGCGGATTCAACGTCGGGGTGGAGCTCGGACAGGAGGCCATCGTGCTGCTCATCATGCCGCTCGCCTTCCTGCTGCGGCGGACTCGCTTCTATCGCGACGGGGTGTTGAGGTGGGGCTCGGTGATCATCATCGCGCTCGCCACCGGCTGGCTGATCCAGCGCGCATTCGATGTACTGATTCCCGGATTCAGCGCGATCCTGCCGGCCTGAAAGGCCCGGGAAACACCCAAATCGCGCACCGCGGCTCGTCGTGATACCGGGGTGGCGCGAGCCAGCGTTGACCATGTGTCGTTCAGCTCAGGTATATGCGATTATCCTGAACACTGATCACCATCACGTAGAGCGCAGCGATGTATTTCTTCTCTCAGGCAGGCTCGAATATTCCCGCGGTTGTGCCGAGGCGTAGCCCACTGCACGGCAAATAAGACGCCCATGCCATGGCTGCGACAGATGCCGCGCTGGGCATGGTTCGGAACCGGAGTGCTGGCATTCATCGCCGGCCTGGTCAATGCCGCAGGTTATCTCGGTTTCCGTCACGAGTCCATCAGCAACATGACGGGCAACACCAGCCTGTTGGGCATTGCGCTGGGCAGAGCAGACGGCGGGGAGGCGACGCACTGGGCTTTGGCTATCGGGGCGTTCGTGCTCGGCACCATGTTGAGCGGGGTGATCGTCCAGCAGAGCACGCTGAAGCTCGGGCGCCGATATGGCGTGGCACTGACACTCGAGTCATTGCTGCTTTTCGCCTCGATGCCCTTTCTGCATGCGTCGAGCTCGATCGGGCTTTACCTCGCGTCGGTCGCCATGGGCCTGCAGAACGGCATGGTAAGCGCCTATAGTGGCGCGATCATCCGGACCACCCATGTAACCGGGATCTTCACCGACCTGGGCATAAGCCTCGGTCACATGGTGCGCGGCCTGCCTGTGGACAAGCTGCGCGTGTCCGTTTGCGTCGTGGTAGCGACAGGGTTCGTGTGCGGCGGTATGGTGGGCACGCTGCTGTTTGAACGCATGCAGCAGCTCGCGTTGCTGATACCCGCTGGGCTCACCGGGGCGTGCGGTCTCGGCTACGCCGTATATCGCCAATACCGGCCCGAGGCTGCGCGATGAGACCGGCCGGCCTCGCGTCGCAGGCAAGCTCTACCGGGATCACCCACTTCTCCTGAAACGCTCAAGGCGTCGGGCACGCTCGATGCTAGGCGTCAGCTACCGCTGCAAGCGGCGGCTCGGCTTCTGGGGAGGCGTTGATGCTAGCGGTTCGCGTCGCGGTGTTCGGCCTGGTGGCAGCATGCATCGCGGGCTGCGGGGGATCCGGGGCGGGCACCGCCGGCAACGTACCTGCCGCGAGTACATCGGCTGCCGCCAGTACGGCGGATACGGCGACCGCCCCCGGTTCCAGCACTGGGACTGGCAGTGCGCCGGCGCCGGCATCCCATGCCCAGGCACCGGTCCCGCTGATGCTGTCAGCCGATGCCTCGAGGAACTGGGCGAAAGTCGCCGTCAGGATTTTGAGTATCAGCCTGACGCCGCAAGGCGGCGGCGCACCGGTCACCGTCTATAGCGCACCCTCACCGGCGCCGGCCATCGATCTGGAGCAGCTCGATCACATCAGCCAGCTGCTCGGGAACGTGTCGGCACCGCCAGGAAGCTACACCGGCGCGGTCATCACTGTGGGCGCTAACCCGGGCGACGTGGCGCTCACCAGCTCCGATGATCCCGATTCCGGCTTCGCCGCGCCGCTGAGCGCCGCGATCCCGGCGCAGAGCATCAAGGTCCAGAATAGTCAGGGCGGCACAGGAGCCATGTCGGCTGCGATTCCGGTGACCTTGCCCACACCCTACGTCGTGAGCGCGACGGCCGCGGCTCAGGCTCCCTTGGAGCTCGATTTTCCGGTGTCGAATCCAGCCTTCGTGCAGGCGCAGACGCCGGTGACCGACGACCCCACATTGTGGGCGGTCGATTTCCAGGGCGCCGTGACCGGGAAGGTCATCCCGGACATCACCAGCCTCGTCTTGCGCCAGATGTACGGCACCCTGACCGCGGTCTCGGCTGATGGCAAGTCGCTCAACATCACCCGGGACTATCCGGCCCACCCGATCGCCGATCCCGAGACGGCAGTCGCCACTGCGCAGCCGCTCACCATCCTCGCCGATGCCGGTAACGGCACCCAGTTCTACGATATCGATGCCGCCAGCAGCGAGACCGCTTCGAATTTCGTCGCTTTGGCGGGACTCTCTCCCGGGCGGTATCTGCGCATCTCGGCGCGCTACCAGGCGGACGGCTCGCTGGTCGCGACCCGCATCTGGGCGAGCAATGTGTTCTCCGGTGTATGGGCGGGCCCGGAAGGTCACGTCACGCAGGTAGATGCGGGCGCTGGCACCTTGAGCGTCGAGGACGAGTCGGGAAATCCGGTTCGGGTACAGACCGACGCCGGCACCGAGTTCGACTACCACGGCACCCCGATCGCGACCGGCAGCGCCTTTCTGGCGACGGGGCACATCGTGCGCGGATTCGAGGTGCACGTGAGCCCTCGAGCCGGAACCTCCGGGCCCATGGTTGCGCAGAGTATCGACATCGAGAGCGCCTTGTTCTGGGGCGCGATCTCTAATACCACTCTGACGGGCTTCACCTACACCAGCCAGTTCTCGCGCGACTCCGACAACTACACGCTGCCGCTGAGCGATATCTCGCCGTCAACCCCGAACGGCACGGCCGCCACCGGTACTCCGATCACGGGCTTCGACTACTGGAACTTTGCGTACCCCACCGAGATCGTGTACGGAGATGGCGCCGTCGCCGACTTTCAGCTCGCAACCAGCGGCAGCGTCACGGCCTACGGCCTGAGTCCCGCGACCTGGAATGATCCGGCGGCGCCGAGCGCCTGGGCGCTGCGCGCGACAACACTGCTGCCGGGTCCCTTGGGCCTGGCCACCGTCACCACAGGGCTGGTGAGCAGCGGCTATACCTCTACTTTCAGTCTCACCCCGGTTGGCGACAGCACCCCCATCACGGTGCAGCTCATCACGGCGAGCGGGTCCGCTCCGCTGGTTTATCAGCTCGATCGCGACCACAGTGATGTGGCCATGACGCCCCTCGATATCACCACCGCGAGCGGCCTGGCGCAGCTCAGCGCGGCGCTGACGCCGGGTGCTTATGTCAACGTATTCGCGATACCGAAATCGAGTGCCGCGGTGCAGGCATACACCCTCCTCTATTACACGGGCATCCATCCCCGGCCGGCCGCTCCACACCAGGGCAATACCTGTAACGGCTCATTCGACGGCTTCTTTGCGGGGAGCATCACCGTCGCCGCCGGTGAGGACTGCACGTTCTCGAGCGGAGCGACTGTGGAGGGGAACATCAAGGTGACGGGCGGCACGCTCGAGCTGTCGGGCGCCCGCGTAAAAGGGAATGTCCAGGTACAAGGGGCCGGAACGGTATCCATTCTTGCGGCCACTCATATAGAGGGCAACCTGCAGATCCAGGATCTGCCATCGGGGTCGGCAGCGATCCAGATATGCGGCGCGGCCATCGACCGCAACCTGCAGTATCAGAACAATGGCGCAGCGGTCACGATCGGCGGTGATTCAGGGTGCGCGGGGAACACCATCGGGGGCAACCTTCAGATCAATGACAACAGCGCCCCGGCGGTGATCCTCGACAATGCGGTGAGCGGCAACCTGCAATGCGAGAACGACGCCTCGGTCAGCGGAGGCGGAAACTCCGCCCGTAAGAAACAGGGGCAGTGCGCATCGCTTTAGAGCCGAGCGCCGGCCGCGCGCGGCCGCGAGCCGGCCTCATTGCTGCGGACTCGCCTGGGCCGCCGCCAGACGCTGCTGCTCAGTCACCCGCTCATTGCGCCGGCCGGTTGAAGCGATAGCTCAAGCGCACACCGAAGACGCGCGGCTCATTGGTGGTCTCGCGCAGGTCGAAATTGCCGGTGTTGCTGTAGACGATGGCGTTCTTGTCGGTCAGGTTGGTGCAGTACAGCTCCACCAGCCAGCGTTCGCTGTCAGCCGGATGCATCCCGACGCGCAGGTTCACGATGGTGTATGGCGGCTGCAGGATGCGCGGCAGTCCCGTGTTTTTGTCGTCGGGATTGAGGCCGTTGTACATGCCCCCCTTGTGGGACATGTCGAGCTGCAGGTAGCCGCGCAGCGTGCGGGAGACAGGATGCTCGTAACGCGCGTTCCAGCTCCAGTTGAAGTATGGCGAAAAGGGCAGCCGCTCGCCGACATACGCATCATAGCTCGCGGCGGACGCCGCAACGACGCGTGCATCGGTGTAGTCGAGCGAGGCCTGCAGCGACCAGTTGTCGTTGATCACGTAATCGACATTGGACTCGGCGCCGTAGATGTGTGCCTCGCCGACGTTGATGTTGTAACTGGATGAGGCGCAGACCGAAGCATCGTAGATGAGCGCCTGCAGATTCTTCCAGTCCATGTAATAGGCGGCACCATTCCACAACAGGCGATGCCCGAGGCTGGTCGTCTTCCACCCGAGCTCGTAGTTATTGAGCGTGTCGGCATCGTACGTCCGCGTCACACCCGACGCGTAGCAGTCGGCGGGCAGCCCGGAGTTGGAGCCGCCTGGACGGAAGCCCTGGCTCCAGTCCGCGTACAGCATCGCCTTTGGGCTGAGCTTGTAGCTGACGCCCGCCTTGCCGTCCCACTTGTGGGAGGTGGAGGAGTAGTAGCTCGGGGAATTGGGAGAGTAGGCGAAACCCAGCACCGGCGTGTCGTAGCTCTCATTGTCGTGGAAATGCGATACGCCCGCTTCCACGTTGAGCTTTTCTGTCACATCGAAGTTGATGTTGGCGAACTCGGTGGTCTCCAGGACATCCGAGGTCTCGCTGTACGTGTACCAGACTCCGGGCGGCAGCGTCCGCTGGGTGAGGCCGTAATACTGCAGCTCGTACTGAAAGGCATCACCGCCATACTGCAATCCCGGCATGTAGAAGGTGCTGCCGTAGTTGCGGTCGACGGTCTTCTCCCAGTAGAGACCCGCGAGCCAGTGGAGCCGGCCGCCCTCCTTGGAGACGAGCCGCAGCTCGTTCGACCAGCGTTTCGGATTCTCATTATAGGAGTAATACTGCACCGCCGGATTGCAGCCGGAAAAAGTCGTCGCGGACGAGCCCCGCAGCGGGCTGTAGTAGGGATCCGTGAGGCAGGTGAACCCCTCCTGTGTACCGCCGTTGTAGTTCTGCTCGTATTGCGAGTACTCGTCCCACTGGCGCCGCTCCTGGCTCCAGTAGGTGCTGGCGAGTACCAGGTCGGCGATGCCGACGTCGCCTTCCACGTGGAAGTCGAACATATTCGTCTCGAACAGATTCGATTCCGGACCGAAACGCGAGACGGTCCGCGGCGGCAACGTCGGATCCTCATCCCAGGCCCCGCGGGCGCGCTGGCGCTGCAAGCCATAGGTGAGCAGCGCGCTCCATTGCTCGGCGATCTGCCACTTTAGCGCCACACGGCCCCCCTCGACGTTCTCGCGGTTATAGTCCTTGCCCGCCCACGGTGCGTTGGTCGAGACCGCGCCGTTCACCCAGGCGCGTGTCGTCAGCGCGTTGTCGATGAATCCGCCCTCGGAATCGCTGAAAGCCGACACGCGCAGGGCCAGAACGCCCGCGATCAGCGGCACGTTGAGGAACCCCTGATAGGTCCAGTTCTGTTGCGCGCTCTGGATCTGGCCGCCGTCGAAGTCGATGCCGCCGCTGAGGGTGCGCAGGTCCGGCTTGTTGGTGATGTACCGGATGGCGCCCGACATGGCTTCCGCACCGAAGGTGGTGCCCTGCGGGCCGTTCAGGATCTCGATGCGCTCGATGTCGTACAGGTGCAGGTCGGGCTGCGACCCGCCGTAGTTCATCGACATATCGTCGACGAAGAAGCCGGTCGAGGAGGTGTTGGAGTAATTGGGATTGCTGCCGTCGGAGACGCCGCGCATCACGAAGAGCTGGGTCCCCGGACCGGTGCTGATATAGGAAATGGACGGCACCTTCTGCAGGTAATCGTCCATGGTGCTGATGGCGAGATTCCGCAGCTCCTGCTTGCTGAAGACGTCGATGCTGATCGGCACGTCCTGCAGGTTCTCCTGGCGCTTGCGGGCGGTAACCACGACTTCCTGCAGCGTATCGACGCTAGCGGCGCGGGCGGCCGGCGCGGCGGCATCCGCGTGGGCCGTGGCGACCCCGGCCGCGCCGGCGAGCACGGCGGCAACCGTGAGACCAACCTTAGAGGGCGCCGCGAGCGGCGTTCGCACGGCGGCGGCAGGGCAGGCACGGACCGGAGGCTTGCGGCTTGCTGAATACATCAGAGATTTCCCCCGAAATCGATTCTGGCGCCTGGCGCAGGCCGGCCACGGGCGCTGTTATGGCGCCGCCATCATCCTTCGAGCCTCCGCCCGGAGTCAATCGGCGGATCGTCCGCACCGGGAAACGGCCGCTCACTCGAAGCGCGCGAGGCAGTCCCCGAGCGCACGGCGCAACGGCTGCAGCTCCTTCTCGAAGTGCCGCCAGTGGCCCACCGCGGAGGTGTAGATCGGCTGGCGCACCTGCTCGGCGCTCGCGGTGCGCACCGGACGCTGCGTCTGGTGAAAGGCGAGGCAGGTGGGCTCGAAATCGAGCCCACAATGCTCGAGCAGGCGGCGGATACCGGCCTCGGGCGCGCGCACCAGCTCCTCATATCGAACGTGCAGCACCTTGCCCGGAAGGACTTGGTCCCAGTGATCCATCAGCGCCAGGTAGCCGCGATAGTATCGCCCGAGGTCCTCGAGGTCGTAGCTGAAATTCTGGCCCTCGGCGAAATACTGCTTGAAGGTGCTGAAGCAGGCGTCCATGGGGTGCCGGCGCACGTCGATCACGGTCGCATGGGGCAGAATCGCGTTGATGAGCCCGATGTGGCTGAAGTTGTTCGGCAGTTTATCGGTAAATCGCCGGCGATCGAGCCGCAGCAGCGGCGCGGTCTGCTCGACATAGCGGCGGCCGAGCTCGGCGAGCTGCTCCGGGGATGCGCTGCCCACCGCCTCCGGATAACCGTTCCGTCCGGGGGCCATATCGTCAAACTCACGGACGATGTTGAGCACGTTCAGCAGCTCCATCGTGCCCTCGACCGCCGAGTGACTGGCGAGGATCTGCTCCACCAGTGTCGAGCCCGACCGCGGCAGCCCTACGATGAAGATCGGTGCGCGGCTCGGGTCACCACTGCCGCGACGCGCGGCGACAAACGCCGCATCGAAGAATGCGCGGATGCGCTCGCAGCGGCGCTCGAACTGCACGATGTCGAACGGCGCCTCGCGGCGGCGCAGCTCCGCGCCGCGGGCGTAGCAGGCGAACGCCTCAGGGTAACGCCGGCGCTGCTCGAACGCCTTCCCGAGCGCGAAATCGAGCTGCGCTTCATTCGAAGGGCCGCGGGGGTCGGAGGCTACCAGCCGCTGCATGGCCGAGATCTCATCGTCGCTGAAGGCGTAGTTCTTGAGATCCGCGAGGCTCCAGTACGCCTCCGCCCGCCCAGGATCCATCGCGAGTGCCGCTTTGTACGAAGCCTCGCTCTCTGCGCGCCGCCCGAGTGTCTTCTGCAGATGTCCGATCGACATCCGCAAACCGACCTCCTGCGGCCGCAGCCGCAGCGCGCGCTGGTACGCGTCGATCGCCTCCGTCTGCCGCATGAGCCGGATCGCAACGCCCGCGGCGGTCACCCAGGTCTGCGGGCTCTTCGGCTCGATCCTGACGAGGTAGCGCGTGGCCGCCTCCGCCTCGGTGAGGCGCCCCAGACCCAAGAGCGTCGGGGCGAGTCCCCGATAGGCGAGCGGCAGATGCTCGGACTGCCTGAGCGCATGACGCAGCAGCCGCTCGGCATCGCGCGGCATATCGGCCGCGAGCGACAGGGCCGCGAGCCCGCATAGCGCCGCCGCGTGGCTCGGGTCGCGCCTCAGGGCCTCGCGGAACAGCTCCTCGGATCTGCGGCGGTTGCCGTCGATGAGTGCCGCAGTGGCTTCCTCGATGCGCGCTCGCTCCGGGTCGGTGAGCCGCGCGCGCTCGAAGGCGACGCGCGCATCGTCGTATTGACCGAGATCGACCAGCACGTCGCCATAGGCGAGCCAGGCGCGATGATGTTGGGGCAGTTCCTGCAGCACGCGCCGCGCCTCTTCGCGCGCCTGCGCAGCGCGTCCTGCGCGCCGCCAGGCGCGAGCAAGATCGACGCGCGCCTCGGCGAAGCCCGGAGCGCTCTTGAGCGCGCGCTCGAGCATCGCGACACTCTCCTCGATCCTGGACTGGTCGAGCAGCGCCACGCCGAGCAGCCAGAGACAATCGACTTCGCCCGGAGACTCCGCCTCGAGCGCCCGCAAGCACTTCTCCGCGGTGGCCGCCTTCCCGACGCGCAGCATCGTCTGCGCCCGGCGGCGGCGCTCCTCGAAGGTGGCTCGTGGGTGGGTGACGGCCATGATGAATTCGCTCTCGATACGGTAGTCTGCTACGGCGCCCACGCTCACGCTACACTGCCGGCCGCGTGGCCCGAATGCGGCCCTGGAGCGAAGCCCGATGCACTACCGACGCGCGCTGCCCATTCTCGCTCTCCTCGCCGTCCTCAGCATCCTGGTGACTTCCCGCACGGCGCACGCCGGCCGTGCCCTCGAGCCCGGCGACTGGTACCGCTTCAAGGCGGTCTCGGAGCTTGCAATGGCGCCTGATGGCGGCGCGGTCGCGTACATCGTGACGAGCTACGACAAGGCCTCGGACGAGAGCCGCGGCGCGCTGTGGCTTGCCACCTGGAACGGGAAGGAGAGCCTGCAGCTCACGCGCGGTGAGAGCGTGAGCGTGCCGCGCTTCAGTCCCGACGGACGCTATCTCAGCTTCCTCTCGGCGCGCCCCAGTGGCAGCTCGACGCAGCTCTGGCTTCTCGACCGCCGCGGGGGCGAGCCGCGCCAGCTGACCCACGTCTCAGGCGAGGTCACCGACTATGCGTGGTCGCACGATGGCAGCCGTCTGGTGCTGGTGGTCCGCGGCAGCGAGGACTCCGGCGCGAAGGGCCAGGCGGGACGGCCGAAACCTCTGGTCTTTGACTCGTTGCTCTTCAAGCAGGACGTGGAGGGCTATCTCACGGACGGCTCCCGCACTCACCTGTATCTCCTCGAGGTCGGGAGCGGAGTCTGCCAGGCCCTCACGACGGATCCGGCGAGCTCGGACTCGCTGCCCGCTTTCTCTCCAGACGGGCGGCAGATCGCCTACGTCAGCCATCGGCGTGACACCCAGCAGCAACTCGGCGTCGATCAGATCGAGCTCGTGGCTGCTACCGCGGGCGCGAAACCGCGGCAATTGCTCACCACCTGGTCACCCAATCAGCAGCATCTGCAGTGGACTCCTGACGGCACGCGGCTCGTCTTCGTGCAGGGTGCCGAGCGGAAGTACACCGCCTACATTCTCGACAGACTCGCGGTCGCGGAAGTGCCCTCGGGACGCGTACACGCGCTCACCGGCGCTCTCGACCGCGCCATCGTCTCGCCCGCCATTACCGCCGACGGCCGGGCGATCGAGTTCGCGGTCGAGGACGACGGTTATCAGTATCCGGCCGAGGTCCCGCTCGCGGGCGGCGCGATCACCCGCCTCGCCGGCCGCGTGGTCGTCACCGGGCTCGCCGCGGCCGCCGGGCACACGGCGGTGCTCGCGGCAAGCGATCGCTCGCCGGTCGAGGTCTATGCGCTCGAATCGGGGAAGCTGCGGCCGCTCTCCGCGCACAACCGGGCGCTGTTCGCCGAGCTGACACTCGGCACGGTGCAGGACATCGCCTTCCGCAGCAGGGATGGCACGCAGATCCACGGGCAGGTGGTGAAGCCGCCGGACTACGTGCCGGGCCGGCGCTACCCGACGATCGTCTGGATCCACGGCGGACCCAATGGCCAGGACGACCACTCCCTCGAGCTCGAGGGCTACGGGCCGCAGCTCGAGCGGCAGTTGTTCGCGACGCACGGCTACGTGGTGCTCGCCGTCAACTATCGCGGCAGCAGCGGCCGCGGCGCGAAGTTCGCACGCAGCATCTTTGCCGACTGGGGTGATAAGGAGGTGCAGGACCTCGAGGCGGGCGCCGACTATGCAGTTGCGCAGGGTTGGGCCGATCCCCGGCGGCTCGGCGTCGGCGGCTGGAGCTACGGAGGACTGCTCACGGACTACATCATCGCCTCGACGACACGTTTCAAAGCGGCCATCTGCGGCGCAGGCAGCGGCAACCAGACCGCGATGTACGGGGTCGACGAGTACGTCATGCAATATAACGCGGAGATGGGCCCGCCGTGGCAGACGACATCGCGATGGCTCAAGGTTTCCTATCCGTTCTTCCATGCCGATCGCATCCACACGCCGACGCTCTTCCTCGGCGGCGACAAGGACTTCAACGTGCCTCTGGCCGGCGGGGAGCAGATGTACGAGGCGCTGCGCACGCTCGGCGTGCCCACCGAGCTTATCGTCTACCCAGGCGAATATCACGTGCTCACCCGCCCGAGCTTTCTGGTCGATCGCTTCGCACGCTATATCGGCTGGATGGCGAAGTACCTGAACACCGGGTCCTGAGGGTCACGCCCATGCTCAGATGGCTCTCGAAGCTGGTGTTGCTCGCGGCCTGTACGAGCGCGCTCGCGCAGACCGCGCCGGATCCGCACGCACCGGACATCGCCGACCCCGTCTCGACCGCGGCGATCGCCGCAGCGACGACCGAGGCGCGCTTTACCTCGCCGCTGATCGATTACGTGCCCGAGTCCGCCACCGTGCCGTCACCGCGAAAGTACTTTCACCGCATCATGGGCGCGCCCGGCGAGCTGCTCGACTCCGAGCAGGCGTATGCCTATGCGCGGGCGCTCGCGGCCGCCTCGCCGCGCGTGCGCGTGTTCACGCTCGGCCGCTCCGAGGAGGGGCGCGAGATCATCCTGATCGCCATCGCGGACCGGGCGGGCATCAGCGGGCTCGATCGCCTGAAGGCCGAGAACGCGGCGCTCGCCGATCCGCGCAAGACCGATGCGGCCGCGGCCGGGCGGCTGATCGCGAGCTCGCGGCCGTTTTATTACATCAACGCAGCGCTCCATTCCGACGAGACCGGCTCCACGGAGGCGGTGCTCGAGCTCGCCTACCGGCTCGCGGTGTCGCAGACGCCAATGATCCGCCGCATCCGCGCGAGCACCGTCGTTCTTATCAACCCGGTATCCAACCCGGACGGCCGCGACAAGCAGGTCGAATGGTTCTACGAATACCTGAAGGGCAAGACCGATCTGGCGACACTTCCCCGCCAGGCGCCGCCGTACTGGGCGAAGTATGTCTACGTCGACATCAACCGCGACGCGCATCAGCTGACGCAATCGCCGTTCAAAGCCGTCGCGAAGGTGTTCTTCGAATATCACCCGGTCGTGATCCACGACCTGCACGAAAGCGAGCCGCTGCTGATGGCGTGGAACGGGACCGGCCCCTACAACCCGCACATCGACCCGTTGACCTATGACGAGTTCCTCGCGCTCGGCTTCGACGAAGTCGAGCGGATGAGCAGCTTCGGCATGCCGGGAGTCTCGACCTGGAATTTCGGCGAGGCGTTCTCGCACCTTTACCTCGACTCGATCGCGATGAACCACAATGCGACCGGTCGCGGATATGAGGCATTCGGCAATGGCACGGCCGAGACGCTCGTGCAGACGTTATCGCCCGACGACACGACGCGGGAATGGTGGCGGCCGCTGCCCGGGCCAAAAGGCCCGTTCCGCTGGTCGATGCGCGACACGCTCAACTACGAGGAAACGGGGCTGCTGATCGCACTCGATGAGGTCGCGGGACACGCGCGCGAGTTCCTTGGCGACTTCTACCAGAAGGGTCTGCACAGCTTACAGGCAGGCCTCGACCAGCCGCCGTACGGATTCCTGATCCCGCACGATCAGGGCGATCCGCTGCGGGTCGCGCAGATGGTCGAGCGCCTGCAGTCGCAGCACATCGAAGTCTCGGTCGCGACCGCTCCGATCGTGCTCCCCGAGGGCCGCTTTCCGGCAGGCACGTATGTGGTGCGCGCGGACCAGCCGTATCGCAACTACGCGGTTGATCTATTGACCCCACAGCATTATCCGCTCGATGCGACCGAGCCGTACGATGACGTCTCATGGGAGCTGCCGGCGAACTATCATCTGCGCGCGGTCGCGACGGCGGATCGCGCGATACAACGCGCACCGATGCGATTGCTCACGCGCGCACCAGAGCTCGCGGGCCGTGTCGCTGGCGACGGCCCGGTCTATCTGCTCGCCGACACCGGACAGGAGAGTCTGCTCGAGGCGCGGTACGCGCTCGCGAAGTTCGACCTCAGGATCGCCGAGCAAGCGTTCACGCTCGGCGGTGCACGCTACCCGGAGGGCTCCTGGATCCTGCGCGCGCAGCGCGGCCTCACACCTGCGCTCGCGGCGGTTGCGCGCCGCCTCGACCTGGATTTCGCGAGCACCGGGCGGATGCCGGAGGTGCCGATGCACGCTGCGCCGGTGCCGCGGCTCGGACTCTGGGTCCCTTGGGCGGATACGGACTCGATCGGCTGGGTCCGCTATTCACTCGATCAGCGCCACATCCCATACACCTATGTCCGCGACGAGGACATCCGCGCGGGACGGCTGCGCGGCAAGATCGACGTGCTCGTCTATGGTCACGTCGATCTGGAGCTCGAGGCGCAGATCCACGGCATTCCGAAGGCGTGGGGCCCGATGCCGTTCAAGAAGACGCCGGCGACACCGGCGCTGGGCACGCCCGCCGAATCGGACGACATCACCGGTGGCATCGGTTGGGAGGGACTCGCGCAGCTGCAGCGCTTCATCGACTCGGGCGGCGAGCTCGTGACGCTCGGCAACGGTTCGATGCTGCCGCTCGAGGCTGGGATCGTCCGGGGCGTACGGCGGGACTCGGGCGGTGTACCGCGGAGCTCCCAGGGCGGCGGCGCAGCCGCTGCGGCGGCGGCGCAGTCCGCCGAGGCGCGCACGCCCGGCGCCCATGTACGTGTGACCTTCCTGCAGGCTGATAATCCGATTGCCTACGGCTACCCGCGCTCGACCCACGTCTTTCGCCAGAACTACGCGCTTTACGCGATGCCCCGCCGCTGGCTGCGGATGGCGTACTGCACGACGTGCCTCGATGGCCCGATCGATACGAGCCATGTCGTGCTCGTCTGGGGTGGACCGCCCAACAGGCCGTTCGTCGTGAGCGGGCAGGCCTGGGGAGTGGATAACATCGTCGGCCGCCCGGCGATCTTCGATTTTCCTGTCGGTCGCGGCCGCGTCGTTGCATTCAACTTCAATCCGATGCACCGCGACATGAATCGCGGCGATCAGCGGATGCTGTGGAATGCGATCATCAACTGGCGCGCCATCGTCGCGGGCGAGCCGGCGGCGCGGTAGCTCGGATCGCAGCCAGGAAAGGATGACCTTGGCGCCTGCCTTTATGGACTTCTCGGGCTTTTTTGTCGAGAATCAGCGGCTGCAGCCGCACGTCCCCATGTGCCCAGGTATAGAATCCGGCGACGGGACACGGCCCGGTCGGCAATACAGAACACCTTGCAGAGGAGCCTCGATGAAGCGGGAAACCATTGCGATCCATGGGGGCTTTGCCGGAGATCCGCAGACCCGCTCCGTAGCCGTGCCGATCTATCAGACCACGAGCTATTCCTTCGACGACACCCAGCACGGAGCCGATCTGTTCGACCTGAAAGTCGAAGGCAACATCTACACGCGGATCATGAATCCCACCACGGCGGTGCTGGAGCAGCGTGTGGCCCAGCTCGAGGGCGGCGTGGGCGCCCTGGCGCTCGCCTCCGGCATGGCCGCGATCACCGCGTGCGTACACACCCTGGCGAGGGTCGGCGACAACATCGTCGCGACCTCGCAGCTCTACGGAGGCACCTACAATTTCTTCTGCCACACCCTGCCCAACCAGGGAGTGCAGGCACGCATGGTGGATGCTCGTGACCCGGCTGCGTTCGCCGCCGCGATAGACGGCAATACCAAGATGGTCTTCTGCGAATCGGTGGGCAATCCCGCCGGCAATGTGGTGGACATCGCAGCAATCGCCGAGCTCGCCCACCGGGCGGGCGTGCCTCTGGTCGTGGACAATACGGTCCCGACACCGATCCTGTGCCGACCCTTCGAGCACGGCGCCGACATCGTCGTGCACGCGCTGACCAAGTACATGGGCGGCCACGGCAACAGCATCGGCGGGATCCTGGTCGATTCCGGCAAGTTCCCCTGGAAGGGTAATTCCCGATTTCCGCAGTTCAACGTTCCGGATCCGAGCTACCACGGCGTGGTTTACGTGGACGCGTTCGGTCCTGCAGCCTTCATCGGCCGGGCGCGCGTGGTGCCGCTGCGCAACATGGGGGCCGCTCTTTCGCCGTTCAACGCGTTTCTCATCCTGCAGGGCATCGAGACCCTGCCGCTGCGCATGGAGCGTCATTGCAGCAACGCCCTGGCGATCGCCCGCTACCTCGAGAATCACGACAAGGTGAGCTGGGTCAATTTCGCGGGTCTCGAGGGCAGCAGCGAGCGTTCGCTGGCGCGCAAGTACATGGATGGCGGTATTCCCGCGTCCATTCTCAGCTTCGGCGTCAAGGGCGGCCGCGAGGCCTGCGCCCGTTTCATGGACAAACTGATGCTGATCAAGCGCCTGGTCAACATCGGCGATGCCAAGACGCTGGCCTGCCATCCGGCCACCACGACGCACCGGCAGCTCAATGACGCTGAGCTGAAGAAGGCCGGCGTCAGCGCCGACCTGGTTCGCCTGTCCATCGGCATCGAGC
>DASYGA010000208.1:0-12900 GCA_036000265.1 Steroidobacteraceae bacterium | reverse complement strand
CCTATATCGTCATTTTCCGACGCGAGACGCGCTGATCGAGGCGGTCTACCGCAGCGAGGTGGAAAAGCTGGCCGCTGCGGAGCACAGGTTCGCAGCCGCGATGCCTCCCATCGAGGCTCTGCGCGCATGGATGCTGTTGCTCGTCGATTACATCGCGGCAAAGCACATCATCGCGCCCGCGCTCAATAGCGTCGTAGGGGGCCCTTCAAGGCTCTACGAGAGCTCCCGCAGCTTGATACAGGGCGCGATGGAGTCACTGGTCCGGCGCGCCAAGACGAGCGGCGATCTGCGCCGGGATGCCGATGCGTCCGATCTGCTGCGAGCGATGATCGGTGTTTCGCTGGTAGGTTTCGGTCCCGACTGGCAGCAAAGCGCGAAGAGGCTGGTGGACATCCTCATCCTGGGCTCACGCCCGGAAAGACACACCTGATTTGCGAACCGAGAGCTGACCGATCGACGGCGAAATATCAGCAGATGCTGGGGCATCACGTCTCGCCCTCCTTGCTCCCTGTATTGCGCAGCAGATTGCTGCGCAGCCTGACAATGTCTTGCTGAATGACGGAGAGCTCGTCACCTAAGCCGCAGGCCTCGAACAGTGCTCCGCCGAGATCCTTATCGACCAAGCGCCGGCCGACCGCGGTCAGCCTCACCCTTACTTGCCGCTCGTGTCAGCCCGACCGCGTCCAGGATCGGCTTGTAGGCGCGGCCAAAGGCCAGTTCCGGGGCATGCTTCCTGGTCTTTCGGCCACCGCGCGATGCGCTATTCCTGCTTCGCGCGGTCGTCGGCGAAAAGCACGCGAGTCGCTTCCTCATAGCCAGGCAGATCTCCTGCGATCGCGAGCATGAAGTGATAGGCGCTTCTTGAGCGGCGCGTCATTTCTGCTGCGGAACACCACTTCTTCTGGCGTCGTCCACCAACCGACCGACACGCGTCGGCCGCAGACGTCGAGTGCGACGTCGAGTGAGGCGTGGTGCATCCTGACACGTGTTGGTAATATCCGGTGCCGGTAGTACAATAGACTCCGCAATCGGGCCTCGGTTTTCGCTCTCTTTGCATGAAAAGGCTCATCGTCCATTTCCGCAAGCGCAGCTTCCTGCAGGGATTTTTGCGCGGACTGAGTTCACCGGCTGAGGTCTACCAGCCGTATCGATACGTCATCAAGAAGCGGTCCCCGACGGCATCCATGCGCAGAGATTGGGAGATGATCGGCGGCGACTTCCGCTCGGTCATATCGCGAGAGCATGGCGACGCCCCTGCGCGAAGCCGTTAGAGCCGGCGAGACTCAAACGGTTCTTCAGTCCGAGCAGTGGGTAGGACCGCTCCCGCCGCCAGCTGCGCTCGCCCAGTTCGAACAGATCATCCCCGGTGGGGCGGAGCGCATTCTGCGGATGACAGAGCAGGAGCATGCCCATCGTCTGTCGCAAGAGCAGGAAGGGCTTCGCGCAGAGGTCAAGGATTCGCGTCGAGGCCAGTGGCTTGGCGCAACTATTGCCTTATCGGCTATCGTCGGGGCTCTCGTGAACGCCGCACTTGATGGACCGTGGCAGGCGTCGGTGGTTCTCGTCGGAGTTCCGCTCCTGGGCGTCGTGCAGGCATTCATCCGCGGCCGTGATTCGGGCACAGGGTAACGGTTGCCGCTGGCCTTCGGGTTCGCGAGAAGACCTGCTGCCTAATCAATTTTCGTGCCGATTCGGCCCCAGGTTGGGCCGCCGGACTGATGAAGGTCCCAGCTGAACCATATGTATGTCGCCTTTCCAATGAGCTCCTGCTCGGTGACAAACCCCCAGTAGCGGCTGTCGTCGCTGTTATCGCGGTTATCGCCCATCATCATGTATTCCCCCGGGGGCACGATCTTATCGAACGCCTTGGGGCTGGGGAGCGGCACGGCGTCCGGAATCGGCTCGCCGCCGCAGAAGTAGCCGCGTGAATCGGTGCGCGGACAACTCGGCGGCGGATCCGGAGTGATCTCGAGCGACATCGGACACAGCAATGCCGGGTGCATGTGCGTGCCCAGGCGCTCGATGGCGATCTGCATGTGCTGGTAGCAGCCGTCGCTGTAAACGCCCGTGACCTTGAACGGCACGGGTTTGCCGTTGATCGTAACGCGATCATCGCGGACCACGACATGATCGCCTGGAAGTCCGACTACACGCTTGATCCAGACCTGAGAGGGGTCCACGGGAGGATGAAACACTACTGTGTCGCCGCGCCTGGGCTCTCCCGTATTCAGGAACTTGGTGTTGCTGATCGGCAGTCGAAGCCCGTAGGCGAACTTCTCGACCAGAATGAAGTCTCCATCGCGTAGTGTCGGCATCATGGAATCTGAGGGTATGCGGAACGGCTCGAATACGACGGACCGCAACAGCAGCACCGCGATGACCACCGGAAAAAAGCTGCGGGCATAATCGACCGTGACCGGTTCAGGAATTGCAGCTGGACCCTGTCCCGCAGCTTTTGCCTCCGCGCGGCGGCGCCGGGATAGAATCAGTGCATCTGCTGTCCAAATGGCTCCGGTAGCGGCTGCGACGACTAGAAGGACAGCACTGAAATCGATTTGCTCAGCTACGAGCAACCGCACCACGGCCGCTGCGATAAGGAGTGGCAGTAGGCGATATGCGAGCGACAGGGCGCGCGGATCGGCAGCGACTGCCATCTGACGCTTGGGTCTGGCGAGCCAGTCATCCACTACACAGATGAGCCCGACTGGCACAGCGAGCCAGGATAGAACGAGAGTGATTTGCGACAAGGCAACGGACATTTCGAGCTTCCGGTGTGGCGAGTGCGAGAATCAAACTCAAGAGCTGCAACCGGCGACTACCAGTCCGGCCGACCGAAGCGCGCTATGGACGGATGTCCTTCTTGACACTCTCAGCGCTCCGACGCGCACAAGATTTGACGCCTGAGGAAGATGAGCAAAAAGATACGCTCATCGGGCACGAAGCCGTGCTTGCCCAGGTGAGCGCCCCGCCACTGAGCCCAATAGCGGCGAATGCCGCAACGGATAGCCTGACAAGTCTCGACCTTGCATTTATACGGATATGACGGCGCAGCGGGCTAAGCCAAACGACCACGGCAATCGCGATTAGCACTGTGCCCGCAAATAGAGTTGGAATTATCGGGCTGCTCAAAAGAGCGGGTAAGGCTGCGCAGTGCTGCCGATATTGTTCCGAGGTCGTGACGATCCAGACAAAAAGGAGAGCCTGCGCAGTGAGCGCTAGGATGGACTGGGTACCGCGGCACGAGAAGAGTCCGCGCGCCTGCCGCCGAATCGAGACGACAAGGGCGACAAGCGTTTCCCGCCAATACCAACCGGCTGTACGGCCTGCCTGATATTCCTCGAAGAGGTCACCGAGCAGCGCCTCCCTTCGGTTTCCGGAAACGAATCGGTGCAAAAGCCACGTCGGAAGGGCTGGCACTTTCCGGATCGTCACGCGGGCTCTCCTTTGAGATTAGGTAGATCCCCGCTGAGTCGCATCAGCGTGGCATGAGTCTCCCGCGCTTCCTTGATCCCCGTCGGTGTCGGTCGAAAGTACGTGCGAGCCTTCCCGCCTCGCTCAACTACTGGCTCGCCGAGACTGGAAACAAGGAATCCCTTCTTCTCCAGCCGCTCTAGTGCCGCATAGACGCTGGCGAGCGCCACTTGCCGCCCGCTGCTTCGGACGATGTCTCGGGCGATCGAGACGCCATACGCCTTTTGCGAGGACGGCCTGACGACGGCCAGCAACACCATCAACTCGAGTTGTCCGAGATATTCGCGCTTTCCCATATCTTCTATAATATGGAATTAATGGCTGATCGGCAAGCCTTGCTAAGGGGGGGCGTCGCCCACCGACTTTGCGGCCCCATCGCAGGCTGTTCGGCTAAGATGGAGACGGACTTGGAGCGGCCTCGTGAAACTGTCTCAAGCTTTGCATGTGAACCGCGAAACGATCTGCCGCATTGTCGAGGCGCATCGCGCGCCCGTAATCCGCGCGTGTTCGGTTCAACTGCTCGCGGTGAAGATCGGGAGGATAGCGATCTCGATCTGCTGGTCGATGCCACGGAGTACACCACTCTGCTCCATGTGGGCGGGATCCAATACGACCTTCAACATATCCTCGGTGTCAGAGTGGATGTGCGGACGTTCGGAGACCTTCACCCTCGCATGAGAACGGAGGTGTTGAGGGAGGCATCCGAAGTCGAGTTGCTGCGGCAGGATCTGCGGGCGGCACTTGAGCTGCTCAGGCAACGCTCAGCGAGCCATTCCTGAGATATATGGTGCCGGGAATAGGATTCGAACCTACGACCCACGCATTACGAATGCGTTGCTCTACCAGCTGAGCTATCCCGGCGCCGGGCGGCGAATTCTATAGGGTGGGGCAGGCGCCGTCATCCGCGGATGCCGGCGGCGAGGTGCTAGGAGGCCTTCCTGCGCAGGCGGATGACCAGATCGATGCCCGCCACCTCCGTCCCGGGCGGGGCGGGGGGCAGGCGGCTGAACTCGACCTCAGGGACCGGGACGTCGATCAGGGCGCCGCTCGAGGTGTCGTGGAAGTGGTAGTGGGCATCGACGTTCGAGTCGAACCAGGCGCGGGTGCCATCGAGCGAGAGCAGCCGAATGAGCCCGTGGGAGGCGAAGAGATTCAGGGTGTTGTACACCGTCGCCTTCGATACCCGGGCGCCGGCGGAGCGCAGATTCGCCAGGATCTGCTCCGCGGAGAGGTGCTGCGGGGCCGAGAGCAGCAGGGAGGCGATGCGGACGCGCTGGGCCGTCGGCCGGATACCGCAGTCGGCCAGGCGCTGCTCGCAGCGCGCGACCGGGTCTGAAGCCAGGGCTCCGTTCGAGTCCATAGGCGTCATTATACCGGCAAAGTCACGCTGATCGCGGCAAACGACCGGGGCAGGGAAGCCTGGACGCCCTCAGGAAGGGGCTCGACCAGGGACTGCGGCCGAGGGGGCACCGGAGCGGAGGCGACGGCGCCCGTACCGCTCACGCCACCGCCGCCTTGAGCACCCGCTGCGGCTGCGCCACGCCGTAGCCCTGGGCGAAGTCGACCCCCAGGCTCGTGAGCATCTGGATGATCTCGGCGTTCTCGGCGAACTCCGCGATCGTCTGCTTGCCGGTGAGGTGGCCGATCTCGTTGATGGAGCGGACCATTTCCCGGTCGATCGGGTCGCGCAGGATTTCGCGCACGAAGCTGCCGTCGATCTTGAGGTAATCGACCGGGAAGTGCTTGAGGTAGCCGAACGAGGAGAGGCCGGTGCCGAAGTCATCGAGCGCGAACTTGCAGCCGAGCTCCTTCAGCGACTGGATGAAGCGATTCGCCTGCGAGAAGCTCGCCACGGCCGCCGTCTCGGTGATCTCGAAGCAGATCTTGCTGCCGTCGAGACCGCTGCGGTGGAACTGGTCGATGACGAAGGGCAGGAACTTGTCATCCCCCAGGCTCTGGCCGGAGAGATTGATGGAGCAGAGCGCCAGCTTCTCGCGCTCGTCGGCCTCCGAGACCAGCCAGCGGAAGGCGTTCTCGATCACCCACCGGTCGATCGCCGGCGTGATGCCGTAGCGCTCCGCCGCGGCGATGAAGTCGTTCGGGGCCACGATGCGGCCGGTCTCGTCCTTCAGGCGCAGCAGCAGCTCGTAGTGCGCGCCGAGATCGACCCGCTGCAGCGGCATGATGGCCATGCGGTGCAGCTCGAACCGCCCTTCCTCGAGCGCCGCGTTGATGCGCGCCGCCCACTGCATCTCGCGCCGCCGGCGCATCAGCTCCATGTCGTTCTCGGCGAAGCTGTGCACCCGGTTGCGGCCGCCTTCCTTGGCCGCGGTGCAGGCGCTGTCCGCCGCGGAGAGAATGGAAGCGACATCCTCGTTGTCGGCGGTGATCGGCACGACGCCGACGCTGGCGCCCAGGCGGAACACCCGGTCTTCCCAGGTGAAACGGAAATTGCGCACGCTCTCGCGCAGCGCCTCGGCCGTGCGCATCGCCTCATCGAGCGAGCAGGCCTCGAGCAGGATGCCGAACTCATCGCCGCCCAGGCGCGACAGGGTGTCGCGCCAACGCACTTTGGATTTCAACAGCGCGCCCACCTGGCCGAGCAGCGCATCGCCGGCGCTATGCCCGCAGGTGTCATTGACGATCTTGAACTGGTCGATGTCGAGATAACAGAGCGCGTAGGACGCCTCGCGTGCCTTGGCGCTCTTCAGCGCCCGCTCGAGCCGGCTCTCGAACTCGCGGCGGTTGACCAGGCCGGTGAGCAGGTCGTGGCTCGCGTGATAGGAGAGGCGGCGGTTGAGCTCACGCGCCTCGGTGACATCGTGGAAAACCAATACGCCGCCGGAGACCCTGCCTTGCCCGTCGCGGATCGGGGCGGCCGTGCTCTCGACATAAAGCTCGTTGCCGTCGCGGCGGATGAGCAGCATCGGCCGCACGGACTTGATCGGGCGGATGCGGCGGATGGAGACGGTGAGCGGATTCTCCAGCGGCTCGCAGGTCTCCTCGTGGAAGGCACGGAAGATCTCCTCCACCGGCCGTCCCATCGCATCCTCGAGCCGCCAGCCCGTCAGCGCCTCCGCCACCGGATTGATGTAGTCGATGACCGAATTGGCATCGGTGGTGACGACGCCATCGCCGATCGACTGCAGGGTGATCTGCGCGCTCTCCTTCTCGCGAAAGAGCGCCTCCTCGTAGAGCTTGCGCTCCGTGATGTCGAGCTCCACGCCCACGAGGCGCAGCAGCCGGCCGTGCTTGTCGACGCGCGCAGTCGCCCGGCTGATGACCCAACGCCACTCGCCGTTGCGGTGGCGCATGCGGTGCGTGCTCTCGAAGATCGGAGTCTTGCCGTCGACGTGATCCCGGATGGCCGTCTGCACCCGCGCGAGATCGTCGGGATGCACCAGGCTGCTCCAGTCCGGCGAGCCGCGCATGTCCTCATCGCCGTAGCCCAGCATGGCTTTCCAGCGCGGAGAGAAGTAGACCTCGTTGCTCTCGACATCGAAGTCCCAGAGGCCGTCGTTGGCGGAGGACTGCGAGAGGTTGGTGCGCTCTTCGAGCTTGGAGAGGCGCGCCTCGATGCGGATGCGCTCGAGGCCGGTGGCGAGGCTGGTGCCAAGGAGCTTCATGAGAAGCTGCAGATTCACGTCCCACGCGCCGCGCGGCAAGGTCTGCGCGAGGCCGAGGAAGCCCGCCGGCTTACCCTGTACGCGCAGGGCGACCAGCAGCACCGAGCCCATCTGCAGCTCGCAGAAGCGCTGTGCCGCGGCGCTCTGCTCCCGGCGCGGCGCGGCGGTGTCGCGCAGCTCCGAGAGGCGAAGGTGCTCCATGCGTCCCTTCAGCCATGGGAAGGACTCGAGGCTGCCGCCCTGCAGGCCCTCCGGGCGGCATTGCGCGAAGGCCCCGCGCGCCACCTGTACGTCCTCGATGAGCGGCTCGTCCGGCCGCAGCACGAGGAGGAAGGCGCAGTCGGTAGCGCTCGCTTCCCGCAGCAGCTCGAGATTGCGGCGCAGGCAGTCGGCGACCTCCTCCTTGCGCATGTTCTGGAAATCGACGGCGATCTTCGTGCAGACGACGTCGACCCCAATGGCGGGCCGCGGCGTCTTACCGCTCCACGCGTCCGCCGACAGAATGTCTGAAGCAGTGAAATCCGTAGGCTTGTCCGGCGGCAGACTCGACATGAACCGGTGACCTCCCGACCGTTAGTTGCAGCCTACCCCAGGGCTACTCGACCCCGGCCGGCCGATACTCAGGCTGTGGACCGTTACCGGCTGCGTTCTTCTAACGAGTTACGGACGATTCTCGCAACACTTGCTCAGGAACACAAGCTAACGTGCTGTTCGTCCAGGGGTTCGCGACTTGACAGAATCTGGTCCCCAAATCTCGAGGATGTGACGCGGTTCTACTTCAAAGCGTCCCATGCTTCCTTGAAGAGCCGCTCGAGCTCCGATTCCATCTCTGCCTGCAGGCTCGCGAGTGCGGCGGCATTCAGGGTGCGCGGCACCCATCGGGGCGGCCCGATGGCGAGCGCGATGCGGCAGAAAGGTACCGGTATCACGAACCGGTCCCATTTGATCCGCCACGCGCGCGAGGCGGCGTACGCCATCGGCAGGATTGGCCGCCCCGACATCTGCGCGAGCAGGATGGCGCCGGGCTTGAACTTGAATGGCGGCCCCTTCGGCCCATCGGGCGTGATGACAGGGGAGACGTCCTCCTTCACCAGCGCGTGGTAGTAATCGCGCAGAGCGCGGGCGCCGGTATGGCTGGATGAGCCGCGGATGACGTGGGCACCGGCGCGCCGCGCGATCATGGCGCCGAGCTCGCCATCGACCGAGGGGCTGATGAGCCAGCCGACTTTCATGCGCGAGCGCTGCTCGAGCAGGTACTTCGCGCAGTAGAGCTGGTGCTGGTGCCAGTAGCAGGGGACGAGCGACGGTGCCTTGGCGAGCGCCGCATCCAGATGCTGCGCGCCGCGCACTGCGACCACCCGGCACAGCAGCCACCATCCGCGGATGATGCCGGTCGCAAGGGGCACCGCCAGGCGGTAGAGCAGCCGGCGCCCCGGGGTCATGCTGCGGCCCGAGCGCGTGACCTTGCGATATAAGGTGTTTCGCAGGCCGCCGTCCGGCTCGGATGTCACGCTTCAGCCGCTCTCATATGGAATTGACCAATTTACTATAATGTGGGGCTCCCATGAGTAGACCCGCAACGACGCCGGGCCAGCCGCCCGAGGCTGCGCTTCAATTCGATATCGGCTCCACGGATGACTCGCTGGAGCGGATGATCGAGCTCTTCGCCACGCACGGCGATATCTACCGCGTCTACGTGCCGGCGCGGCAGTCCCATACCTACGTCATCCACCATCCCGACGACGTCAAGCGGGTCCTGGTCGCGAATCACCGCAACTACACCAAGGGGCTCGGCCTCGATCGGGTGAAGATCCTGCTCGGCAAGGGCCTGATGACCAGCGAAGGGGAGCTCTGGACCCGCCAGCGCTACATGATGCAGCCCTTCTTCCACCGGCGAGTCATCACTCAGTTCGCGGAGGTGATCGGGACGGCGAATTCGCAGCTCCTCACCCGCTGGGGGGACCTCGCCCGCCGGGGAGAGCCGGTGAACCTCACCGACGAGATGAGCTCGCTCACCCTCGATATCGTGCTGCGGGCCACATTCGGACGCGACCTCGAGCGCATGTCGCAGGAGCTCGGCGGCAATCCGTTCGAAGTAGTGACCCGGGAGCAGGGCCGGAATCTGCAGTTCGCCTTCAAGTTCCGCTCGCTCACCAAGCTCGTCGCCGGGCTCCTCGAGCGCCGCCGCCGCGAGGAGGACGAGCACTTCGACTATATCGCGATGCTCATGGGCGTCCGCGACAAGGACAGCGGTGAGCCGATGGGCGAGCGCCAGCTCATCGACGAGGTCCTGACTCTGGTGGTGGCCGGCCACGAGACCACGGCGAGCGGCCTCAACTGGACCTGGTACCTGCTGTCGCAACATCCCGCTGCCGAGGCCCGGCTGCATGCCGAGCTCGATGCCATCCCGGATGAGGCCGCGCCGAGCCTGCCACGGATGGAGCAGCTCGCCTACACCCAACAGGTGGTCAACGAGGCGCTGCGCCTCTATCCGCCAGGCTGGCTCCTTTCCCGGCGTACGGTGCAGCCCGATGTGCTCTCCGGATACGAGATTCCGGCGGGCGCCAACGTGCTGCTGCCCCTGTATCTGCTGCATCGCCATCCGCGGTACTGGCAGGATCCCGACACCTTCCTGCCGGAGCGCTTCGCGCCCGACCACGAAGCGGAGCGCCCGCGCTTCGCCTACATGCCGTTCGCCGCCGGGCCGCGCCACTGCATCGGCGAGACCTTCGCGCTCTACGAGATGCTGATGCACCTGCACCGCATTGCACGCCATTTCCGCCTGGTCCACGTGCCCGACCAGCCGATCGAGCTGGAGGCGCAGATCAATCTGCGCACCCGTCACCCACTGCACATGAGGCTGGAACGCCGCTGATGCCGAATTCCACGACGAATGTCACCACCCTGACCGAGCTCATCGAGTTCAACCGCAGCCACCCCGGCAGGATCACTTATCACGAGGGCGAGCACGATGCCCGCGAGGTCAGCTTTGAGGAGCTGTACCAGCGCGCGGCCGGCATCCTCCATCACCTGCAGCGCCTCGGTGCGCGGCGCGGCGACAAGCTGATCCTCTTCCTGGGAAGCAACGAGCAGTTCATCGATGCGTTCTGGGCCGCTCTGCTCGGCGGGATCATCCCGGTGCCGGTGGCGCTCGGCATCAGCGAGGAGCACCGCCACAAGCTGCTGCGCATCGCCCGCAAGCTCGGCAAGCCTTTCATCTACACCGAGCGCCGCTCGCTCGAGCGGATCGGCACCTTCGCCGCCGAGGCCGGGGAGTCGGAAACCTTCGAGGGCCTGCGTTCGCGCGCCTTCCTGGTCGATGATCTGAGCGACATATCGCGCGCGGGTCAGGTCCACAAGGCGCAGCCGGACGATATCGCCTTCATCCAGTTCTCCTCCGGCTCGACCAGCGAGCCGAAGGGCGTGGTGCTGACGCACGGCAACATCATCGCCAACGCACGCGGAGTGATCGAGGCGGCCCGGTTAGCCGAGGAGGACGTCAGCCTTTCCTGGATGCCGCTCACCCACGACATGGGGCTGATCGGCTTTCACCTCATCATGTTCTACAAGCGGGTGCACGCACACCTCATGCCGACGGAGCTTTTCATCCGGCGGCCGCTCCTGTGGCTGACGCTGGCGAGCCGCATCCGCGCGACCGTGCTCTGCTCGCCGAACTTCGGCTACAAGCATTACCTGAAGGTGCTGGGAGACCGCCCGATCGAAGGCCTCGATCTCGCGCGCGTCCGGCTCATCTTCAATGGCGCGGAGCCGATCTCGGTGGAGCTCTGCGAGCAATTCCTCACGCGGCTCGCTCCCGCCCATCTGGCCCGCGATTCCATGTACCCGGTGTACGGCCTCGCGGAGGCCGCGCTCGCGGTGAGCTTCCCGCGGCCCGGGGCGCCGATGCGCACCATCGCGCTCAACCGGCATCGCCTGGGAGTGGGCAGTCCCGCGGAGCTCATCGACGAAAGCTCGCGGGATGCGGTTCGGCTCGTGTCGGAAGGCCGCGCGATCCCCTATTGCAACGTGCGTATCGCCGATGAGGTGGATCGGCCGCTGCCGGAAGGGCACATCGGCAACCTCCACATGCGCGGCGACAACGTCACGCGCGGATATTTCGAGAACCCGGAGGCCAACGCAGCGGCGTTCACCGCCGACGGGTGGCTGCGCACCGGTGACCTGGCGCTGGTGCACCAGGGGGAGCTCTACGTCTCCGGCCGCGCGAAGGAGATCATCTTCGTCAACGGGCAGAACTACTACCCGCACGATCTGGAGGCGATCGCGCAGCGCCTCGAGGGGCTGGAGCTCGGCAAGGTGGTGGCCGCGGGAGTGCGGCCCCCGGGCGCCGAGACCGAGCAGCTGATGCTATTCATCCTGCACCGCGGCTCGACGGAGGACTTCCTGCCGCTCGCGATCCGCGCCGCGCGGCTCATCAACGAGCAGACCGGCCTCGAGGTGGCGGAAGTGGTGCCGGTCAAGCGCATTCCGAAAACCACGAGCGGCAAGATCCAGCGGCATCTGCTGGAGCAGAGTTATGTCGATGGCGAGTTCGACGAGGAGCTGAAGGCTCTGGCCGCCTTGCGCGCTGAGAGGCGCGGCCCGCGGTCGACCTCACGCAGCGAGATCGAGGAGAAGCTGCGGACCATCTGCGATGCGGCGCTCGCCGGCAAGCGCGTCGACGTCGAGGACAATCTGTTCGAGCTCGGCGCGAGCTCCCTCAAGCTCATCGAGATCCACGAGCAGATCGACCGGGAGTATCCGGGCCAGGTGGACCTGACGGAGCTGTTCGACTATCCGACCATCGCGGAGCTCGCCCGGCATCTGGAGGGCAAGCTGGGCCTGCCGCAGGCGGTCTGATCTCAATCCGGCGCGAAGCGCATGGACAAGTCGACGGCGCGCACGTTCTTTGTCAGCCCGCCGGATGACACGAAGTCGACGCCAGTGGCGGCGATGGCGCGCACCGTCTCCAGGCTCACGCTGCCGGACGCCTCGAGCGCGACGGTCTTGCCGCGCGAGCGATTGCGGGATACGGCGGTGGCGAGGTCGCCGAGACTGAAGTCATCGAGCAACACGATGTCCGGTCCGGCGCGCAGCGCCTCGTCGAGCTCCTCCAGCGACTCGACCTCCACTTCCACCTTGATGCCCTGTGCCAGCCGGCGGGCCGCGGCGACCGCCGAAGTGATCGAGCCGGCGGCGGCGATGTGGTTCTCCTTGATGAGCACCATGTCGTAAAGACCCATGCGGTGATTGCGGCCGCCGCCGCACCGCACGGCGTACTTCTGCGCGGTACGCAGGCCCGGCAGGGTCTTGCGGGTGTCGATGACCGTGCAGCCGGTGCCGGCGACCGCGGCGGCGAAGCGGCTCGCCTCGGTGGCCGTCGCGGAGAGGAGTTGCAGAAAATTGAGCGCGGTTCGCTCCCCCGTGAGGATGGGCCGCGCGCGTCCTTCGATCTCGAAGATCACCGCTTCGGCCGCGACCCGCTCGCCGTCGACCGCCCGCCACGTGAGCCGGATGTCCGCATCCAGGCGGCGAAACGTCTCCTCGGCCCAAGGGCGGCCGCAGAGCACGGCGTCCTCACGGCTGAGGACTGCGCCCCGGACCCGCCGATCCTCGGGAATGAGTCGCGCCGTGACGTCCCCGCTGCCAATATCCTCCCGCAGCGCGGCGGCCACCTGCTCCGGCAGGTCGGCCGGCGGGGCGAGTGCGGGAGCTCGGGCTGGCACGGCGGGGGACATTCCTGAAGCGTAGCATGGGCGA
This sequence comes from Steroidobacteraceae bacterium, assembly GCA_036000265.1. Taxonomy (GTDB): domain Bacteria; phylum Pseudomonadota; class Gammaproteobacteria; order Steroidobacterales; family Steroidobacteraceae; genus 13-2-20CM-66-19. The sequence goes on along the minus strand of DASYGA010000208.1, from coordinate 46 downwards.
GCCCAGGCATCAGGGATGTGCCCGGCCGCCGCAGGGCGAGGCGGCG
>DASYGA010000173.1:0-41527 GCA_036000265.1 Steroidobacteraceae bacterium | reverse complement strand
CGGTGCTCCTCTGCGCCACCGCGGTGGCGATGTCGGCCCGGCGCTATGTCGCCAGACATCTGGATTCCGTGGCGCTGCTGAAGACTTTGGGGGCGACGAGGAACTTCACCGTATGGCTGACGACACTGCAGCTGCTTGCCGTGGCGCTGGTCGCCGCCGTGATGGGCTCTGCCATTGGCTATGCGGCCCAGGCATGGCTGGTGTACGCGCTGCGTGGGCTCCTTGCCAGCAGTGCGCTGCCGCCGGCGAGTCTCGTGCCGGTGGGCATGGGGTTCCTGACTGCCGTCGCGCTGCTGGCGGGCTTCGCACTGCCGCCCTTGCTGCAGCTCTCGCGCGTGCCCGCCATCCGCGTATTGCGACGTGACATCGGGCCGCCGCGGCCGCTGGTGCTCCTCGCTTTCGCGCCGGCAGTGGCGGTGGTCGTGCTGCTCATCTACTGGGTCGTGCGCGACTGGAAGCTCTTCCTCGGCTTCACCGCAGGGCTCGCAGCTTTCATCGCGGTGCTCGTCCTGACCGGCGCCCTGCTCGTCACGGCGGCGGGCCGGCTGCGGGGCCGCGCCGGGATAGCGTGGCGCTATGGTGTTGCCCGCCTCGGCCGGAGAAGAGCCGACAGCATCGTACAGATCGTCGCGTTCGGCACCGGCATCATGGTCCTGCTCCTCCTCGGGATCGTCCGCAACGATCTCGATGGAGACTGGCGCAACAGCCTGCCCGCCGATCTGCCGAACTACTTCTTCATCAACATCCCGCCGCAGAGCCGCGATGCCTTCCTGGCGTATCTGCAGTCACGCGGGGCAAGGACCTCGCGCATGCTGCCGATGATTCGCGGCCGACTGACGGCTATCGATGGGCGGCCGGTCGCGACCATGCACTTCGCCGATCACCGGGGAGCGGAATTCGCCGACCGCGAGCAGAACCTCACCTGGTCGGCCGCGCTCGGGGCCGACAATCGCGTCATTGCGGGGCGCTGGTGGACGCCAGCGGACGATGGTCAACCGCTCGTGTCCGTCTCCACGGAGTTCGAGCAGTGGCTCGGCTTGGGCCTCGGCGATCGCCTCACCTTCGATATTGCAGGTGAGACGGTCACGGCACGCATCGCGAGCATTCGCAAGGTAAAGTGGGACAGCTTCAGGCCCAACTTCTTCATCGTGTTTGCGCCGGGTCTGCTCGACAAGATCGCCGGCACCTACCTTACGAGCGCCTATCTCACACCGGGCGCCGCCGAGTCGCTGGCGGGACTCGCGCGGCGGTTCCCCAGCGTTTCCATTTTCGACATTGACGATCTGCTCGCCGACGTGCGCTCCGTGCTCGACAAGGCGGTGCTGGCGGTGCAGAGCGTGTTCGCATTCACGCTGCTCGCCGGCTTGACGGTGCTGCTCGCCGCCGTGCAGTCGAGCCGCGACGAGCGGCGTTACGAGAGCGCGATGCTGCGCACCCTGGGCGCAAGCCGCCGCACGGTGCTGAAGAGCGTGCTGGCCGAATTTGCGGCGCTCGGCATTCTCTCCGGACTCATCGCCGCGGTGGGCGCCTCGATCGCGGCTTATTTCCTCACGACGCGGATGCTCGACCTGCGATATGTCTTCAGTCCCTGGGCCTTCATCGCAGGAGTGCTGGGCGGCGGGCTCGTGGTGGTGGCGAGCGGCTGGCTGGCCACCCGCTCCGTCGTGCGCCAGCCACCGCTGGCGACCCTGCGCGCGGATATTTGACAGATGACATAACGAGCCGTGTCGGGGCGGTGACGACCCGCTGACCAATGTGCGGCAACTCACGGAACCCTTAGTGAGCCGCCGCTATCCTCGCGGCGCGTCTCGACTCGAGCGCCTGAAGGTGTCGCCCCTTGCGAGCGGGCAGGACCGGATGGAATACGTAAAGCGGGAAACCTGGAGGACAGACGTGAGGAAATCACCGCAAGAGGGCAGCGCCGCACGCCAACCCGCCCTCGACGATGCGACCGCCGAGCTCGACATCCTGGAGCAGACGATCTCGATCGAAGGTGCGCGGGATCTGCGCCACGACGCGCATGGCCTGAGCCCCGCGCCCATCCCGCAGGCATGGATACTCGAAGGCAATCCGGTCGCGCGCAACAAGCGTCTCGCCGGCAGCAGCGATAAGCTGGCCAGCACCTACATGTGGGATTGCACGGCCGGCTGCTTCAATTGGTTCTACGACACCGATGAAGTCATTCACGTGTTGGAAGGTGCCGTCATCATCGAGGATGCCGCCGGGACGCGGCGGCGGCTGCAGGCGGGCGACACATTTCTTTTTCCCGCCGGCTCGCGGTATCACTGGACGGTCCCCCGTTACATTCGCAAGCTCGCGTTCTTGCATTCTCCGCTATCGCGTGAGCTGCAGATCATCCGGGGAATGCTCAGGCGCCTGGCTGCCCCATTCCGACGCAAAGCCGCCGGCGCCGTGGTCTGGGGCGGCTGATAACGAGCAGTGACGGCCCCCCGATGGGGGGAGGATCTGCCGGTTCGCGTTCCATATAAAAGAACGGTTTTTTGCTATACAGAACGCGTTTATACTGGCGGCCGTCATCGCGCAAACGGGTCGCCGGACATGTCGAAACTGCGTTTGAGCTTCGCCTGCGGCCCCTACGATCGCATGGAGGCGCTGCATTACGAGCGGCTGCAGGTCGAAGGAATCGATCTCAACTTCGTGGAGATCCAGTCGCCGCGGGAAATTTTCGACCGTATGGTGGGGACGCGGGAATTCGATGTCTCGGAGCTGTCCCTGGCTGAGCACGTCGCAATGACGGCCAGCGGCAACAGCCCCTTCGTCGCCATCCCGGTCTTTCCGTCCAAAGCGTTCCGCCACAGCTTCATCTGCATCAACCGCGACGCGGGAATCAGGGAGCCCAAGGACCTCGCGGGCAAGCGCATCGGCGTGCCCCTCTACACCATGACCGCGGCGATCTGGAACCGCGGTGACCTGCAGAACGCCTATGGGGTGGATCTCTCCCAGGTGAGTTGGGTGCAGGGTGCCGTGGAAAAGGCCGGCACCCATGGCAAGCCTCCGGCCCCTCCCAAGCTCCTGAAGCCGGTCGACATCCGTGCCAACACCTCGAACAAGTCGTTGTCGGACATGCTGGCCGACGGGGAGATCGATGCCACCATCGGCTCGCGCATGCCGGACTCCGTGCGTACCCGGCCGGACAAGGTGGCGCACCTCTTCCCGAATTTCCGCGCCGAGGAGAAGCGCTACTACCGGGAAACCGGCATCCACCCCATCATGCACACGGTAGCCATCCGCCGCGAAGTCTACGAAGCGAACCCCTGGATCGCCGCCAGCCTCTACAAGGGCTTCCTCGATGCCCGCGAGTGGGCCATGAAGCGTATGTACTTCTCCGCCGCGCAGCGGTACATGCTGCCGTGGCTGTTCGACGATCTGCGGGAGATCGACGAGGTGTTCGGCGAATTCGGCCGGGACCTCTGGGCTTATGGCGTCGAGACGAACCGAGCTGCGCTCGAGACCTTCGTCCGATACATGGTGCAGCAGCACTTGATCGCCGAGCCCGTTCCGTTGCAGGACCTGTTCGTGCCTATTCACGGCCGGATCGAATGACCCCGAGGCTGCAGACGTGTTGAAAGGCGGCCACGGATCCGGCGACTTCGCGGCATTGCCGGCGATCGAGATGCCGCGCTCATTCCTTGCTCTTGGGCCTCGTCAGCAGGTGTCCACACCCGCACTTGTTTGCCCAGTATTCCCAGGCGCGCCAGGTGGCGGTGGAGTAGGGGCTGTAGGCCTCCTTGTTGCGGGCTGCGATCTCACCTTCCGAGAGATACTTGATGTCGCCGCCCACCAGCCGGGCGCCCAGCAGGGCGCGGGCATTGCGCGGCAGGAACACCGACATGCGCACCACCTCGATGAGGGAGCGGGCGGCGGCGGCGAAGCCGTGGCCGCGCATCAGCGCGACGTTGTTTCCCGCCAGCGTCTTCGCAAGATCGCGGCCCTGCGCGACATTCGAGACCAGCAGATTGGTGTCGCCGAACCGATCTGCGATGTCCCAAACGGGCACATGAGCGCCAATGAAGCTGCCGGAGTGAATCACGGGCCGCAGCGGCGTGCCGCCGGCGATTCCGAAGGGCAGGATATCCTCGGCGTGAGCGTGGACGACGGCGGTGACGTCCGGGCGCGCTTCGTAAATGCCGCCGTGAATGAAACGCTCGAGATAAAGCGGACGGTTGTCGCTGCCAACAGAATTGCCTTCCAGGTCGAGCTCCACGACGTCCTCGGGCGTGACGAGCTCTGGAGCGAGCGAGCGCGCGATGAAAAACGTGTGCGGGTTATCGGGGTTGCGGACGCTGACGTGACCGTACGCGTCGGCGACTTCCTCCCTCGCAAGAATGCGGTTGGCGATGACCAGATCGTTCCGGATGCGCTCGATCTCTTTCATGACGAACCTGCGGTCGCTGGTGTGGCAAGCGGTTAGCGTAAGGATAACGTGAAACGCAATACAATCCACCCGTGAGCTGAATCGAGACGACGAAGTGGCTGTACACAAACTTTCCAACGGCATCACCCTTTCCTACCATGACAGCGGATCGGGCGCTCCGATCCTATTTCTGCATAGCTTCGGGCACAACAAGAACCTGTGGTTTCCGCAGCTCACGCATTTCCTCGAAAAAGGCTTCCGCGTGCTGGCGCCGGACATGCCGGGACACGGCGACTCATCCTACGATCCCGCCCTCCACGGCGTCGATCAGATGGCGCAGTGCTACATCGAGCTGCTGGAGTCGCTGGGCGTCCGCAAAGCCATACTCGCCGGTATCTCCATGGGCGGGTACATCGCCTTGCGCATGTGGGCGCGGCGGCCTGATCTCATAGCCGGCATGGTCCTCAGCAACACCAAGGCCGAAAAGGATTCCGACGAGATCGTCGCCCGGCGTCGCGCGCAGATCGCGAACATCCACAAGAGGGGCCTCGAGCACTTCGTGACCATCGGCGCGCCGAAGCGGCTCTCTCCGCTAACTCTGGAACGAAGGCCGTGGGTGCTGGACACCATCAAGTTGCTCAATTATACAGTGCCCGCTGGGGTGAACGCGGCGACGCTGGAGGCTATGGCGCGGAAAGAAGACGACACCAAGGTCCTGCCCACCATCAATGTGCCCGTCCTCGTCATGGCGGGCAGTGACGACATCTTCATCCCCAAGGACTCGCCCGGGAATCTGCACCGCGGCATCAAGGGCTCCAGGTTTCACGAGATCGCCGGCACCGGACATGTCAGCAGCCTGGAGGCACCGACGGAATACAACCGCGTGATGGAGGAGTTTCTCCAATCCGCCGGCCTGATGTGACCGAGCGCACCGCTTTGACCATAAGGGTTCCATCTTGAAACTGCTGACTTTTTCCAAAGACGCCATTTCCTCCTGCCGGCTCGGCGCCTGCATCGGCGGCGATGCGATAATCGACATGCAGCTTGCTTATCCGCAGTGCTGGGGGACACAGGCCCCGGACTGGTTCGGCTCCGTCGCCGACCTGCTCAAGGGCGGTGACAAGGCCATGGGTCTTGCGCGTGAGCTGCTGGCGCAGGTGCAAGCGAAGCCGGACCGGTTCAGCGCCTGTTTGCTGCGCGCGGATCAGATCCAATTCCGCTCCCCTGCCGCGCCCGACGCCAAGATCCTCTGCGTCACGATGAACTACCTCTCCCACGCGAACGCCAGCAACAGCAAGCCCGCCGAGGAGCCGTACTTCTTCATCAAGATGCCGCAGCTCATGACCCCGCACCGCGCGCCCGTCCTGCTCTCCAGGACTTCGCGCAAGTGCGATAGCGAGATCGAGCTGGGAGTCATCATCGGCAAGCGGGGCAAGTACATCTCGCAGGAGAACGCCTTCGACCACATCGCGGGCTACACCATCTGCAACGATTTCAGCTTCCGCGATCGTCGTACGCTGAAGGCCGATCCCAATACGGCGCGGCTCCACTGGTTCACCCTCAAGAACCTGGATACGGCGATGCCCATCGGTCCGTGGCTCGTGACGCGCGATGAGATCCCCGACGTTTATGATCTGGAAATCTCGCTGACGCTCGAGAATGACCGGGGAGAGCGCCAGACGGGCTCGACCAGGGGGATGATGCACAAGATCCCTTTCCTGATCGAGCGCGCGTCCGATGGCCTCACGTTGCAGCCCGGGGACGTGATCTGCACGGGCACGCCGCATGCCGTGGCTTTCGGGCACGAGCGCTTTCTCGAGCAGGGCGATGTGTTGCGGGCCGAGATTCAGGGGATCGGCGCGCTGATCAATCCGGCGGTACGGGAGAATTGACATGAGTGAGGCAGTGAAGATCGGTCGCAGCCGCGAGGCTTTCATCGAGGACCTGCTGGCCAATAACTACACCACGTATTTCGTCGCCACTCATCCCAAGTACGCCAAAGGTAAGGGTGCATTTCGCTTCACCCAAACGCCGGTCAGTCCCGCGAATCCCTTTCACTGGAGCTACGCCGAGACCCGCCGGAGGCTGTTCGAGCTGAGCGGGCTGCTGACCACCGAAGAGGCGGAACGCCGCAACATCAATTTCGTCAATCCGGGACTCAGGGATTTCATGCCGGCGGCTACGCTGCCGACCTTGCGCGGCGGCATTCAGATGCTGTTGCCCGGAGAAAAGGCATACACCCACAGGCATAGCGCGAACGCCTTCCGCACCGTCCTGGAGGCGCCGTCCGAGGGCGCCTACACCGTCGTGGAAGGCACCCGGATTCCCATGCATCCCGGCGATCTGGTGCTCACTCCCAACTGGACCTGGCACGATCACCACAACGAGGGCGACTCACACGCGATCTGGTACGACGGCCTGGATGTGCTCATGGCCTACTGGATGGGCGGCACGTTCTTCCAGGAGTACGACGATGTCTCCGGGGTGGCCTACTATCCGGCCAAGCGAGACGTAGGCGCCCTGGTCAGCACCTATGGCCCGGGGATGGTCAATCGCGATGCGATGTTGCCGGACCACATTCCATCCTCCGACAACACGCTTCTTTATTATCCCTACGCCAAGGCGCGCAAGCTTTTGCAGGGTCTGTCGGAAGCCGGCTCGGGCAATCTGCGCGACGGCATCCTCTTGGAATACGTGAACCCGCTGACCAGCGGTCCCACCTTTCCGTCGATGAGCCTCGCCGTCCGGCTCGTCAATGGCAAGACCTCACTCGAAGCCTGGCATCGGACGGAGAACATCATCTTCATCACGCTGGAGGGATCGGTGACCTTCACGCTGCCCGGCAACGTGATGTACGTGACCGAGCGCCACGACGTGGTGGCCATCCCATCCTGGGTACCGTATTCCATCAGCAACAGCGACAAGGCACCGGCGGTGCTGTTCTCGCAGTCCGACCGGCCGCTGTTCGAGAAGCTGGGATTCTACCGGGAGCAGCGGGCGGAGTAGGCGTCGCGATTCTGGATCGTTCGCGGATATCCTGCAGAACCATTCGGTCGGAATGCTCCGACCCTTGCCGGTCTCCAGCGGCTGGGCATAGATCCATGCGCCCACCTCGGCCGCCCCTCGTCATGGTGCCGCCGCCGAAGTGATCGCGAAGCTGCCCGGCGGAACGCAGGCCACGAGAGCTGCACGCCCGCCCCTTCCCGTGAATCGATCCGCAAAGGATTGGCCAAGCACCCGAATCCCTATTCACCGGTAGCTGTTTTGGCGCTCTCGGCGCTCTAATATCGAGCGCGCGCTTGCGCTGAATCGGGGGCGCTCTTTGGGGATGTCGTGACCGTCGAGGAACGCGATGCACTCGTCACCGGGCTTGCCGCCTCCCATGGGGAGCGGCTGCGGCGGTTCCTCGCAACGCGTCTGCGAGCCGCAAGTCGCGATGTGCCCGATCTCATTCAGGAGGTCTACCTGCGATTGCTGCGCGTCAACAGGCCCGAAAGCATCCGTAATCCCGAGGCGTATCTTTTCACCATTGCCAATCACGTGCTGCACCAGTACGCCCTGCGCCAAAGCGCAAGCCCCGAGGCAGCCGAACTCCTCGAGTCGATCCCCGCCACAGACGGGACCGACCCCTCCTCGGAGGCTGAGATGCAGCAGCGAATGGAAGAGCTCGACCGCGCGCTCTCGCAGCTCTCGTACAAGGCGCAGGCGGCTCTCATCCTCTATCGGCGCGATGGCTTCTCGCTCGAGGAGGTGGCCGAAAAGCTCGGCGTCTCCCTCGCCATGGTCAAGAAGTATCTGGTCAAAGCGATACTGCATTGCCGGCTGAACCTGCCGCCTGAGGCGTAAGGACACTGCGATGGTCCCCTCGATACCTGAATCGAAGCTCAATACCCATATCTACGGCGAGGCCTGCGAGTGGCTGGTCGCGCTTCGCACGGGCGCTATGGGGGCGGTGAGTCGCGAATGCTTCGATGCCTGGCTTCGCAAATCGCCCGAACACCTGCGGGCCTATCTCGAGGTTTCCTCCCTCTGGGAGGATGTCGCGCTGCACGATCCGCTCCGAAGCGTCAGCGCCGAGGCGCATATTTCGCGCGCGAAAGCGCAACACAACCTCGTGTCATTCGCTGCTCCCCAAACGCGCGATGCTCCACGTGGATTCGAGCAGCCTCCGGCGCTCAGGGCTCGAACCCGCAAAACCCGGGCCTTTGCGCTCGCCGCTTCGGTCATCGCTGCACTCCTCGCGGTAGGATTCGAGATCGATACCCACCGCGGGATGTACACGACCGGAATCGGGGAGCAGCGTTCGCTTACCCTCGCCGACGGATCGGTGATCGAGCTCGATGCCGAATCCCGCATCCGGGTGAATTATCAAACGAACACCCGCGAGGTCGAGCTACTCTCCGGAGAGGCGCTCTTCAAGGTCGTTCACAATCCCCCCCGCCCCTTCGTGGTCAAAAGCGGCGCCGTCATCATCCGCGACCTCGGAACGGTCTTTGACGTGTACCGCAAGCCAAGAGGCACGACGGTGACCGTGATCGAGGGGCAGGTCGCGGTCCGGCCCGCAACCGTTGCGCTGCCGAATCCCAACATCCCGCAGCGTCCGGGGGGAACATCTATTGGCCCCAGCGCAACCGCCCCGGGCGGTGAGCATTCGAGCCAGTCAGGCCAGGGAGCCGATATCGGTGTTCCCGCGTCCGGCAATGAAGCGGGCCACGAGGAGCTACTCCTCAGCGCCGGCGAGCAGGTGACGGTGCTGCCGAACGTGATGTTGCCGCCGATTCACGTCGATGTGGCCGCGGTCGCTGCCTGGAGTGATCACAAGCTGGTGTTCGAATCCGCACCGCTTCGCCAGGTCGTTCGGAGTTTCAATCGCTACAATGCGCGTCCGATCGTGATCGAGGATCCCGCGCTCGAGAACTTTCGCGTCATCGGGGTCTTCTCCTCGACCGACCCGGGCTCCTTGCTCCGCTTCCTGAGCGCACAGCCAGGAATCAGCGTCATCGAGAATGAGAAGGAAGTGAGAGTCACGAGAGAGGATGAGAAAAAAGCACCCCTACAGTAGCTGTTTTATCTCTGTCGACGCTCTACGCCCCATGAAGCCGTCGTCAATGACAACGATGGCGCGATTTACACCGATTCGGGGCGGGGGATCACTCATGCGGTCAGCGATAATTGCGGCAGCGATCTGCCTTTGCATCATCGGCGCGGCCGAAGCGCAAGTTGCGAGCGCAATGGCCGTGAAGCAACCCACCTACCTACCTCCTGAACCGCTCGGGACGGCACTGCAGACGCTTGCGAGTGAGCGGGGATTTCAGCTCATCTGCAGCGCAGATCTCGTCAACGCGCGCAAGAGCCGCGGGATCTCGGGACAGTTCACAGTGACCGAGGCGCTCACGCGTCTGCTTCGAGGATCGGGGCTTACTTACCGACACCTTGATTCCAAGACGGTCACGATCGTTCCGGTCTCTCAGGATTCTGGCGGAAGCACAGACGCGCGGCCGCCGAGCAAGGCGCGGAGCTCGCTGAAGGACGGGAAGGAGGGGAAGACGGCGTCTTCCGAGGGGTTTCGCCTGGCTCAGGCGGATCCTACGGCAGGTGAAGGTCCTGCTCCAGTAGAGACTGCCCCGCCGCCGGGCAGCCAGCTGGTACCGCAGCTGAAGACGGTCGAAATTACCGGGACGCACATCCTCGCGCCGAACCTGACCAGCGAGAGTCCCATTACCGAGGTAAACGCCAACCAGATCCAGTCTCAGGGCACCACGGATATCGAGACCCTGCTCAATCAGCTACCCCAATTTCATCAAGGTCAGAACGCCACGTCCGCCAATCATTCCACCGGGGCCGCCAATCTGAATTTGCGCGGCCTCGGCCCGACCCGCACCTTGGTGCTGATCGACGGCTTTCGCATGGGGCCGGGCGACGTCCAGGACGCCAACGGTCCCGCCGCCGATGTCAACTTCATTCCCGCCGCCCTCGTGAGTAGCGTGGACACGCTGACCGGCGGCGCATCCGCCGCATACGGCTCGGATGCCATCGCAGGCGTCGTGAATTTCCATCTGAATGACGACTTCCAGGGCCTCCAGATCACCGAAACAGCCAGTGGCGACCAGCACACCCAGAAAGGCGAGATCGACTCGGTGCTCAGGAGCGCGCCCTATCTCACTCCCGTGCCGATCCCGGGAAATCAATTCGACGGTTTCATCTCGGATACCACCGTTCTGATGGGTACGGATACGCCGGATCACCGCGGCAACATCACCATGTACGTCGAATATCGCTACACGGCTCCGATATACAACAGCTCCCGCGATTTCCAGGACTGCTCGCTCAACCTCAACCAGGCAAATAACGCACTTGTCTGCGGCGAATCGGGGGGACCGTACGGCAATTTCCTGACCAATAGCGGTCAAGCGCTGAACTTCAACCCCAATGGAACCGCGACGTTCGTGCCCTTTACGCCGGATGCAAACCTCGGCTACAGCAGCGCCCCCTGGTTCAATCTGCAGCGCGAGGACAAAAGGACGTCACTGGGCGCCATCGGCCATGAGCAGCTCAATCCCCGGGTCGATGTCTATGGCAAAGTCATGTACATGCAGGACCGGACCATAACCCGGCAGCCGCCGAATACGCTGCCCAGCGGCGGTGCCCCGGCGAACGCTACCGTTCAGGTGCCCTGCAATCAGCCGTATCTTTCGGATGCCGAGGAGCCCTACATATGCCAGAACGCTGCCGGTAACCCGCTGCCGCGCTACCAGGCCAACGGGCAGCCTAACGTGGCGACCATTCTCATGCCGTCCATACGGATCCTTGCGGATCCGCAATTCCAGCAATTCGAGCATACCGATGATTTCATCGTGCTGGGCGCGCGCGGTAAGATCAACTCCGCGTGGAACTACGATGTCTCCGCAACGTATTGGAAAACCGACTTTTCCTCCGATGTGAACGACATCGACTTCAGCAAGCTGCAGAACGGGATCAGCGGCTGCACCGCGCCCCCTAATCCGGGAAACGATGCTCATCCGTGCGTGCCCCTCAACATCTTTCAGGAGGCTGGCCTGAATACCGCTGATCAAATAAACTATCTAAACACGCCAGGAACGGAGACGGGCGATGCGACGCAATCCATTCTCAACGCCGGCGTCTCCGGCAATTTCGGTCCATATGGCGGCACCAGCCCTTGGGCCGCGCATCCCGTGGCGGTAGCGCTCGGCATCCAGTCGCGCCGCGACACGCTGCGCTTTCTGCCTGACTACGAGTTGCAAACGGGTCAGTTGATAGGTCAGACTTTCATCTCCCCCGTTTCCGGCTCGGATTCGGTAACGGAGGAATATCTGGAGGTCCGGGCACCCCTCATCGAGAACAAGCCTTTCATCCGGGCCCTCAACGTGGACGTGGCTGGCCGGCATTCCACCTATCATTTCAGCGCGGGAGGGCAGGGGGTCTCCACGAACACCTTCAAGCTCGGGGCGGACTACGCTCCGTCCCGCGACTTCACCTTTCGCGCAAGTTTGAATCGGGCCGTGCGCGCGCCGAACCTCTTCGAATTGTTCTTCCCGCGGACCGAGCAGCCGGCGACCGGCGGCGACCCGTGCGCCGGCGCCACGCCGCAGGCCAGCCTGGCGAATTGTGAGAAGACCGGGGTCACCGCGGGCGAGTACGGCAACATCCTGCAATGCCCCGCGGGAAACTGCTTTGGTCTCGTCGGAGGTAACCCGGCCCTCAAGCCCGAGGCAGCCACTACCGTGACCGTGGGCCTGATCGCCAAGCCGCGATTCCTGCCCGGATTCATTGCCTCGATCGATTATTGGGACATCGACATCAAGAACTACGTCACCAATCTCTCCTACGGCTCGATCGTCCAGGGTTGTCTGCTGCGTGGCACCGATGACCTGTGCCCCCTGATCCATCGCGGCGATATCGGCCAGGTCTTCGGTACCAGCGGATATGTGGTCGAGACGAACACGAACTTCGGCTCACTGCGCACCCGGGGAATCGATCTCAGTCTGTCTTACCTGACGCCGCTGCCCCGGGACTGGGGATCGATCGGTCTCAATATGACCGGCAGCTACCTCCTCGAGCAAGCGGTTTCGACGGTGGTCTCCTATGATTGCGCCGGCCTCTACGGTCTGACCTGCAGCGCGGGCGGCAATCAGGGCCCGGATTTCAAGTGGCGCCACGATGTACGCCTCACGTGGCTCACCCCCTGGAACGTCGATCTCTCCCTCAACTGGCGCTATCTGTCCTCGGTGAGCCTCGATCAGAACAGCTCGCAGCCGGCCCTGTTCGCCGGCTTCTATGACACGTACCCAACCGATGCGCGAATACCGGCCTATAATTATTTCGATGTCTCCGCCGCGTGGAACGCCCGCAAATGGTTGAGCGTGCGGGTCGGCGTCGACAATTTGGCGGACAAGGATCCCCCGATCCAATCTGGTCAAGCGATTTTCAACGGCAATGGCGGCGGGGACGAAAACGCGTACACCGGCAGCTATGACTCGGTGGGGCGGGTATTCTTCCTCACGCTGAGCGCCAAATTGTGAGGCGGACAGAGCGTGAGGCGCCCATGCGCCAAAGGGTCGATAGGCATCGCCCGCAAGCCGCCCTCGAGGGGGCTTTGGTTTTGAAGGCTGGAGGTGAGGTGATGAGGAGATCGCCGGGGATGACGGGTTCCGGCTCGCATCTCGTGCTCGCCGCTGCGGCGATACTGCCACTCTTGCTGCCCGCGGCTTACGCGGCCGCGCCGCGCACAGCACTCTCCGGCACGGTCACCTCTCCCCAGGGCGTCCCGATGGAGGGGGTGCTCGTGAGCGCCACTCGGGTGGGATCGACCATCACCACCACGGTCGTGAGCAACCGCGAGGGCGAGTATGAGTTTCTCGCCTCCAGCGTCGGCGCGGGCCCATATCGCCTCGAGATCGGCGCCATCGGCTATGCCCTCGCAGGGTCGGGCGAAGTCAGCGTGCGCGGTGGAAGCACGACGACGGCGAATCTGAGCCTGCGCAGGATCAGCAATATCGATGATCAGATGACCAACTCGGATTGGCTGATCAGCATGCCCGGGAACGTACCCCAAAAGGACCTCCTGCTCAATTGCACGACCTGTCATACCCTGGAGCGCATCGTCACCTCGCGCTTCAGCGCGCAGGACTTCACCGGTGTGATCCACGAGATGAGCCTGTTCGCGAATCAGTCCTTCGACCTGCAGCCGCAGATGCGCCTCCAGCTGACCAAGAGCCAGTCGGGCAGTTGGGGCACGGGCATGCAGACGCTCGCCGCGTTCATGGCGAGCGTGAATGAGAGTGCGACCGGCAAGCTCAACTACCCCTTGAAAACCCTCCCGCGCCCGACCGGCCGGGCGACTGACGTCATCTATACCACCTACGCGCTCCCCCAGCCCTCGATTCAGCCGCACGATGTCGTCGTCGACCGCTGGGGCCGAGTGTGGTTCAGCGACTTCGGCGGCCAGATTCTCGGCGAGCTCGAACCGAAGACCGGGACAGTGACCGAATACACGGTCCCCACGAGTCGCCCGAAAGAGCCCAAGGGTGACCTTGATCTGGAATTCGACGAGCAGGGCAATCTCTGGATCGCGCGGATGAACCAGGGCGGCATTGCGGAATTCAACTACCAGACGCACCGGTTCAAGGTCTACGAGGTGCCGAACTCGCTCCGCACCCTCGCCACGCAGCAGCCGATGGTGGCGCCCGAGCACTGGGAAGTGGACGGCAAGGTGTGGATGAACGATGAGTCACTCCCCGGGCTTTATCGCGTGGATATCAAAACCGGCCAATGGCGGCGCTGGCTGCCCTACGGGGTGATGAAGGGCGGTGGCGGCGGAGAGTACGCGTTCGGCCGGCCGCATTCGGTGTACGGGGTCTACGCCGACAAGCACAACAACGCCTTCTTCTGCGACTTCTCGGGGAGGAACATCGGCGAGATTGACGCCAAGACCGGCAAGGTGACGCTCTATCCGACTCCGACACCGCACTCGAGACCGCGCCGCGGGCAATTGGACGCAGAGGGCCGCCTCTGGTTCGCCGAATGGCGCGCCGACAAGATCGCCGAGTTCGACACCAGGACCCACCAATTCAAGGAGTGGTCGATTCCGGTGCGCTATTTCGCACCGTATCAGGTCGTTCGCGACAAGTGGGGTAATCTCTGGACCGGCGGCATGAGCTCCGATCGGATCGTCGAAATGAACATCGAGACCGGCAAATTCACCATTTATCTCACGCCGTTTTCAGTCAACATCCGCCACATGTTCGTCGATGATTCCGGGCCGCGGCCGGTGCTGTGGATCGGCAACAATCACAGCGGCTCCATAACCAGGATGGAGCCGCTCAACTGAGAAACCCGAGCATGAAGAGCCACAACCGCACGAGATGCTGAAGATCGTGAGGCGACCCAAGGCGATTCCGGACGCGGACGCCGTTACGATTGTGAAGGTGGGTGGCCGCACAAGGATGCGTAGCCATACACGCGGGCGTGCGTCAGCGAATGCCGACCAGGGCGTGCTTTAGGCAAAGGCCGCTGTAACGTGAATCGAGACCCCTTGAGCGCAGCCAGTGCGCCGGCGAGCAACGTCCGGGATTCACACCTTCAAGGTGCCCCGTTCCTGAAGCTTGCCGGCCGGATACTTTGTGTCCTCGTACCAGCGGCGATCTGGCTCTCGCCGATGCAGGTCGTCCTGCAGACCAAGCATATGTTCGCCATTCTGGCGTTCATGCTCATTGCGTGGATGACGCAGGCCACCGAGTTCGCGGTGACGGGACTCGTCGGCTGCTTCCTGTTCTGGGCACTCGGCGTCGTCCCTTTCAATGTCGCCCTTTCCGGCTTTGCGAGCCAACCGGCCTGGTTTTCATTCGCTGCGCTGCTGATAGGACTGCTCGCCCGCGAGTCGGGCCTGGCGCACCGCCTCGCCTACACGGTGATACAGCGGATAGGGACGTCCTATCCCCGCATTCTTCTTGGGCTCCTGATCACCAATTACCTGCTGACGTTCATCGTGCCATCGGGCCTGGCGCGAGTCGTCATCATGGCATCTGTCGCGATGGCCGTGGCGGAGGCGTTTCAGGCCGGCCGCGGCAGCAGGGTCGCCTGCGGCATGTTCGTGGTCCTCACCTACACGGCCGATCTGTTCGACAAGATGATGCTGGCCGGAACGGCATCCATCACCTCGGCGGGACTGATGCAGCGTCTCGGAGGCGTGAACGTGCAGTGGAGCGAATGGCTGCTTGCGTTCCTGCCCTGCAGCATCGTGACCGTCCTTGTGGCCTGGCGCCTCGCGCTGTGGCTCTTCCCTCCCGAGCGTACCGCGCTGGCGCCGGACCGCGCCTACTTCCGGCACGAGCTCGAGAAGATGGGTTCCTGGTCGGCCGCGGAGCGCAGGGCCGCTGCGCTCATGGGCTGCGCGATGCTGCTGTGGATGACCGGCTCGTTCACCCACATACCGCCGACCATGGTGGCCCTCGGCGTCGGCCTGTTTGCGCTCCTGCCGAATGTAGGCGTGCTCGACGCCGGGGCGCTGCGCCGATTGAACTACTCATCCTTCTTCTTCGTCG
The DNA here is from genome assembly GCA_036000265.1 of Steroidobacteraceae bacterium. Classification (GTDB taxonomy): domain Bacteria; phylum Pseudomonadota; class Gammaproteobacteria; order Steroidobacterales; family Steroidobacteraceae; genus 13-2-20CM-66-19. The sequence continues at coordinate 25,591 of DASYGA010000173.1, read as the reverse complement.
CCGCCGCAATCAGCATGGGCAGCGTGCTCGAGGCCACCCATGGGCTTGGCATGCTCGCCACGATCGTCTTTCGTTGGATCCAGCCCGTGCTGACGAACGTCTTCAGCATAACCGCCGTACTCTATTGGACGGCATTCCTCTATCACTTCCTGCTGGGCAGCGAGATCTCCATGCTCGCGACGTCCATCCCGCTGGTCCTCGAGTATGCGAAGACCCACGGCCTTGATCCCCTGCAGCTCAGCCTGATCTGGACGTTCGCGGCCGGTGGCAAGCTGTTCGCCTATCAGTCTGCCGTCTTGGTCGTGGGCTACTCCTATGGTTACTTCGAAGCGCGCGATCTTATGAAAATGGGAGCAGGGATGGCGTTGGTCGAGTTCGTCATGGTGATGGTGCTCGTTCCGTTCTACTGGCCGTTGATCGGGATCCACTGAGATGTGCTGCGCTCACCGCTTGCGCGGAAGGGATGCGCCATAGGCGCATTGCTTGCATTCGTCAGTGCCGTGCTTTACGGCACCAACAGCGCTTGCCTTCGGCGCGGAGTGCTGCACGGCTCCGCCTCGCAGGCCATGTCGATCACGGTACCTCTCGGCGTGCCGCTGTTCCTGCTCGCCGCATTGTTGTCTGGGCAGCTTTTCCGCTATGGCCAGCTGCCGGCCCGCAGTCTCTCATTGTTTGCGGTGGCGGGAATCCTGCATTTCGTCTGGGGACGCTACTGGAACTATCGTGCGACGATGTCGCTGGGGTCCGTCGGGGCGGGGCCCATTCAACAGTTGCAGATGCTTATCGCCGTTGCTCTGGCGGTGATTTTCCTGCACGAGAGGCTCACGGCGCTCAAGATCACCGGAATTTTGTTGATCATTGTCGGGCCTGTCATCGTCGTTCTCAACGCCAAGAGACGCAGTTCGGCCGGCGTTGGCGGGCCCCTGACGCCCGACGAGCGCAGCAAGTTCAGGCCCCAGCTGCTGGCCGGGTATGGCTACTCGCTGCTCGCCGCGATTGGCTACGGCATAACCCCGGTGCTGATACGAGCCGGCTTGCGGGGTAACAATCTCGGCCTGGCGGGCGGCCTGGTCGCTTACATCGCGGCGAGCGTGGTGTTGATGGTATTCACCCTGCTCGCGCCTGGACAGATTCATCACGTGAGGAGCATGGATCGAGCAGGGGTGCCCTGGTATCTGCTTTCCGGCGTGCTGGTGTTCCTTGCTCAAATGCTGCGCTTCCTGGCGCTCGGGCTGGCGCCGGTGACCGTCGTATCTCCGATTCAGCGTTTATCGCTGGTGGCCCGGGTGATCGCGGGGTACTTCATAAACCGACGGCACGAGCTGCTCAACGCCGGAGTCCTGGCCGGTGTGGGGGTTTCTCTGCTGGGGTCCGCCATCCTGGGTTTTGCCTACGCGCGGTAGGCAATACGGCGCGTTGGCCGACCCTGCCGACCCCTCAGCGTCGTCGCCAAGCATGCACGGTCTGCATCTGCTCGCCGAGCTTCTCAATGCCGAGCCGCAGCCGGTCCCCGGGCTCGAGATAAATCGGCTGTGGCTTCTTTCCCATGCCCACCCCGGGTGGCGTGCCGGTGGTGATGATATCCCCCGGCTCGAGCGTCATGAAGCGGCTGACGTAGCTGACCAGCGTCGCCACACCGAAGATCATTGAACGTGTATTGCCGCTCTGCATGCGTTTGCCGTTGACCTCGAGCCAGATGCCGAGGCTCTGTACATCGCCGACCGTCTCGCGCGTCACCAGCCACGGACCGACCGGACCGAACGTATCGCACCCCTTGCCCTTGTCCCAGGTTCCCCCGCGCTCGAGCTGGTATTCGCGTTCCGAAAGATCGTTGACGACGACGTATCCGGCGACGTGCTCGAGCGCCTCGCGCTCCTCCACGTAGCGGGCGGTGCTGCCGATGACCACCCCGAGCTCCACCTCCCAGTCGGTTTTCGTCGAGTCCTTCGGCAGCACGACATCGTCGTTGGGGCCTTGCAGGCAGCTCACGGCCTTGGTGAATATCACTGGCTCGCGGGGGATCGGCCGGTTGGCTTCCGCAGCGTGGTCGGCGTAGTTCAGGCCGATCGCGAGGAACTTGCGCGTACCGGCGATGGGTACGCCGAGCCTTGGAGTACCGGAGACGCTCGGCAGTGTTGCCGGATCGATCGCCATCAGTCTCGAGAGACTCTGCGGGGAAAGATGTGCGGCGTCCAGATCGGGGATGATCTCAGCGAGGGAGCGGAGCTTGCCCTGGGCATCGAGCAATCCAGGCAATTCGTGGCCGGCGGGGCCGTAGCGCAGCAGTTTCATGATTGTCGATGAATCCTTTGCTATCCAAACGAAGGGAGACCGCCCGGTCGCCTCGCCGGGATTCGAGGCACGTGCGGGGCGGTGGAGAAGGTCAGTCGCGGATGTCCTGCAGCAACCATTCGGTAGGGATGGTCCGGCCCTTGTGCGACCCGACCGCCTGCTCGTAGACCCACCCGCCGACCGAGGAGAACTGCAGGCCCTGATTGCCGACGTTCCGGTAGAACGTCACCTGATCGCGCCTCGTGCGGCCTTCGCATTTGCCGGTGACCAGGTCTGCAAAATCCGGTTTGTCGCCGCCGCGACCCCGATCCGTGAACTCCGGGCTGTCGCCACCCAGGCCAGGCTGTGGGTTCTTCGCCGGAATCCGCTGCATCTGCTCGGCGGTGCCGCCGATGAAGGCGGCCGGTGAGTGGCCGCGCTCGGCCTGAAAGCGCTCGGTCTGCCTCATCTGCAGGCCCGCGGTTCCCTGGCGCACCACCAGATCGAACATGTCGATTGCCGCCTCCGGCACCTCGCGCCGTCCCAGATTGGTCACATGCATGCCTTTCTCGACCCATTCGGCATCGTAAACGGGCCGCATGCTGTTGGTGCAGCTGGAGAGCAGGTCGACTCCGCGCACCGCTTCGCGGGCGCTGTCGACTGCCCGCACCTCGATTCCGAGAAGGCGTGACATTTCAGAGGCGTAGGCTTCCCGGTGCTCGGGGTTCGGGCTATAGACCTTGCACAGGCGAATGTCGCGCACGCATTTGAATGCCTCGAGGAAGGTGCGGGCCATGCCGCCGGATCCCAACATCCCGACCACATGAGTGTCCTCCCGCGACAGATACTTTGCGCCTATACCCGCGCCGCCGCCGACGCGCATGTGCTGCAGAACGCCGTCGTGAATGAACGCCAGTGGCGCCCCGTTGCGCGTGGAAATGAGAAAAATGATCCCGCAATAGGTACCCGGCTCCCGGCAGTACTTCTCCTCGGTCCAGTTGCCGTCCGCCCCCTTCGGCCAGGTGACGATGTCGGATTTCATGCGGATCGCAAAGTAGCCGCCATTGGCGCCCTCCATCGACCCCCAGCGGAAATACCCATCCTCGCGCTCACAGGGGAAGTACATGTCGATACGCGGTCGATGTATCGCGCCGCCGCTCGGCAAGCTCCGGAATGCCGCCTCCTGAACCCGAATGCAGTCCTCCATGGTCAGCAGCTGCAATACGGTCGCATTGTCGATGATGAGCATGGGCGAAGCTGCCTTATTGGGTGTCGTACTGGAGAATCTCGGCACTCCGCCCGTCCTCGCGACGCGTGGCCACGAAGAGCTTCCCCCACTGCGGCACGAACATTCCGGTCTGAGCGCCGAACCCCGTCGAGGAGGCCGCGATCATCCGGTAGTGGTCGGGATCGTCCTCCTGGATCACATCGACGATGCCCGGTCCGGCGACATGGGGGCTCTTTCCGTGGACCAAAACTCTGGCGAGGACGTAGAGCCGGCTCTTGCTAGGGTCCCAGAACATATCGTCCGAGCTCGCTCCGGGCGTCGCTCGCACCGTCGTCACCCGCCTGCCACTCGCGGTATCGAGTACGGCCACATAGCCGCGGTCGCGGCAGAAGATGAAGAGCCGCTGGTGGGCTTCATCCAGCGCCATGGGATAGTTCTCGCAGCCTGCCTTCCAGTGGGCCAGCACCTTGTAGCTCCCGAGGTCGACGACCACGATCTCGTGCTTGTCCGGGTCATTGATGAAGACGCGGTCACCGGACTTCTCTTCCAGCTGCAGCGCCTCGGGATGCCCGCCGACATGGATTCGGCCCAGGATGTTGCCTTTCAGGTCCATGACGGCCACGGCGCCATCCTTCTCCCTGTTCCTCGCGGAGACCTCACCAAAGAGGTACTTCTCCCCGCCATAGTCGACGAGCACGTGCTTGCGAACCGCATCGTAGCGCATGTTGTCGGCATCCGAGGATAGGTGCACTGTTCGTACGAGAACGAACGTGCGGCCATCGAAGATCTTCACCGTCCCATCGCCGCTGGAAGCCACGAAGAGACGATCGACGGCAGGCACGAAGTAGGACTGTTGCGGCTCGTCGAGCCGGAGAGTCCTCACCTGCCGCCTAGCCGCGAGGTCGATGACCTCCAGGGTATGGTTGTCGAAGGCGGCTGCGAACAGGCGCCGGCCCGGGACATCGACGCTGACGTGATCCATCCGGCCCCGCGCATGGGCGAGAGGGATACTGCTCATCAGCCTCAGGACGGCAGGCGCTTTTGCTGGCGGCGGCGCCATCTGGGCCGAGGCCAGTGCCGGCGTCAGCAGCTGGAGTATCGCGGCGGCTGCCATGGCTCTCATTTTTTACCTCATTTCCTGTTCTGTTTTGGGTGCTGCAGCCTCTACAGCCCAGGGCGTGTGATGCTGACGGAGCCGTCCGAAGGAGCGAGCCAGGCGGTCGAACCACAGATAAATGACCGGAGTCGCGTAGAGGGTCAGCGGCTGCGAGGCGAGGAGTCCTCCCACCACGGCGATGCCGAGAGGGCGGCGCAGCTCGGCACCGACGCCGGTGCCGAGAGCGATGGGCAGCGCCCCGAAGATGGCAGCCATCGATGTCATCATGATCGGCCGGAAGCGCAGCAGGCAGCCGCGGCGGATGGCTTCGAGCGGCGTGAGGCCCTGCTCGCGCTCGGCGGATAGGGCGAAGTCGATCATCATGATCGCGTTCTTCTTCACGATGCCGATGAGGAGCAGGATTCCGATCAGACCCATGATCGAGAGGTCCTCCCCGCAGAGCTCGAGAGCGAGCAGCGCGCCGACGCCGGCCGAGGGCAGCGTGGAAATGATCGTAAGGGGGTGGATGGCACTCTCATACAGCACCCCGAGCACGATGTAGACCACGAACAGCGCGGTGAATATGAGGCGCGGCTGGTTGCGCAGCGACTCCTGAAAGGCGCGTGCCGTACCCTGAAACGAGCCGATGAGCGATGCGGGCTTGCCGGAGGCGCGCTCGGTGGCGTGAATCGCATCGACCGCCTGCCCGAGGCTGTAGCCGGGGGCCAGATTGAAGGACAGCGTAATGGCGGGGAAGAGCCCCTGGTGATTGATCGTGATGGGCGCGAGGCCGTCCTCGAGTTCCGTGACCACGCTCAGAGGCACCAGCGCCCCGGTCGTGGTGGAGCGCACATACAAGTGTCGCAGATCGTCGGTCGAGAGGCGGTAGCCTGGAGAAACCTCCTCGATGACGTGATACTGGTTCAGCTCGGTGAATAGCGTGGCGATCTGCCGCTGGCCGAACGCATCGTAAAGCGCGTCGTCGATCGCTTGCGCGGTCACGCCGAGGCGGGCGGCGGCATCGCGGTTGATTTGCACGGTCGTTTGAGTGGCGAGCGCTTGCGTGTCGGAGGTCACGCCGCGCAGCTCGGGAAGATCGCGGAAGCGCTTTTCGAGGACGTCGGTCCACTTCACGAGCTCGTCGACGTTGCCGTCCTGCAGCGTGTACTGGTATAGGCCCGCGGTGAGGTGTCCGCCGACCGTGATGTCCTGACGGACCTGCATGAAAAGGCGGATCCCCGGTACGCGGGCGACCTCTCGCGTGAGGCGTGCCTGAACCTGGGCCGCGCTTTCGCGCTGCCCGGCAGGTTTGAGGTAGATGTAGAACCGCCCCTGGCTCACCGACGGATCGCTGCCGAACCAGTAATCGACCGTGCTCACCGCCGGGTCCGCCGCCACGATGCGCCCCACAGCCTCCATGTGTGCGGTCATGGCGTCGAACGAGATGTCGGGCGAGGCTTTGGCGGTGCCGAGAAGGACCCCGGTATCCACCTGCGGGAAGAAGCCCTTCGGCGCGACGATGTAAAGGAAGATCGAAAGCGCGAGCACTGCCACGGTTGCAAGCAGCGTCCCTTTAGGGTGGCGCAACACGACATCGAGCGTCCGCTCGTAGAACGCGGCCAGGGCCGCGAACTGCCGCTCCGACCAGCGATACAGCCGGCCGTGCTGCTCGGAGCCGCGCTCGCGCACGAGCCACGCGCAGAGCGCCGGGGTGATGGTGAGGGAGATGACTCCGGACATCAGCACCACGATGGCCACGGTGACCGCGAACTCGCGCAGCAGCCGCCCGACGATGCCGCCCATGAAGAGCACCGGAATGAACACCGCGACGAGCGACAGCGTCATGGAGACGATGGTAAAGCTGACCTCGCGCGAGCCCTTGATCGCCGCCTGCAGGCGTGACTCGCCGTTATCTATGTGACGCACGATGTTCTCGATCACGACGATCGCGTCATCGACCACGAATCCCACGGCGATCGTCATCCCGACCAGCGAAATGTTATCGAGGCTGTAGTCGAGCAGGTACATGGCCGCGAATGCGCCGAAGAGCGACAGCGGAATGGAGATGCTCGGAATGATCGTCGCCCAGGCATTGCGCACGAAAAAAAAGATCACCAGGACGACCAGCACGATCGTGACCAGCATCGTCAGCTGCACGTCGCGCACCGCGGCGACGATCGTCTGGGTGCGATCACCGACCAACGAGAGATGAACCGTCGCGGGAAGCAGGGCGGTGAGCCGCGGCAGCTCTTTCTTGATCTTTTGAATGGTCTCTACGACGTTGTAGCCGGGTTGCTTGTGGACGTCGATGATGATGGCCGGCTTGTTCTCCAGCCGCGCGGCATCCTTGTCGTCCTCCGGCCCGCTGATCACGGTGCCTAGCTCGCCGATACGCACGGGCGCACCATGGCGGTAGGCGATTACCATCGAGCGGTAGCCGGCGGGATCGAGCACCTGATCGCTGGCCGACAGCACCACCGACCGCGAAGGGCCGGAAAGGCTGCCCTTGGGGGCGTTGAGCGTCTGCTGCGCGACCATACTGCGCACGTCCTCGAGCGTGAGGCCGAGGGAGCTCAACTTGTCCGGATTCAGGCGGATGCGTACCGCCGGGCGTGCCTCGCCGTGGAAATCGACCAGACCCACCCCCGGGATCTGCGAGATCTGCTGGGCGAGGAAGTCCTCGGCGTAGCGATCGACCTCCGTGAGCGGCAGAGTATCGGAGGTCAGCGCGAGCTCGAGGACCGTGTAATCGGCCGGATTCTCCTTGTGGTAGGTCGGGGGGCTGGGCAAGTCCTTGGGCAGTACTCCCGCAGCGGTGTTGATCGCCGTCTGCACGTCCTGAGCGGCCGCATCAATGGAGCGGCTCAGGTCGAACTGCAGCACGATCTGCGTCCGGCCGAGGGAGCTCGAGGAGGTCATCTCCGACACGCCGGGAATGTTGGCCAGCGATCGCTCGAGAGGCGTCGCGACCGAAGTCGCCATCGTCTCGGCGCTCGCCCCCGGCAGGCTCGCCTCGACCTCGATCGTCGGGAAGTCGATCTGCGGCAGAGGCGCTACGGGCAGCGCAAAGTAGGCATTCAGCCCGACGAAGAGTAGCGCGAGAGCCAGGAGGACGGTGGCCGTCCTGCGTCGGATGAATATCTCGGACACCTGCGCTCCGCAGGAAAGGAAGATGTGACGATGCTACCTCGGCAAGCGCTCTCGGGCTTGCTTTACTGCCACGGCATCAAGGACACGTGGATCACGTCCTTCGCACCCTCGTTGCCGACCGATTTGATGGCGTACGCTGCGTCCTTCAGACCGAAGGTGTGCGTCGTCACCAGCTCCAGCGGGAAGCGGTGCGAGGCGAGCTGCTGCAGCGCCAGCTCGCAGGCTTTGAAGCTGTGGCCGCGCGCGCTCTTGATGGTGATGTATTTAACCGTCACCTTGCCGAGAGGGAAATCCGGAAATGTCGTCATCTCGCCCTGGACCAGCAGGGTGCCGCCCTTGCGCTTCATCGCCTCGACCCCGAGCAGCACGGGCGCCGTGCCGGCCCCGGCGGCGCAGTCGAGCACCACATCGACACCCTGGCCGCCGGTGATCTCCATGATGCGCGCCAGAGGGTCCTCCTGCTGCACGTCGATGGCGTGATCGGCGCCGAGCTTCTTCGCCACCTCCAGCCGCTTGGCATCCTTGCTCGTGCCCGTGATGATGATCAGATCGGCCCCGGCCTGCCTGCAGGCGACGACCTGCGAAAGCCCCTGTTGCCCTGGCCCCTGAATCAGCACCCTGGATCCGTAGCCGACGTGACAATCGAACAGGGCCCACTCGATGCCGTTCGACATTGGAGTGACGATCCCGGCGAGCTCCGGCGTCACGCCGGCAGGCACTTTGTGGACCACCGCATTCCACGGCAGATAGGTGTATTGCGCGAAGCCGCCCCACAAGTGGTGCGGGTTTTCCGAGGTCGTGTAGCCGTACCGGCGGCTATCCGGGTTGCCGCGCCAATCGGTGGCGGCGCAGTGGCGATATTCGCCGAGGTGACACCACTCGCACTTCAAGCAGGGGACGTAATGCTCGACGAAGACCAGATCGCCTTCCTTGACGCCCTTGCGCTCCATGAACTTGGCTCCTGCCTTGGCGATGTAGCCGATGTTCTCATGGCCCATGATCACGGGACCGCCAGAGAGCGGCTGCTTGAACATCTTCACGTCGGTGCCGCAGATGCCCGCGACGGCCATTTTCATGAGGGCGCTCTCATCGTCGAGCTCGGGCATCGGGAATTCGCGCAGCTCCAACTTGCCGGCGCCGATCTTCACCGAGGCAATGACTTTTTCCACGGTCGTACCCTCTGGGCGGTTTCAGGTGAAATAAAAGATGAGCAGGTAGATCGAGGTGACTGCGCCCACCGTCGCGTGGGTGCTGATCCGGGTGGCACTCTGCAGCAGACACACGGCTCCGGCAGTCGCCAGCACCAGGGCTCCGGCGTGGGCCGCCCTGAGGATGGTGATGGCCCCTGCGAACACGAGTCCGACCGCAATAGGCGTCAGCCCCCGCTCGATCGCGCGTCGCAGGCGCGAGTCCTGGCTCCGATGCCACCAGGCGCCCACCGCGTACATCAGGAGCGAGGAGGGCAGGAACATCCCCAGGGTTGCCGCAACCGCGCCCCAGAAGCCGAATACGTGCCAGCCGATCAGCGCCGCAATCAGCGAGCTCGGCCCCGGCGCAGCCCGCGAGAGGGCAAACAGATCCGCGAATTCGCCGTTGCTCAGCCAGCTGTGGACCACCACGGCCTGATGCTGCATCTCCGGGATCGTGGCCTGGCCGCCCCCGATCGACAGGATCGAGAGTGGGGCGAAGACCAGAAGCAGCGCGAGCACGCTACGATCCACGGCGTGATTACCTTTTCGCGAGGAGCGCCAGACCAACGCTGATCGGAACCAGTGCAAGCAGCACGGGAATCATCGGCAACTGCAGTACGCCCACGAGGGCAAACACCGCCACTGCGGTGAGCGAAGTTGCGAGATCGCGCGGCAGGCGCCGTCCCACCTTGATGCCCATCGTGAGTGTAGCGCCGACGCCCGCGGCTGCGAGTCCGGCGAGGACGAAGTGCACGGCCGGGAGGTGACCGAACCTGCGATAAAGATACCCGAGGCAGAGAATGACGCAGAAGGCGGGGACGATCATGCCGAGCACGGCAGCGGCCGCGCCCGCCGCGCCGCGCAGCTTGAAGCCGATGTAGAGGGCAATGTTGACGCCGTTGGCGCCCGGCACGACCCGCGCCACGGTCATGCCCGAGAGGAAAGTATCCTCATCGACCCAGCCGAGCCGATCCACGATCTCCCGATGGATCCACGATTGCAGGCCGCCGCCGAACGTCACCGTCCCGAGACGCACGAATTCCGCCAGCAGGCGCGGCAGCCCGACTGAAGGCCGGATCTCGGGACGGGTTTCGTTCCCGGAGCCGGCCTCAGCTGCCATGGCGCGGCGGCGGCAGCTCGGCCAGCTCGTTGCGATAAGCCTCTTCCATCCGCGCTGTCATGCCGCTCTTGCGCAGCGCTTCGGTGAACATCTGGCGAATGACGGGCTGCTCGTCCGCGTAGTCGATCTGATCGCCGCCGAGACGCCGGCTGATCCAGGCTTTCGGCACGCCCTGCGCATTGCGGATCGCGACCCCTTCGTGCTTGAAGGCGAGATACCTGCCGGGGGTGGTGCCGGTATTGAAATGCTGGTGGAACCACATGTTGGGCGGCACGATCATCGTGCCTTCCTGCCACTTGTATGGCGTAGGCTCCTCACCCTCGGGCCACATCAGGCTGTAGCCCTCCCCGTGCAGCATGATCACGTGCGCCCCGGGCCCGTGGCAGTGGGCCTTCTTGTACGTTCCCACCGGGAATTGGGAGATGTGGCTGTTCATCGAGCCCTTCGCCATATTGAAGCGGATGTGCCCACCGCCGGCGCCGCGCTCCTTGGCGGCGATCAGCGGCAGATTGATCGCATCCGCGACGAAGTTGGTCTCGAGGAGAAATCCTTTCTGCTCGCCGCTGTTGGCGAAATACTCGGGGTCGCCGGTGAAGCGGTTCTTGAAGTCGTATTTCGTGCTGAACACGAAATCGGTATCGCCGAAGGTGTTGATGATCGAGGGCCCGTTGGTCACGGCGACATAGCGTGCCACCTCCCGCCCCTGGCCATTGAAGTGCTGATGCCAGCAGTTGAGCGGGATGGCGAACAGCGCCCCCTTGCTCCATTCGAAGGAGATCTTCTGGCCGGCATCGTTCCACACCGTCGTCGAGCCGCGCCCGTCCAGCACGTAGATCATCTCCTCGAAGAGCTGCCGTTGCGGCGCGAGCTTGCCGCCGGCCGGAATTTCGCAGACATAGCAGTCGTTCGAGGTCCGCGATGCGTCGTGGTTGATGTAGACGCCGCGACCGCCCCGGCGCTCCCAGCGCTTCAGCTCCACCGTATGGAGGTTCGGGACGTAGAGTGCGCTGATGATGTCGAGCCCCTCCCTGCGCACCCAATCGGTGTACGGAGTGGCTGTCTCGGTGGCGAACTTCTGCGCCATCTCGTTCGATACCAGAGCCGCATTTGTCATGGAGCCGTTCTCCCATGGATAGTCGCAATTGATGTTGAGTCGCGCCGGCGGGTCACGTCGGCACCCGGCCACCGGCCATGTCGTTGAAGAGCAGCGATTTGACCGTCACCGGCAGCGTGTGGGACGGCAGCCGGATCCTGCCCAGGTCGACATAATCGAAATCCACCAGCATAATGCCGTCGATCACCAGCACGTCGGACTTGATGCCGAGCTCGTTACGCAGCACCGCGCCGAGCGTCTGTGCCACGTCGCCGTCGAGGATGATGTACAGGGGCCGGCCGAGCTCGATGCGGCGCGAGAGCGCAGCGGCGATGCCGTGCGCGAAGGCCGCCACACGCTCGTAGGACGGGTCTCCCGTCCATCGGAACGCGAGCGCGAAGTCCTGCTGCTGGGCGTCGAGGTCGAACAGGGTCAGATGCCGCCTGATCACCGTGGCAACGCCCTCGGGATGGATGATTTCACCGAGCTCGCATGGCGGCTTGATGACCTGGATGTTCCGCCGCGGCAGCAGCGCGCCGCGGTTGGAGACGTAAATCGTGTTGCCGGTGACCTGGACCGAGTACTCCGAGGCGCCCACCGCGGTGGCGCGAATGCATTCGTCGGCAGGCAGCAGCGGCCATGGCAAGGCGCCCTCCTGCAGGCGACGGCGCAGCACGGCGCCCAGACGGCGGCCGAGGTCGCCGAAGTCGCGGCTCTCTCTGTCGTAGATGTATTCGGCGACACCGCCGGAGAACATGACACCGCCGAGGGCGCCGAGCCCGCCCAGGCGCTCGGTCAGGAAGAGGTCAGCCACGTCAGCCGGCGGATCGCTCGCGCGCACGGCGCACAACACTGCCGCGGCCATGCTCTCAGCGAGCGCATCGAGCTCCGCGGGCGTCGCTACACCGCCGAGCTCCCAGGAGAAGCCCGCGCGTGCTGCCAGGCGCTGCCCGGCCGGGTCGAGCCGCACGATGCGCTGCCGGGCATCGACCACCTGCAATCGCCCGCCGACGTGAACCGCGGCGGTGCCCACCACCCGGCCCGCCTCGATGAGGGCCAGCTTGGTGGTGCCTCCGCCGATGTCGATATTGAGCAGGCGCTTTCCGGTCTGCGCCGAGACTCGCACGGCCCCGGATCCAAAGGCGGCCAGCATCGCCTCCATGTGATGACCGGCCGTCGCGCAGACGAAGTCCCCGGCATGCTCCGCGACGATCGCCGCGATGGCCTCCGCATTCTCGCGCCGTAGTGCCTCCCCGGTGAGGATGATGGATCCAACATCGACATCATCGGGTCCCATGCCGGCGGAGTTGTAGGCGTCGTCGATGATCGCGCCGAGCGCGAGCTGATCGATGCGCTGCTCGTCGAGGTACGGCGTCAGTGTCACCGGCGATTCGAACAGCGCCTCGCGCGAGGTCACCACATAGCGGCTGGTCAGGTCTTCTCCGGGGCGGCGCAGATTCAAGCGGGAGAAGATGACCTGTGTGCCGGAGGAGCCGATGTCGATCCCGACGCTGGTCAGCGTGACGTGATCCTGGATCCAGATCGGATTCTGTTCGATCGGCCCCTGCGATCCGAAGTCGTCGTGGTCGTGATCGTGATCGTATTCGACGCCGGGCAGATGGCTGTGGGTCAGCTCCCGTCCGAACGAGTGATCCTCGAGCGCGTGGGAAGGCTGCTTGGGCGCGGTCTCGTGATCGGCCATCAGGAGCTCCTGCTCTGCCGCCCGGCAGGCCAAGCCGGCGCCAGACATGCTGATGTTTCTCTATATGGAACGTAATTCCTGCATGCAGAAAATATGCTAGCAACTTGCGGCAAAGTTGTCAATTCGCGGCCCCGCTCAGCGGACGCTGAGTCGACAACAAACTCCCGGGCTGCGTGTCGGCGCAACGCGTGTCATGACAGCGGTGCGAAGGCGCCGGAATCGTCACCGGCTCGACGCCGCCGCGAGAAATTCCAGGATGCGGGCGCTGGTACGCGCCTCCGTCTGCTCGGCGACCACCGTGTCCCAGTACTCGGCGCGCGGCAGGCACTCTTCGAGATACCGCGCGGCGGAAGTCGCGTGCGAGTGATCGTGGCCGGGAATGATGAGCGCCGGGAGGTCGAGGCGCATCAGCTCCTCAGGCTCGGCTCCGGGTGTGGTGTCGCGATCGATGAGGCTGCGCTCCATCCCGGCGACGATCAGCTCGTAGGCTGCCAGATCCTGTGCGGCGTAGCCCGCGGCGAACTGCGGATCGCCCCGGATGACGGCTGCCCACGGGCCGACTCGCGGGTCAGTGCCGAAGGCCTTGCCGCTCTCGCGGGCCAACGCCACGACGGCTGCCAATCCTTCGCGGTGCGCGTAGGCCAGGTGCTCCGCAAAACGTTGCCGGCTGCTCAACCGATACTTCGGGCCGCCCGCCGGCCAGTAGAGGACCATGCTGATCACGGACTCGGGGTGGGCGACCGCGAAGGCGAGCACCGGGGAACACCCCATGCAGCCGCCCATGAGGTGAGCCCGCTCGATGCCGAGATGCTGCAGCAGTCCCTTGCCCTGGACCACGTAGTGGCTCCAGGTGATGTGCTCGACGCGCCCACCCGAGGCGCCGCTCTCACGCCGGTCGAACACGATGCAGGTGTATTGGCGGCTCAGATGCTCGAGCGGCTTGGTCTGCGCATAGGCGCCGCGCAAGGCCCAGGCCTCGATGGTCGCGTCGAACCCGCCCGGAGAGAACAGCAGCAGCGGCGGCCCGGAGCCGCGGATTTCGTATCGGGTCGTAATCCCGTCGATGCTGGTGATCGGCATGACGCGCGCTCTTTCAGGACGAAACCGGTCGGCCGCCTTTGATCTGACGGCCCGCGCGCACATCGCTTGCGTACTGCTCGAGTGCATCGCGGGCGGTGCGGGCGACGTTGGCGTAGGTTTCGGGCGGTGAATCTATGCAGACTGCGGCATAGCCGATCGCGGCATGCGCCATGCGCATGCGCCCATCGAGCCAGGGGCCGCCGCCGAATCCCCCGAGCACTGGAATGGCGACCGCCTGGACGACGGCGGGACCGGCGATGGGTCCGGAGTTGGTGAAGTCGAGCAGACTTGCGCCGGCACTCTCGAGGCGCTTCGCTTCTTCGACCAGATGCTGCGTCATCTCCGGCGGCACCTGCGCGCCGCTCGCTGACGCTGCCGAGTACGGAATGCCGTAGTGGAGCGCCGTCTGTGGTGTGATGCCGAACTGCGCGAACACCGGTATGCCCGCCCGGACCAGCGCCTCCACCGCCTGCGGAAACTGCGCGGCGCCATCGAGCTTGATGAGATCGGCGCCTGCCTCCTTGACGAGGCGGATCGCGGCGCGCAGTGCCCGCGAGGTGCCCTGCTGCAGGGGGCCGTAGGGCAGGTCGCAACTCACCAACGCGCGCCTCACTCCGCGCCGCACGGCCTTGCAGACAATGACCATTTCGGCGAGCGTGATCTCCAGCGGGCTGGAGTGGCCCCAGAGATTCACTCCCACGGTATCGCCTACCGAGACAAGCTCCACCTTCGCGCGATCCGCGATCTGCGCGAGCTGGTAGTCCCATGCGACCACGCCGACGATCTTGCGCGCGTCCACCTTCATTTGTCGCAGCGAGGGCAGGGTGACGGCCGCGTTTTCCGACATAAGCATGTCCTCAGGCAATCAGGTGCGCCGTACCCGGCGCGAACACTTCCTCCACGGCATGGGACCGCGGCAGAATCCCTTGCTCGCGCGCGTACCCCATCAGCGTCTCGAGCATCGCGCGGTTGGGCTCGATGCCGTAGGGCAGCGGATCGCGGCCGGTGACCTTCGCCACGCGTGCGTACATCTGGTCGCCCGCGGACGGCGCAGTGATGAGTCCCTTGCGCAGATTATCTAAGTACTGGCCTTTGGCGGCGGCGAAAGCATCGAACAGCTGCACCGCGACGTGCGGGTATTTTTCCAGCACCGCATCCTTCACCACCACCAAATGATTGATCGGATAGTAGACGTCGCGCTCCAACCGGCGGAACGCGTGAGCGGCCGCATCCGGGATCAATGGCGCGACGTGCGGATGCTCGACCTTGATGCCGATGGCGGCGGCGAGTTCCCCGGAGATGAGGGATTCTTCCAGCGTCTTGCCCTGCCCGAGAGACACGACGTTGGCTGGCGGCCGAAACTCCACGACGTGCTCATCGCCAGAGAGCACCCAAGTGATGCTTTCGAGGTCGACGCCGTACTCGTGCTGCAATATTCCGCGCGCCCACACACCAGTGGTGACGGTGTATCCACGGCTCACCCCCACCTTGCGGCCCTCGAGGTCCTTCGGACTGCCGATCCCGAGCTGCGTGTTGTAGAGAATGGCGCCGTGATGGAATCGGCGCTCCGGAAAAATCGGCAGCGCCGTGAAGGGCTTGTTGAAGGCGCGGGCGGCCAGGTATGTGGTGAGGGCCATTTCGCTCACGTCGAACTCGAGGCCGCGCACCATGCGCCTGAACGCCTGGATGATATGCGGCAGCTCGACGAACTCCAGCTCGAAGTCCGGCAGCTGCACCGCGCCGTTTTTGAGAGCGGCGGTATGGCCGAGCGTCTGCAGAGCGGTGATCAATTTGGGTCGCATCATGGCACTTGTTCGAGCGTAAGCCTCAGACGGAGGCATGCCGCCGTCCGGGCTGCACCGTCAGGGCGTCCTTGGCCGCCTCACTGAACGGCTCGTCGGGCGGCAGTATCACGGCGGCGGAGCGTACGCGATGATGGGCGGGATCGACTCCGGGGGGAACCTCGCCCTTTTCCTCGAGCGCCCGGGCAGCTTTGAGCAATTGCATCCGAGCCTTGACGATGCCGCTGTCGGTCGAAGTCAAATGCTCCTTGGTCCGATCCGCAATCGGGCCCATGCTCTCCTGCAGCGATGCATCCTGCATGGCGATACCTTCTATGCCGCTGTAGGCCAGCCCCATTTTCTGCGCTGGCCGATTCATCAGATAGTCGTTGCCCTTGTTGGCGCAGGGCAGGTAAGTGCCCGGCAGGGTGGCGGCATGAACCCCCTTTCCATCACGCATCGCCTGCCGCTCGGCCGCCGTCAATGCGCGCACGGCGTGATAGTCGAAAGTCCACGCCCAGCAATGCTCGTCATCGATCGGAATCCAGAAGTGGCCGTGTACGGGATGATCGCCACGCGGCGGCACCATCGTGAAACATGGCATCACCCACGGCGTGATGCGCCAGTAGTAGCTGCCGTTCTCGGCATTGCGTCGGGCGCCGATGAGCAGCCCGCCCGCAGAGGGGACGACATCGAACACCGGCTTCGGATCTTTCAGGTTGTATTCGTTGCCCTTGGCGCCCTTGAAAAGCGGATCGGAGTCGAGGTTCGCGCGGTGCAACCATGAGACGTGGCTCGAATCGATACCGCCTTCCAGGGCCTGCAGCCAGTTGCATTGCTGAAATCGCTTGGACGTGAAGCTTTGCTCGGCGGGCACGAGCGAGAACTCGAATTCCGGCAGCGGCGGACGCCTTGCCGCCGGACCCATGTAGGTCCAGAGGACATCGCCCTGCTTCACGAGGGGATACGCCTGCAGCTTGACTCGCCGGCAGAAGGTGGCCGGCTCCGATGGCACGTCGATGCATTGGCCGGCGACATCGTATTTCCAGCCGTGATAAGCGCAGCGAATGCCCCCTTCCTCGTTGCGTCCGAACCAGAGCGAGACACCCCGATGCGCGCAGAACTCGCTGATGAGGCCGTAGCGGCCGTCCGAATCGCGAAAGGCCAGTAGCTGCTCCGATAGCAGCTGCACGCGCACCGGAGCGCAGTCGTTCTCCGGCAGCTCCGCGGCCAGGAGAGCCGGAATCCAGTAGCTGCGAAATAGGGCGCCCATGGGCGTGCCCGGGCCGGTCTGCGTCAACAGGTCATTCTGCTCTTTGCGAAGCATGGTTGTTCAGGCGCCGTCAGATCTTGTAGCTCTCGAGGGTCGAGGGATGGAACAACTCCTCCACGGTCAGCCGGCGCCTGGAAAGACCCTGCGCATGATGATGGTGGAGGAATTTATCGAGTACGTGGCGGTTGGGCGCCGCTCCGTAGGACCAGAAGTCCAGCCCCATCAGGGCGCGCGCGGCGCGCAGCTGCTCCTCGACGAATGGCAGGGTCACCTTGGTGGCGGAGGTATCGGTGAGCCGCGCCACCGCGATTTCCTTGGCCGCGGCGAATGCTTTGTAGAGCGCCATTGGCAGCCACGAATGCTGCTCGGCGAGCTCCCGCCGGACCCCGAGGATGTGCATGATGGGAAATATCCGCGTGCGCGCGAAATATTCGGCCGCGGCGCGCGCGGGGTCGGCAAAGAGCCAGCGGACCTGGGGATGGCCGTGCTCGAAGCAGGAAGGTGCGCGCGGTCCGACGATGCCGTCGATGTCGCCGCGCTCGAGCATCTGCGACAGAGTGAGGTCATCCGGCGCCTCCTCGATGCAAACCCCGGGCGGCAGCCGTAACGAGACCTTTTCCCGCCTGCCCGGATGCTCCATGCCGCCGCGAACCCAAGTGACGTCCGACGGCGCCACCCCATACTCGTCCTGCAGCAGGGCACGCGCCCAGACACACGCCGTCAGCTGGTATTCCGGCGTACCGAGCCTCCGCCCCTTGAGGTCGGCCGGGCTCTGGATGCCGCGATCGCTCCGTATGTGGATCGAGGTATGCCGGAAGGCACGCGATGGAAATACCGGGATGCCGACATAAGGGTTGCTGCCGTCCGCCGTCTTCAGCGCGAAGGTGCTCAGCGAGAGCTCGCTCACATCGAATGCGACATGGCGGAACGACCGGAAGAACATTTCTTCCGGCGAGAGCATCATGTAGACGGGGTCGGTGCCGTCGATCCGCACCTCCCCATCCGCCAGCGGCCGGGTGCGATCGTAGTCGCCCATCGCGACGGACAGCCTGAGCTTCGACATGATCGAGTTCTCCGCCTTCGGCTTATTCGCTGTAGACCATATCGTCGCGCATGGCGCGGACGGGCGAGGCGGCCCTGGCGTCCACGGCGGCGCACCAGGCGAGGAGTCGGCGCTCGCGCGCCGGCGTGTCGGTGCTCATACGTTGTCGAAATGGCGCATGCGCCGCCACAGTGTGGTCACGCTGATGCCGAGCTCGGCGGCCGTTTTGCCGCGATGGCCGCTGTTGCGGCGCAGGGCCTCGCGGATGGAGGCCTCCTCGGCATGGGCGAGTTGCTGGCACAGCTGCGTGCCGGCGGCCGGCTCCGGGGCTCGAGATACCTCTGCGGGCCGATCCTCCGGACGCACGAGATGGCAGGGCAGGAGAATGTGGTCTTGGTCCAGACTCACGGCCCGCTCGAGCACGTTGCGCAGCTCGCGGATGTTGCCCGGCCAGGGCTGCTCCATCAGCCACTGCAAAGACTGCGGATGCAGCGTGTAGGGGGCGCGTCCCGCCGCGCGGCTGAGGCACTCGAGGAGCCGGGTGGCGATCGACGGGATGTCCTCCCTGCGATCGCGCAGCGGCGGCAGATTGATGTCGAGCACGTTCAGACGGTAGTACAGGTCTTCGCGAAACCGGCCCTCGCGCAATTGGCGCTGCAGATCGCGGTTGGACGTGACGATGATGCGGGTATCGATTGGGATCGGCTTGACCGAGCCGATGCGGCAGACTTCGCGCTCCTGCAGCACGCGCAGCAGCTTGCCCTGAAGATCGACACTCATCTCGGTGATCTCATCGAGCAGCAGAGTGCCGCCGTTCGCCTGCTCGAACACCCCGGGACGGCCGCCCTTGCTAGCCCCGGTGAAAGTGCCGTCGATGTAGCCGAAGAACGTACTGTCCACCAGCGTCTCGGGCAGCGCCGAGCAATTGATGGCGATGAAGGGCCCGCGATGGCGCGCAGAGTCGTTGTGGATGGCCTGCGCGAACAACTCCTTGCCGGTGCCGCTCTCGCCTGCGAGGAACACCGGCGCGTTGCAGTGCGCCGCCGCCTTGCCGCGGACGATCGCCCGGCTGATCGCCGGGCCTTCGCCGACGATGTCCTCCCAGCGGTATCTGGCGCCCAACGCGCCGCAGGCCCGAGCTCCTTCTGTGTCCTTATCGCCCGAAAAGACCGGACGCTCCAGGCCACGAACCAGCTCCGATACCGTCCCCAGGTGCACCGCCCGCTCCAGGCCGTTCGGGCGCAGGCAGCCTACGATTTCCACGGTCCCGTCCTCCACCGGGAATGCGACCCGCAGCTCGCCGGCGCTCTCGTCCTCTTCCCACCGCGGCAGGCGCGTGCGCGCCACCGCGCGAGCCAATCCGCTGCCGTGCACCTCCCGCAGAGGCACGACACTGCCGTCACGATCCACCCGATGGCGGTAGCGTCCCTCTCCATCGGCAAAGAACACAGTCCCGCCGCAGAGGCGCGCGAGTATCGGCAACACCGCCAACATGCTTCCCTGCAGCGCTTTCTCCGCCAGGACTATAGCTTCCAAGACGCCGTCACGATTAGCGACCAATGGATGCTCCCCCTCTGCTCAGGACCCCGCACGGTGAGAGTCGGATGACGTTCCGCTATACGGAAACGCTTTCCGCCATGATGAAATCCTTGTAGCAGCGGTCCCGAAGCTTGTCAATCGCACGCTGGCCGGCTCGGAACGGGCGGGGTCACGCGCGGTCGTGGCCGGGCGTCAGCGATGGTCGGGTCAGAGGGGTAGCTCGGTGCGCGCCCGGCCCGTTCGCGGCGCAGGTCCGCGACCACGGGATCAGCGGGGTTTCGGCCTGGCTCCGAGGCGCAGCGAGATCGCCTTCGCCGCGGCGTCGACGTGCTTGCCGATGATCGCCAGCCGGTTCTTGGTCAGCCGTTGCGCCGGGCCAGTGACGCCCACCGCGGCGACCGAGCTGCCGGTGTCGTCTCTCACGGGCGCGGCGATGCTGCGGACGCCCAGCTCGTATTCCTCATCGTCGATGGCGTAACCGCGCGCGCGGACCTTGGCCAACTCTTCCCGCAGCGCCTCAGGGTCGGTCAAAGTCCGGGGGGTTCGCTGCCCATGAACCGCAGCCATGATGCGATCGATCACCTGCGGATGCTGGAAGGCAATCAACACCTTGCCCTCCGCCGTGCAATGCACGGGCTTGCGCAGGCCGATTCCGGAGCTGATGCGGTTGACCTTCTGGCTCTCCAGGAAATTGACGCAGACCACGCCGTCATGATCCAGGATCGACAGGTCGACGGTCTCCCCGGTCTGCTCCCGCAGTGTCATCAGCCACGGCTTGGCCTCGAAAGACAGATCGAGCTTGCGACGCACCAGCGAGCCGAGCTCGAACACTGCGAGCCCGAGCCGGTATTGTCCGCTGACACTTTGCTCGAGCATGCCCGCCTCGACCAACGTCGAGGCCAGCCGATGCACGGTGCTTTTCGCCAGATGCAGGCGTTCCGCCAGTACACTGATGCCGAGCTCGCCGTGCTCGTCCGAGAACGCTTTCAACAGAAGGATCGCATTGGCAACGGAGGAAAGCTGCGTGCGTCCCTTGCTTGACCTTCTTGTTCGCTCTGCCATTTCCGCCAAAGACTCCCCATGTACCCAAGTGCGCATTATGCACCCAATCCGCAAGGGGGAGCTTACGGCCGAGATTCGGCCAGGGCGGCTGCGGCACTGTTGAATCGACGCATGCGCCGCCACAGCGTGGTCGCACTGATGCCCAGCTCGGCGGCGGCCTTGCCGCGGTGCCCGCTATTGCGGCGCAGGGCATCGCGGATGGAGGCCTCCTCGGCATGGGCGAGCCGCTGGCAGAGCTGTGTGCTGGCAAGCGGCTCGGGGGCCGCACAGGCCTGCGCGGCCAGCTCCACGGGATTCTCGAGATGGCGCGGTAGGAGGATTTGGCCTTCTGCGAGGCTGACAGCGCGCTCGAGCACATTGCGCAGCTCGCGGATGTTGCCCGGCCAGGGCTGCTGCATCAGCCACTGCAGCGCCTCGGGATGCAGCGTATAGGGGGAACGCCCCGCCGTGCGGCTGAAGCACTCGATGAGGCGGCTGGCGATCGGCGGGATGTCATCCTTGCGATCGCGCAGCGGCGGCAAATGAATGTCGAGCACGTTCAGGCGGTAGTAGAGGTCTTCGCGCAAACGACCTTCGCGCATCCGGCGCTGCAGATCCCGGTTGGAGGTGACGATGATGCGGATATCGAGCGGGATCGGCTTGACCGAGCCGATCCGGCAGACCTCGCGCTCCTGCAGCACGCGCAGCAGCTTGCCCTGCAGATCGACACTCATCTCGGTGATCTCATCGAGCAGCAGCGTGCCGCCGTCGGCTTGCTCGAATACTCCGGGACGGCCGCCCTTGCTCGCCCCGGTGAAAGTCCCGTCGATGTAGCCGAACAGTGTGCTGTCGACCAGCGTCTCGGGCAGTGCCGAGCAGTTGATGGCGATGAAGGGTCCACGATGGCGCGCCGAATCGTTGTGGATCGCCTGCGCGAACAGCTCCTTGCCGGTGCCGCTCTCGCCGACCAGAAACACCGGCGCACTGCACCGCGCCGCCGCCTTGCCGCGCGCGACCGCCCGGGCGATGGCCGGGCCTTCCCCAATGATGTCGTCCCAGCGGTATCTGGCGCTGCCCGAGAACGCCGGCCGCTCGAGGCCGCGAACCAGCTCGGAAACTGTCCCCAGGAGCACCGCCCGCTCCAGGCCCTTGGCCCGCAGGCACCCCACGATCTCCACCGTCGAGTCCCCGACCGGAATGGCCACCCGCAGCTCTCCGGCGCTCTCATCCTCTTCCCACTGCGGCCGCCGCGTGCGCGCTACCGTGCGCACCAACCCGCTGCCGCGCACGTCCCGCAGCGGCGCAACGCTGCCATCACGACCCACGCAATGCCGGTAGCGCCCCTCCGCATCGGCGAGACACACCGTCCCGTCGCACAGCCGGGCCAGCATCGGCAACACCGCCAACATGCTGCCCTGCAGCGCTTCTTCCGCCAGGACAATAGCTTCCAAGACGCCGTCACGAGTAGCGACCAATGGATGCTCCCCCTCTGCTCAGGACCCGCATGGCGAGAGTCGGATCGTGTTCCCCTATACGGAAACGCATTCCGCCATGATGAAACAAGTTGTAGCAGCGGGCCCCAGGCTTGTCAATTGGCCCGCTTCAGCGGATCCCGAGCAGGGGCCAGTAGAAGGGAACGAGCAGCATCAGGACGATGAACTCGAGGAGCGTCAGCCACGCGCCCATCTTCATCAGGTCTCGCGCCTCGAAATAACCGTAGGAATAGCCCACCACCAGGACGCCAGACTGATAGGCAAACAGCTTGCCGCCGGCGGCGAACGTCCAGATCAGCCCGAGCTGCAGAGGATTGAAACCGTGGCTGGTCGCATATTTCACAACCAGCGGAATGGAAGTCGCGAGCATCGAGATCTCGCTCGCGAGCAGGAAGTGATACAAGAATGCGGTCCAGTAGAGCGCAGCGGTCGTGCTGTAGACGTTCGTCAGCGCCGGCTGAATCCAGTGAAATACGCCGCTGGTGAGCACACCCAGGCCGTGCGTCGCCTCGAGCACGCTGCCCATGCTCAATGCCTCGGCGACGAAGAACACGGGCATGTAATTCAGGCGACGCATGTCCTCGGCGTCGAGCACGCCGACGCGGGGCAGCAGTGCAAACAGTCCGACGCCGAGGGCCACCATGGTGGGCGGTATGTGATGCAGGGAGTCCGTCATCCACAGCGCCATGGCGCAGCCGATCAGCATGGCAGCCTTGGTTTGCGCGGCCGACCACGGTCCCATCTTGGCGAGCTCGCGCTGAAAGTACGCCTTGTCCGGCGCGACCGCGGTCCGCTCCGGCGGATAGAGCCGCAACGTCAGCCACCAAGCAAACAGCACGGTGGCGATGCTGCAGGGCAGGAAGGCGAGCAGCCATTGTCCCCACAGCACCCTGATGCCGCTCATCTTCTGGATGAGGCCCGCAGCGGTGATCGACCCGGCCCCGGCAAGCAGCATCTTGTCGAATATGTTCCCGGTGTATGTGAGCACCAGGAACATGCCGCGGGCGATGTTGCCACCACGTTGCGCCTGGAACGCCTCGAGCAGGGCGAGCGCGATCGCGGCGAGGATGACCACGCGTGCGAGGCCGGACGGCACGATGAACGTCAGCAGAAAGCTGGTAATGACCAGGCCGAGAAGGATGCGCGAGTAGGAAATCCCGACACGCCGCATGACCGTGTAGGCGAGCCGGCGCGCGAGGCCCGACCGGTCAGCGATCAATCCGATCAGCATCGCTCCAAACAGGAACCAGGCGGTGTGGTCCGCAAACCCGGCGAAGGCGACGTTGAAAGGTGCGACGCCCAGGGCCCAGAAAAGAAAGCAGCCGATGAAGCCCGCGAGTGCGAACTCCGCGGCCTGCGTGATCCAGGCGATGATCATGAACGCCCCAATGGCGAACATGTGCTTGATGCGCGGCTCGAGTTGCAGCGGCGAGAACCAGATCAGTACCGGCACGATCAGGCAGAGAATCTGCCCGGTCATGACGAGTGCGGAGTTCTGCCGGTGTTGGGTATGCGGAACGGCGCTGCTCGCACCCTCGCTGCAAGTCTCGGCCTCTCGCTCGAGCATGTGGTCGTGCTCCGGCATTGTCGACACCAAGCGCCGGGTCGACCGGCAGATCGATTTTGAAGTCTATTCCAAAACGACTTCGCGCGTCCGCCGCTCGCCGCCTCTTTCTTCCAGACGGAACCGAGTTGGGACGGGACCTTCCGCATGCTAGCCTTGCATCCCCGCTAACGAGGAGGCACATGTGAGCAGCTTACCGCCCGCAGAGCCCGCGCTCATCGACGAGCTCGTCACCGGCAACCGGATCCTCTACCACCGGGCGATCGTCGATGCGTTCGGGCATCTGAGCGTCCGCCACGACAAAGATCCGACAAAATACCTGATGTCGAGACACCTGGCGCCGGGGCTCGTGACCGCCGGGGACATCGTGACATTCGATCTCGACAGTGAGCCGGTGCGCGATATCGGCAAGCGCTACTACAGCGAGCGCTTCATCCACGGCGAAGTGTACAAGGTGCGCCCGGACGTCATGGCCGTAGTACATTGCCACGCACCGCACCTCATTCCGTTCGGCGCCACCAAGGTGCCCCTGCGGCCGATCTACCACATGAGCGCATTTCTCGGCGCCGGTGTGCCGATCTTCGAGATCCGCGAGGCCGGCGGCGTGACCGACATGCTGGTGCGCACGCCGGCCCTCGGCGGCGCCCTTGCCGCCAGGCTCGGTGACAAGCCGGTGATCCTGATGCGCGGCCACGGCGCCACCATGGTGGGTGTCTCGATCAGGCATGTCGTGTATCGCGCGATCTATGCGACGATGAATGCCGCATTGCAGATGGAGGCACTACGCTTGGGCGAGCCGACATTCCTCTCGCCAGAAGAGGCGGTTCTGGCTGCCGAGCGCAATGACAAGGCGGTGGATCGAGCGTGGGAGCTGTGGCAACGCGAGGCGCTCGGCGGCGTGTGAAATTCTCCGGTCGGACTGCGCCGATCAATATCCTGGCGCATGCTCCAGCTGATCGAGCCAGTTGAAGCCCATCGCCTTGACTATGCGGTTGCTGATCACGATCAGTCGGACCTCCGTATCGCCGTCATTGTGATGCTGATGGATGGAGAACGGCGGAACGTAGATGAAGTCCCCGCGCTGCCATTCATATCGCTTCGGTTCCGGCTCCCATTCATACTCGAACCTGTCGATGCAGTCGAAGCGCAGGTCCCAGTGCAGATCGTGGCCGCTGCCCTCGAGCACGAACAGCACCTCCTCCCACATGTGCCGATGCCGGCCCGAGCGGCCGTGCGGCGGCACAAACTGCATGTACGCTTCGACGCAGCATTCCTTGGTGAACATGCGCTCGTTGATCAGGTGCTTGACCAGCCCGTCGGGAGAGTTCTCGAAGGGCATCTGATCCGCGGTGATGACGTTTGCCGCCTCCTCGTATCGCTGCCGCGCGCGCGCGGAGGTCTCGATGGCATCGCTGCGGAAGCTGCACCGGTCGTCCCCGCGATGGGCGACGTCACGTTCGAGCGGAGAGCTCATGGTCTGGATTCCCTTGTGGTGATGGTGAGACGAATCACAGGTCCGTCGGCGGCTTGAAATCCTCGTGACCGGCCGGCGGCGTCGTCGGCGGATAATGCACGATCTTCTGAAAGAGCAGATGCATGAAAAGGAACAGCGGCTTCGCCTTGAATACCAGAAGGTGAGCGTCGTTGTCGGGATCGTCGTTGAAGTGCTCGTGCACGCACCCGTTCTCGACCAGCATGATGTCCCCCGCCTTCCAGTCGAACCGCTTGCCGTCGTGGACATCGTGGCCGCGACCCTTGAGCACGTAGAAGACGGCGCTGTTCATGTGGCCATGCTTCTGTCCATGAGCGCCCGGTGCGTAGATCTCGATGTGTGTCTCTATCGACTGGGCGACCGCCGCGGTATGGGGGCTGATCACATGCTTGCCGAAGACCTGCGGGCCGCCCTTCCACGGCATGTCGCGCGACGA
>DASYGA010000145.1:0-6267 GCA_036000265.1 Steroidobacteraceae bacterium | reverse complement strand
CTGGTCCTGCTCGACTCGCCGCCGCTCCTCGCCTCGAGCGAGGCGCGAGCTCTGAAAGAGCTTCCCGGACAGATCCTCATCGTCACGCGAGCCGGTCGGACTCCCCGCCAGGCGCTGCTCGATGCCATCGCCCTCATCGATAAAACCAAACTGCATGGCCTGGTACTCAATGATGCTCACGGCTCCAGCGGAGACGGTTACTACACCCATTACGGCTACTCCGGCTACGGTGCGGCCCAGCGCTAAGGCTCGGATCCTCATCCGCCCGCTTGTCGTTGCCGCGCTCGCAGTGGCGGCGGCGCCGGCGCTGTGCCTGGCCCAGGCTGCCGGGGGCGAGGACATCACCGCCACCGGTCAGGGGCTCGCCAACGGGAGCAGCACGCCGGGAGCGGCGTTGCCGGGGGCAACCCTGCCGGGTGAGACCTCCACGCAGCTCGGTCCCGAGCCCGCCGAGCTGCTGCGCTACGGCATCGCCGCCGGCATCGGCGAGACCGACAACGTCAATCTCTCGCCCACGAATCCGAAGTCCCAGACCATCGCCGCGGCCGACCTCGATTTCGATCTGAAGCGCACCGGCTCGCGCCTCGATGCGGCGGCGCGCGGCAACTTCACCGATCTGGATTACCTGCAGGGCGCCTACAGCAATCAGCTCCTTGGGCGCTTCGACGGCCTCGCCACCGCGAAGCTCTGGTCCGACCGGTTGCGGTGGGTGGTCGCCGATGACTACGGCGAGCAGCAGACCGATCCCTTCGCGGCCATGACACCCGTGAACCTGCAACGGGTGAACGTCTTCAGCACCGGGCCGGATCTGACCCTGCGCCCGAGCTATTCGACCTTCGTCAACATCGAGGCCCGGTACTCCCAGAACAGCTACCAGTCGAGCCCCTTCGACGGCCACAACCTGCTCGGCTCGGCGGCGCTCGGCCGGCGGCTCTCGGATCTTTCGAGCCTATCGCTGGTGGTGCAGGCCGAGGAGCTGCGCTTCGACAATACCATCGTCAATACCGACTTCGATCGGCGCGAGGCCTACGCACGCTATCTCATCAAGGGGGCGCGGACCTCGATCGATGCCCAGCTGGGAGCGACACAGGCGAACGACGCCACCGCCTCCTGGAAGACCAGCCCGCTCGTGCGTCTTCAGCTCACGCGCCAGGTGTCCCCGTTCTCGGTGGTGACCGTGGCCGGCGGCCGGGAATTCACCGACGCCGCGGGCAGCTTCAGGAGCCTGACGAGCGGCGCCGGCGGCGGCATCGCCGTGGCGCCGGTCAGCCAGACCACCGCCAACTATCAGCGCACCTATGGCTCGGCGGGCTGGGAGTTCGCGCGCCTGCGCACCACTTTCGGCTTCAGCGGCGAGTGGGAGCGCGACAAGTACGACGTGCAGTCCGTCTTCGATGCCACGCGTGCGGAGCTGGGATTCAACCTGGGCAGATCCATCACCTCGAAGCTGTCGCTGAACATCACCGGATCGGCTGATCGCTACGAGTATCTCAACCAGGGCTTCACGGACAAGTTCGGCACGGTGGGCGGCGGTGTCGCCTATCGGCCCGGCCGCTGGGTCATCGTCTACGCGCGCTATGACCACGCGTTCCGCCGCTCCTCCGGGATCCCGAGCCTGCTGATCGGCGGCTCGGGCTACGACGAGAATCGGGCCTTCATCATGATCGGCTACCGGCCGCACTCCGGGGGCATGGACCAGGGGCAGGGCGGGTCGCTCGAATCAGAGGGCGGCTCCGCTCCTTGAGCCGTCAGTCGACGGTGACGCTGATCTCGCCGGAGAGCGAGCTCGAGACCTGCTGCGCGTTATAGGCCGAGATGGCGAAGTAATACTGCCCGGGCGGGAAGTTGCTAGCGCTCACGACGTAGGACGTCTGCGTCGGGGTGGTGATCTCGATCTTGCCGGTGTAGTCCTGGGAAGCCGTGCCGTAGTGCAGGGTGTAGCCGGCGAGATTATTGAGGGAGCTGCCGTCGCTGTTCTGGGTCGGGGGACTCCAGGAGAGCGTCACCGATTTGCTGTTCGGGGTGGCGGCAACCGGTTTGCTGGCATTGGTGGAGTTTGCCGAGGTCGCGAACGGATTGGTGCTCGCGCTGGAGCTGGCGGCGGCCGTCGAGTTGCCTGAGCCGCCGCACGCGGCGAGGCCCGTGCAGAAGAGCGCCGCGAGCGCCAGTTGCGCGATGCGTTGCAATCCGACTCCCCGAATCATCATCATCGTTACACCTCTCCACCGTCCACCGGCCAGGCACTTCCGATGCCATGCCGTTGCTGCCGACCTGGATTTCCTGCCAAGTGCTCGCCCACGCTGTTGCAGGCGCCATGCCAGAAATACAAGCCTTTGTTTTTGAATGGAAAAATACCGCTGGCGCGGACTGTGCCGGACAATCCGCCGCAACGCTGTCGGCCATGGCCGACGCGCAGGTGACATAAGGGTGCTTGCCCGAGACTAAGCCATTGATTTTTTTAGCTGTTTGGCCTGTCTCGCTTTCGCGACGAGCGCGGCCCCCCGAGTGCTCGTCAGCGTCATTCGTCGTCGTCCCCCGGCGACTCGAGCTCCCGCTGCGCAGCGAGCACGTTCCAACATTGTGACGCTGCACACATGCACAAGCCGCACGGCGGCTCACTGCATCAGTCGCTCTGCGTATACACTGCCCAGGGGTTGTGGCGGCATCCCATCCGCGCACGACAGACGTATAACATAAGGCGTGCCATTCGGGCCATCCGGACACGCACGATTACTACAAGGTAGTCACAGCCATGGTGAGATCCACCATTACCAATCTCTTTCAAGAGGTCGCCAGGGAGCAGCAGCGCCAGCTCGCGCCGCTCACCGACGATCTGAAGCTGCTGCAATGCGGACTCGACTCGCTGAGCTTCGCGCTCATCGTGGCGCGTCTGGAGGATGCGCTCGGATACGATCCGTTCGACACGGCGGAGAGCTTCCCCGTGACCTTCGGGGACTTCATCAGGTTGTACGAAGCCCGCGCGGCCTAGTTATGAGCGCTGGATCATGAGCGCGATGGCGCTCTGGGATTCGGTGATGGCCACCGCGGCGGCACGCGGCGGGGCGCTGATCGGTCCTGCGCGAGCGGTGCCGCTCGCCTCGCTCGCGCGCGCCTCGTGTCTGCCCGGCCGGCTCGATGCCTTGCGCGGGCGCTCGGTGATCGTGGCCCTCCGCGATCAGCTGACCGCGGCCATCGCGCTGCTGGAGCTCGATGGCCTTGCAAGACGCATGGTGGTCTGCACGCCCGACCTCGCGCCGGAGCATCTGCCGCACGTGGCGCGTGGCGCGCAGGCGGACGCCTGGCTGGGGGATGCGGCGAGCAGCGCGCCGCCCGAGATCGCGGGACTCGACTTCGCCCTCGATGCCGAGGCGCTGCCGCAGCCATGTGAGGTGGAGCGACGCGCCTCGTGCGCCACTGAGTGGGTGCTGCTCACCTCGGGAACGACCGGGGCACCCAAGCTCGTTTCGCACACTCTGGCGAGCTTGATGAGCGCTTTCGCGCACCATCCGGCCGACGCGGGCGCAGCTCCGGTGTGGAGCACCTTCTACGACATCCGCCGCTATGGCGGGCTGCAGATCTATCTGCGCGCGCTGCATGCAGGCTCCCTCGTGCTCTCGAGCGCCGGTGAGGCGACGAGCGCGTTTCTCGCGCGCGCGGCCGCGGCCGGGGTCACGCATATATCCGGCACCCCCTCGCACTGGCGCAAGGCGCTGATGAGCGGGACGATCGAGGGCTTCTCGCCGGCTTACGTGCGGCTGTCGGGCGAGATCGCCGATCAAGGTATCCTGGATGCGCTGCGGGCGGCTTTTCCGCGCGCCGTGGTGGCGCACGCGTTCGCATCGACCGAGGCGGGCGTTGGCTTCGAGGTGCGCGACGGGCGCGCCGGGTTTCCGGCAACCCTGGTCGGCAAAACCGACGATGGCGTCGAGGTCGACGTCAGCCGCGGAACGCTGCGGATCAGATCGCCTGGCAACGCGGCAGCGTACCTGGGCGTGGGCGCTCCCTCTCTGCGCGATCCGGAGGGCTTCGTCGATCTCGGCGATCGCCTGGAGTTGCGCGACGGACGCTACTTTTTTGTTGGCCGCAGCGGCGGGATCATCAATGTCGGCGGGCTCAAGGTCCACCCCGAAGAAGTCGAGGCGGTGATCAACTCGCATCCGCGGGTGCGGATGTCGCTGGTGCGGTCGCGGCGCAATCCGATCACCGGCGCGATCGTCGCGGCCGATGTCGTCCTGGCCGATGGCGCGGCGGGCGGCGGTGAGCCGGCGGCCGATGAGCGCATCCGTCACGAGATCCTGGAGACTTGCCGTTCCCTGCTCGCCGCGCACAAGGTGCCGGCAGCCATCCGCTTCGTGCCCGCCCTGGAGATGTCCGCTTCGGGAAAACTGGTCCGGCCGCACGAATCGCCGGGATCGAGCCATAACGACACGCAGAAGCATGTCGGCGCCCGCGAGAGCGGGGGCTCAGGAGGAGCCGGGTAATGCGTAACGTTCTCGTCACGGGCGGCAGCCGGGGGCTGGGGCTCGCCATCGCCTCGCGGCTGGCCGGGTCGGGCTATCGGGTCGTGGCGCTGGCACGCAGCGAGACGAAGGAGCTGCGCGCCGAGATGGAGCGTCTCGCCGCCGGCGGCCACGGTGGCCACGGCGGCGCGCTGCACTTTCGCTCCTGCGACCTTGCCGACATCGGCGCCATCGGCGCCATGGTGGGGGAGCTGCGCCGTGAGGTGGGACCGCTTTACGGCCTGGTCAACAACGCGGGCCTCGGCACCGCGGGGCTGCTTGCCATGATGCGCGATGCGGATATCGAGTCGCTGCTGCGCCTCAACACCCTCTCGCCGCTGGTGCTCACGAAATACGTCGTGCGCACGATGATGGCCGAGCGGGAAGGGCGCATCGTCAACATCTCCAGCGTCGTGGCTGCGAGCGGGTACAAAGGGCTCGCCGCCTATTCGGCCACCAAGGCATCGCTCGAGGGCTTCACCCGCTCACTTGCGCGGGAGGTGGGCCAGCTCGGCATCACGGTCAATGCCGTCGCGCCGGGATTCGTGGACACGGCCATGACCCACACGCTCGAGCAGAAGGAGCGCGAGCAGATCATGCGCCGCAGCGCGCTGCGCCGCATGGCGGAGCCGGACGATGTCGCAGCAGCCGTGGAGTACCTCCTCGGCGACAAAGCGCGCAACATCACCGGCATCATTCTGACGGTGGACGCCGGCAATACGGCTTGAGGAACTCGATGCGACCCGAGACCATCGCCCTGCACGGGGGCTTCGACTGCGACCCGGCCACCAAAGCGGTGGCGGTGCCGATCTATCAGACCGTCGCGTATTCCTTCGACGACTCCGAGCACGCCGCCGCGCTTTTCAACCTGGAGGCCGACGGCTACCGCTATTCGCGCATCTCCAACCCGACGACCGATGTGCTCGAGGAGCGCATGGCGCAGCTCGAGGGCGGGATGGCCGCGCTGTGTGTCAGCTCCGGGCAGGCGGCGCTGCATTACTCGGTGCTCGCCGTGACCGAGGCCGGCCGCAACATCATCTCCGTGCCGCAGCTCTACGGCACGACCCACACGCTCCTCGGCCACATCCTGCCGAAGCTCGGGATCCGCACGAAGTTCGCTGAGTCCGACAAGCCGGAGGCGCTCGCCGCGCTCATCGATGAGAATACCCGCGCGGTGTTCTGCGAGATGGTCGGCAACCCCGCCGGCAACGTGTGCGACATCGAGGGGATGGCGCAGGTGGCGCACCGAGCCGGCGTACCGCTGATCATCGACAACACCGTGCCGACGCCGATCCTCGTGCGCCCGATCGACTACGGCGCCGACATCGTGGTGCATTCGCTGACCAAGTTCCTCGGCGGCCATGGGACCACCATGGGCGGCATCATCATCGACAGCGGGAAGTTTCCCTGGCTGCAGCACGCCAAGCGGTTCCCGATGTTCACCGAGCCCGACGCGTCGTACCACGACCTCGTCTATACGACCCATTTTGGTGCAGCCGCCTACATAGGGCGGTGCAGGAGCGTGTACCAGCGCACGATGGGCTCCGTGCTCTCGCCGCTCAGCGCATTCCTCCTGTTGCAGGGAATCGAGACCGTTGCCGTGCGAATGGACCGGCACGCGGAGAACGCGCGGAAGGTGGCAGAGTTCCTGCGTGGTGACCCGCGGGTGGACTGGGTCAACTATGCCGGCTTTCCGGAGAGCCCCTATTACAAACTGGTCGGGAAGTACCTCGGCGGGCGTGCCTGCGCGCTCATGACCTTTGGAATC
>DASYGA010000104.1:0-11180 GCA_036000265.1 Steroidobacteraceae bacterium | reverse complement strand
CGCGCAGGTTCAGGGCAAGGCGCTCAACCTGACCCTCGGCTTCTCTCACCCGGTGAACTTCCCGATCCCGGAGGGGATCACCATCGACACCCCCAGCCAGACCGAGATCGTGATCAAGGGCGTCGACCGCCAGAAGGTCGGGCAGGTGGCCGCGGAGATCCGCGACGTCCGCCCGCCGGAGCCCTACAAGGGCAAGGGCGTGCGCTACGCCAACGAGAAGATCACCCTCAAAGAGGGGAAGAAGAAGTGACTACGTCGAAGAAGGAACGGCGCCTGCGCCGTGCCACCAAGACTCGCGCGCACATCCGCGACCTCGGGATTGCGCGCCTCACCGTGCATCGCACACCGCGCCACATTTACGCGCAGGTCACCGACCCTGCCGGCGCGACCGTGATTGCCGCCGCCTCGACTCTGCAGGAGGCCCTGCGTGAGGGCTTGAAGGGCACCGGCAACGTCGATGCCGCGAAGGCCGTCGGCCGCGCGATCGCCGAGCGTGCGCAGGCTGCGGGCGTCAAGAAGGTCGCTTTCGACCGCGCCGGATTCCAGTACCACGGGCGCGTGCAGGCGCTCGCCGAGGCCGCGCGCGAAGCGGGCCTCGAGTTCTAACCAGGCCCAGGTAGACCATCACTATGGCAAGAGCGGAAAAGGGCCAGTCGCAAGACGAGCTGGTCGAGAAGCTGGTCGCGGTCAATCGCACGGCAAAGGTCGTCAAGGGCGGCCGGCAGTTTGGTTTCACCGCGCTCACGGTGGTAGGCGACGGCGCCGGCCGGGTGGGTTTTGGCTTCGGCAAGGCGCGTGAGGTGCCAGTAGCCATCTCCAAGGCGATGACCCAGGCGAGAAAGAGCATGGTGACCGTCGCGTTGCGAAACGATTCCCTGTACTACGCGGTCAAAGGCGTACATGGCGCCACGCGTGTGTATATGCAGCCGGCCTCTGAAGGTACCGGCGTCATCGCGGGCGGCGGCATGCGAGCCGTGCTGGAGTGCGCGGGTATCCGCAACGTGCTCGCCAAGAGCTACGGCTCGCGCAATCCGATCAACGTCGTGCGCGCAACCGTGAATGCGCTGGCGCAGATCCGCTCGCCGGACGAGATCGCTGCCAAGCGCGGCAAGAGTCTGGAAGAGATCACGGGCTGACGCGCATGAACGCAGCACAAGACAAGGCGGCGCAGCTGAAGGTCACGCTCGTCAAGAGCCTGCACGGGCAGCTCGCCAACATCGCCGCCAGCGTGCGCGGCCTCGGCCTGCGCCGCATTCGCCAGACGGTCTCGGTTGCCGACACTGCGGAGAACCGCGGCATGGTCAAGGCCGCGGTGCATCTGCTCAAGGTCGAGCGCTCGAGCTAGAGAAGGGCTTCAATGACCACCATGCGACTCAACACACTCAAACCCGCGGCCGGCGCCAAGCGGCCGCGCCTGCGCGTCGGACGCGGCGCCTCTGCCGGCCAGGGCAAGACCTGCGGGCGGGGTGTCAAGGGACAGCGCGCACGCAAGGGCGGCTACCACAAGGTCGGCTTCGAGGGCGGCCAGATGCCCATTCAGCGGCGGCTGCCGAAGGTCGGCTTCCGCTCCGCCATGGCGGCGACGCGCGCCGAAGTCAGGCTCGGTGAGCTCGCGCGGGTCGAAGGCGAGACCGTCGACCTCGAGGCGCTGAAGAAAGCCGGCATCGTGCCGGCGGAGGCCGAGCGCGCCAAGGTCGTGCTCTCCGGCTCCGTGAGCAAAGCGGTGACTCTCAAGGGCATCAAGGTCACCAAGGGCGCGCGGGCGGCGATCGAGGCCGCCGGCGGCAAGATCATCGACGAGGCCTGACGGGCACACGGCGGACCGCCGCAGGCCATTTTTCAATCGAGACGGACCGCAAGACAGTCTAATCGTGGCGAAATCGACTCTCGCTAATCCAGCCGCCGCATTGAGCGAAGCTGCCCGTTTCGGGGAGATTCGCTCGCGCCTGCTGTTCCTGATTGGCGCCATGATCGTCTACCGGATAGGCACTTTCATCCCGGTGCCGGGCATCGATCCGGCGCAGGTGGCGCGCTTCTTCAACCAGAACTCGGGGACGATTTTCGGGATCGCGAACCTCTTCTCCGGCGGCGCGCTGTCGCGCATGTCGATCTTCGCGATGAACGTGATGCCCTATATCTCGGCGTCGATCATCATCCAGATGATGTCGATGGTGGTGCCGAGCCTGATCGAGCTGCGCAAGGAGGGGCAGGCGGGCCAGCGCAAGATCACCGAGTACACCCGCTACGGATCGCTGGTCCTCGCGGTGGTCCAGTCGTTCGCCGCGGCCGGCGCGCTGGTCAAGGGCGGCATGACACTGATGCCCGGCCCGCAGTTCCTGCTGGTGGCGACCATCACCATGACCTGCGGCACCATGTTCCTGATGTGGCTGGGCGAGCAGATCACCGAGCGCGGCATCGGCAACGGCATCTCCATGATCATCCTCGCCGGCATCGTCGCGCGCCTCCCCTCGGCCATCGGGGGCATGGCCGAGCAGGTGAGCAGCGGGGAGATGCAGGGACCGTTCGCGCTGCTCCTCATCATCCTCGTGGTCGCGGTCACGTTCTTCGTGGTCTTCATGGAGAGCGCGCAGCGGCGGATCACGGTCAACTACGCCAAGCGCCAGGTGGGCCGGCGCATGTACGCGGCGCAGAGCAGCCACCTGCCTTTCAAGATCAACATGTCCGGCGTCATTCCGCCGATCTTCGCCTCGAGCATCCTGCTCTTCCCTGCCACCATCGCGAGCTTCGCCGGCACCGGCCAGGGCCAGGTCGCGGGCATCATGCAGGACATTTCCGCGGCACTCGGTTACGGTCAGCCGCTGCACCTCGTGATCTACGCCGCGCTCAATATCTTTTTCTGCTTCTTCTACACGGCGCTGGTGTTCAATTCGCGTGATACCGCGGACAACCTGAAGAAATCGGGCGCCTTCATCCCGGGCATACGCCCGGGCCAGCAGACGGCCGACTACATCGATAAGGTGCTGACGCGCCTCACCCTGTGGGGTGCGCTCTACGTGGCGGCCGTGTGCACGCTGCCGGAAGTCCTCGTCGCCCAGCAGGGCTCGCCATTCGCTTTCGGCGGCACTTCGCTCCTCATCGTCGTGGTCGTGGTGATGGACTTCCGGGCGCAGCTCTCGGCGCACCTGATGTCCCACCATTACCCCGGACTCCTGAAGAAGGCCAATTTGCTCGGGTACGGCCGTACCGGCTCGAGCGGGTAAATACCTATGAAAGTCAGACCCTCGGTCAAGAAGATCTGCAAGAACTGCAAGATCGTGCGCCGCCGGCGCGTCATCTACGTCATCTGCTCCGATCAGCGCCACAAGCAAAGACAGGGGTAAATGGTGGCGTTTTCGGTTAAACTGCAACGTTTTTCTTCGCGGTAAGGCACCATGGCACGCATAGCCGGCATCAACATCCCGATGAACAAGCACGTGTGGGTCGGGCTGACCCACATCTACGGCCTCGGCCGCGCACGTGCGCACAGCACCTGCGAGGCCGCGGGCGTGAGCCCGACCAAGCGGGTCAAGGACCTCACGGAGAGCGAGGTCAATGCCATCCGCTCGCAGATCGCCAAGTTCGCGGTCGAGGGTGACCTGCGCCGCGAGGTCTCGATGAACATCAAGCGGCTGATGGACCTCGGCTGCTATCGCGGCATCCGGCATCGCCGCGGCCTGCCGGTGCGCGGTCAGCGCACCCGCACCAATGCCCGCACGCGCAAGGGCCCGCGCAAGCAGGCCGTGAAGCTCAATGCGCCTCCGGGCAAAGCTTAATTTCGAGGACACTCGAGGAAATATTGAACAATGGCTGATCAGAAGCAGCAGCAGGGCGCCGCGGCGTCCGCAGCGGCCGGCGGCGCCAAGAAGCCGAAGAAGGCGCGCAAGAACGTGCTCGATGCCATCGCGCACGTACACGCCTCTTTCAACAACACCATCATCACGATCACCGATCGCCAGGGGAACACGCTCTCCTGGGCGACGGCGGGCGGCTGCGGCTTTCGCGGCTCCCGCAAGAGCACGCCGTTCGCCGCCCAGGTGGCGGCGGAGAAGGCCGGAGTCGCGGCTCAGGAGCACGGCGTCAAGAACGTGGAAGTGCGCGTCGGCGGGCCGGGCCCCGGCCGCGAATCCGCAGTGCGGGCGCTGAACAATTGCGGGCTGAAGATCAGCAGCATCTCCGACGTCACGCCGATCCCCCACAACGGCTGCCGGCCGCCCAAGAAGCGCAGAGTCTGAGGTCGAAGTATGGCGCGTTACCTAGGTCCCACGTGCAAGCTCGCTCGCCGCGAGGGCACCGATCTTTTCTTGAAAAGCGGCGCAAAGCCCTTAGAAAGCAAGTGCAAGCTCAGCGTGCCGCCGGGCGGCGTCAAGGGCGAGCGGCGCCAGCGCCTCTCGGACTACGGCACCCAGCTGCGCGAGAAGCAAAAGCTTCGCCGCATGTATGGCGTGCTGGAGCGCCAGTTTGGCAACTATTACGAGGCGGCGGCCCGCAAGAGCGGGGCCACCGGTGAGAACCTGCTGAAGCTGCTCGAGTGCCGTCTGGACAACGTCGTCTATCGCATGGGCTTCGCCGCCACCCGCGCCGAGGCGCGGCAGCTGGTCAGCCACAAGGCGATCACGGTGAACACCCGGCCTGTGACCATCGCTTCCTACCAGGTGAAGCCGGGCGATACGGTCGAGGTGCGGGAAAAAGCGCGCAAGCAGCTGCGCATCCAGAGCGCGCTCGGCATCGCCCAGCAGGTGGGCCTCCCCGAGTGGGTGGAGGTCAACGACAAGGAGTTCCGCGGCGTCTTCAAGTCAGCGCCCGGCCGTGATGATGTCCTGCCGGACATCAACGAGAACCTGGTCGTGGAGCTGTATTCGAAGTAATCGATCCGCGCCTTCCCCCAAGGCCATCCGTTTTTGATTTTCGCCGGTCGTGCAGCCGGCAAGGTGAGACTGCAATGCAGGGATCTGTTTCAGAGTTCTTGAAGCCCCGCGTGGTGAAGGTGCAGCCCGTTGCCCCTCGCCAGGCGCGCGTCACCATCGAGCCGTTCGAGCGAGGCTTCGGCCATACGCTCGGCAACGCGCTGCGCAGGGTGCTGCTCTCGTCCATGCCCGGCAGTGCCATCACCGAGGCGGAGATCGAGGGGGTACTCCACGAGTACACCAGCATCGAGGGCGTCCAGGAGGACGTCGTCGACATCCTGCTCAACCTGAAAACGGTCGCGATCCGCATGCACTCGCGCGACAGCGCCGAGCTGCGGCTGCAGAAGAAGGGCCCAGGCCCGGTGACTGCGGGTGACATTCAGACCGACCACGACGT
Source organism: Steroidobacteraceae bacterium (assembly GCA_036000265.1). Classification (GTDB taxonomy): domain Bacteria; phylum Pseudomonadota; class Gammaproteobacteria; order Steroidobacterales; family Steroidobacteraceae; genus 13-2-20CM-66-19. The sequence continues at coordinate 5,879 of DASYGA010000104.1, read as the reverse complement.
CGAGGTGGTCAACCCGGAGCTGGTCATCGCCAATCTGACCAAAGCGGGGGAGCTCAGCATGATCCTGCGCGTGGAGCGTGGGCGTGGCTACCGTCCGGCCGCTGCACGTGCGGTATTCGAGGAGCAGTCGCGTCCCATCGGCCGGCTGCAGCTCGACGCGTCGTTCTCTCCCGTGCGCCGTGTGACGTACGCCGTCGACGCGGCCCGCGTGGAGCAGCGCACCGACCTCGACAAGCTGGTCATCGACATCGAGACCAACGGCACGATCGACGCGGAGGAGGCGATCCGCCGCGCCGGCGCGATCCTCAAGGATCAGCTGTCGGTGTTCGTCGACCTGCAGGGCGAGGAAGAGGCCACCGCCAAGGTCTCGGAGATGCAGTTCGACCCGATCCTGCTGCGTCCCGTCGACGAGCTCGAGCTCACCGTCCGCAGCGCCAACTGCCTGAAGGCGGAGAATATCCACTACATCGGCGATCTGGTGCAGCGCACGGAAGTCGAGCTGCTGCGCACGCCGAACCTCGGCAAGAAGTCGCTGACGGAGATCAAGGAAGTGCTGCAGAGCCACGGCCTGATGCTCGGCATGCGGCTCGATGGCTGGCCGCCGGCCAGCCTGAAGCACGACGACGGCCGGGAAGCAATCTAAGGTCGCCCCATGAGACACCAACTGACGGGCCGGCAGCTGTCGCGCAACAGCCCGCACCGGCATGCACTGCTGCGGAACATGAGCGTGTCGCTGCTGCGGCACGAGACCATTCGCACCACCTTGCCGAAGGCGAAGGAGCTGCGGCGGGTCGTGGAGCCGTTGATCACCCTGGGCAAGAACGACGGTGATGCCAATCGGCGCCTCGCCTTCGCGCGGCTGCGCGATGCCGAGATGGTCGAGAAGCTCTTCGCGGACCTGGGTCCGCGCTTCAAGGCACGTCCGGGCGGATATACGCGGATCCTGCGGATGAACCCGCGGCCGGGTGATTCCGCGCCCATGGCGCTGATGCAGCTGGTCGACGGGCCGGCGGCTGCGGCCGAAGAGACTGGCAAGAAGAAGACCCGGCGGCGCGCGAAGGCGAAAGCCAAGAGCGATGCCAAGCCGGAGAAGGCCGCCAAGGCCGCCGCGGCCTGAGAGCTTCCTGGCTGAGAAGCGGCACGGCCTGGAAACAGTCCGTGCCGCCCGCCTGGGAGCTGCCGGCAGCGACCATGCCGAGCCCGCGGGCGTCCCGGCCTGCCAGCCTCCACTTGCCACCGGCGGCCCCGGCGCGGCTGCCGTCCGTACCGCGCGTGGTTTCCAATGCGTTGTAGCGCTGCGAAGCCGCAGCGCGTATCCTTTCCCGGCAAAACAAATCCGCACGGGCGACTAAGCTCATTCAGTTCTCTCAGCAGTTGCGCGCTGCCCGAGCATCGGCTCGGATCGGCGGTTTCCCCTTGGCTCGAATTCGGGAGGAATGACAATGTTGAAAGGCTTCAAGAATTTTCTGATGCGCGGCGATGTCATCGTCGTTGCCGTCGGACTGGTCATCGCGTTGGCTTTCAGCACACTCGTGAAAGCCTTCACCGACAACATCATCAATCCCCTCATCGCAACAGCTCAGTCCGGCGTCAAAGGCCCCGGGTTGGGCTGGCAGCTGATCAAAGGCGGGTCCAACGCAACGTTCGTCAACGTCGGCGCATTCATCTCCGCCATCATTTATTTCATCATCTTCATGGCGGTCGTCTATTTCATCATCGTCCTGCCCTACAAGTCGGTGATGAGCCGGATCGGCAAAGTCGTATTCGGCGACCCACCGCCGACCAAGGCTTGTCCGGCGTGCCTCTGCGACGATCTGAATCCCGCCGCGACGCGGTGCAAGCATTGCGGCTCGGATATCGGAGGCGCCGCTGCTTCGGATCGGCTCACTGCCGCGACCGCTCCGCGGTAAAGGCATCGCGGGTCAGGTTCTCGCAACCCGTGGCGGTCACCGCGAGATCGTCCTCTATGCGGATACCCCCGAATTTGCGCAGCGAGTCCACCCGGCTCCAGTTGATATGGCCCGAGCGCTTGTCGGCGCGGGCGGCGGCGAGGAGCTGGGGGATGAAATACAGGCCGGGCTCCATGGTGACCACGAAGCCTTCCTGGAGCACGCGGGTCAGCCGCAGGTAGGGATGACCTGCGGGGCGGGGAATATCGCCGCCGTCGGGGGAGCGCATGAAACCGCCTGCATCGTGGACCTCCAGGCCGAGGAGGTGGCCGATGCCGTGGGGAAGGAACACACTGGTGGTGGCCGCCGCGATGGCCTCATCGGCGCCGCACCTGATGATGTCGGCTTCCCGCAATACCTCCGCGAGCAGGCGGTGCGCCTGCAGATGAACCTCACGCCAGTCGATACCTGCTTTGACGCCCGCGCAAAGCGACTGCTGCATGCGGTCCATACGCTCGATCAGGGCGGAGAAGTCGGGGCTGCCGTGAGAATAGGTGCGGGTGATGTCGCTGGCGTAGCCGGCGTATTCGGCGCCTGCATCGATCAGCAGCGAGTGGCGCTCGGTGGGGCGGGTCTTCTCCAGCACCTGGTAGTGCAGGACGGCACCGCCCTCATTGAGGGCGATGATGGGGTTGTAGGGGAGCTCCTGCTCGCGCTGGCCGCAGGCGGCGAGGAAGGCGAGCTCGATCTCGAATTCCGAGGCGCCGGCGCCGAAGGCGCGAGCGGCGGCAAGATGGCCCCGGGCGCCCAGCCGGCTCGCTTGGCGCAGGCAGGCCAGCTCGTAGGGAGACTTGGCAGCGCGTGCGAAATCGAGGTGCCGGATCAGGTGCGGCGGGTTGATATCGCCCACGCCCCAGGAGGCGATCTCCTCGAGCGTATCGCCCAGGAATGCGGCGGAGCGCAGGCTCGCGGGCAGAAGCCGGCGAGCCTCCTCCCGGTCGCGGCAGGGACGGATCTCGAAATGTGGGGTCCAGTAGCCCCGAGGCAGCGCCGGCGGCTTGTACCAGTAATCCTCGGGCTGGTGGAAGATGAGCACGGGGCGGCTGCCGGGCTCGAAGTAGAGCAAGCAGTCGGGCACATCGAGCAAGGGAGCCCAAACTTTGAAGGGGGCGTGGACCTCGAACGGATAGGTCCGATCGTCCTGGAACACGGGCAGCAGCGGCCCCGAGTGAACGAGGAGGGCGGAGTAGCCGCATGCCTCGAGCGCCCGCGCGGTCCGCAGGCAGATCCCTTCCAGATGCGCCGCGAACAGGGCGTCGAGCGAGGGGAGCTCGGCCGAGGGATCGGCCCAGGGACCAGCCGAGGAACCGGGCGCGGGGTCAGCCAAGGGATTCGCCATGGGCTTGGAGTGGGTGCCAACGTCGGCCATGTGACGGGCTCCGGCGAGGAAAGGGCCCGATTGTAAGCTTTCCGCCCAAACGAAGGCTCTCACAGAGGACGCTGCCGCGTCCCGGATCGCGCCAAATTGTCGTTCTGGGGCGACAGCAAGGCTCAGGCTGTTTCAAATCCCATACTGAGTCTATAAAATCCGGCGGCGCGATCCGTGAAGGACTCGCGGAACGATAAGAAAAATCGTTCAGAAAGCTTTCTCCGTACTGGCTCTCTCACCAAAGCATCGGGGTACCGATCGATGAACACCAAAGTTGCTCTTAGCGCGCTTGCCGCGGCACTGCTGCTCACGGCGTGTGCGAAGAACGATTCCTCCAGCACCGAGCCCACCGCCGCTCCGCCGGCTGCGACGCAGAGCAGCGCTCCGGCCGCTCCGCCCGCCGCTGCGCCGTCGGACAGCTCGTCTTCCGGCTCCATGTCGACCGCCCCGGCCGCTGGTGCTCCGCCGGCCGCCGCTCCGTCCGACAACGGTGCTGCTCCTGCGAGCCCGCCGCCGGCCAGCAACGGCAACCCGCCGCAGCAGTAAGCCGCCTCTGCCCCGCGAGGCTGTTGTCAGCAGCCTCGCGGGACTGGCTGCAAACGGCCCGGTCGGATCGCGCGAGCGAGCCGTCCGGGCCGCATTTCTTCGGGCTTCCAGGAAGCCGACATGACGATCAGTGTGCGCGACGCACGAGACACGGAAGGCGACCGCCTGTGGATCCAGAGCGTCTACCGCGATTACCTGGATGACCTGGCGCCGGCGGCCGGCACCGGCACCTTCCCCGCGCTGGGTGAGGTCGGCCATCGCGAGCCCGACCAGCTCTTCCGCTGGTTCGGCGATCCCAACAGCTTCCCCCTGGTGATCTTGCGATCTTCCGAGCCCGTAGGCTTCGCACTGGTCGTGCGCGGCGGCATGGGGGGCGGCACCGTCGTTGGCGCGAGCACGGGAGCGAGCCGACAGCGAGCCGCCCCTGCGGCCGCGCAGCCGCGCCCGGCAGTCGAATACCGCATGGCGGAGTTCTTCATCACCCGCGCCCGGCGCCGCCTCGGCATCGGCGCCACCGCCGTGCGGCTCATCTTCAGCCGCTTCGCTGGCCGCTGGGAAATCACAGAATATCTGCGCAATGCCAGCGCGGTCAGCTTCTGGCGGCGGGTGGTCGCCGGCTACACCCGCGGCAATTACCGCGAGCGCATCGTCAATGGCGAGGTGCGGCAGACATTCGAGTCCGGCGCGGGCTGACCGGCAGCGTCAAACCTGCGCCAAGCATTCAGCTCCCGCCCCTGAAGTGTGACCAGAGTCGCTGGCTGAGAGCTCAGCTCTTCCGACTGAGATCCGCGGTGAAGCCGATCGGACGGCGCTTGGGCGCCGGCGAGATCGTGAGCTGACGGATCGCCGAAAGGATGGCGGCGATGGCATGGTCATGGGTGGCCAGCTTCTTCTGGACGAGTGCCTCGAGCTCAGCAAGACGGCGGGCAAGCTCCCTGTTCGAGGCCAGGAGTTCCCGCAGCTTCACGAAGGCGCGCACGACATAGACGCTCATCTCGACGGCGCTGGGACTGTTGAGCACGGTGGCGGCCATGATGGCGCCATGCTCGGTGAAAGCGTAAGGAAGATAACGGCGACCGCCGCGGTCGCTAGCTTTTGAGGTCGCAATTTGCGACCTCAAAGCCCCGGCCTCTTCGGCAGTGAGCTGGAACATGAAATCGCTCGGGAAGCGCTCGCGGTTGCGCCGGACTTGCTCATTGAAGCGTTTGGCTTCGATGTTGCCTGGATGTCGGCAAGTTCAGCGATGAGGTCGCCGTGACGTACCCGTCGCTTGAAAGCAAATGGCAGAATTCAGTGTTTGTGCCCTTATCCTGTGCGCTCTGGAAGGACGCCCGGAGCGGCATGGTAAATGTCGATGTGCTGGCAAGGGGCGACGCGCACTTCGCTGTCCTACCAGCCGGCAGAGAGATGTCGTGAAGGTTCATGACGGCGATCTGCGGATGACTCCGCAGCAGGCTTCAATGCTGGACTCACCTGACAAGGACTGATTTCCGTCCGGGAGCGTGATCTGCCGAGACGCGGTCGCCGAGCAGCGGTCGCAGGTATGAGCCGGTGTGCGAGCGCGGATTCGCGGCGATTTTCTCCGGCGTGCCGGTGGCGATGATCTCACCGCCGCCTTCGCCGCCCTCGGGGCCCAGGTCGATCACCCAATCGGCGCTCTTGATGACATCGAGGTTGTGCTCGATGACCACGATGGTGTTGCCCTGGTCGCGCAGGCGGTGCAGCACATCGAGGAGCTGGGCGACGTCGTGAAAGTGCAGGCCGGTGGTGGGCTCGTCGAGGATGTAGAGCGTCTTGCCATGGGTCTGGCGGGCGAGCTCGCGGGAGAGCTTCACGCGCTGCGCCTCGCCGCCCGAGAGAGTGGTCGCGTTCTGGCCGAGGTGGATGTAGGAAAGTCCGACATCGGTGAGGGTCTGCAGCTTGCCGGCGACCGCGGGGACGTTCTGGAAGAAGCGCAGCGCTTCCTCCACGGTCATCTCCAGCACTTCATGAATGTTCTTGCCGCGGTAGCGGAT